>DASUBP010000123.1:0-9607 GCA_035763205.1 Gemmatimonadales bacterium
GCTGGTCTCGGGTGGCGCGCTGGGAGTCGAGGGTCACGTTCTGCTGCCGCTGGTTGTACGTCGTCCACGCGTCCTCCAGGGCCACCAGGCCGGAGTCGAGGGGCGCGCAATCGCTGGGCAAGCCCCCGAACCGCAACGCGCGGTCACCGAACCGCGTGATCGCCGCGGCGAGGGAGTCGCTGGCGGCGTCAAACCGGACGGTTGCCGAATCGACCGTCGTGGGCTTCGGTGCCGGCGCGGGTGCGGGCGCCTTGGCGGACGCGAAGCGCCGCACCAACGGACTCCAGGGATACTCCCACCCCGGCGTCGGGCGCAGCACTTGATACCAGTACCCCAACCCGCCGAGCAGTGCGAGGACGACGACCCCGAGGATGATCCGCCCCCGCCAGGACTTCGGCTCCTCCGCGTAGAGCTTCCCCACCGTGGGCCGCCGAGAGCTCGGCCGCACGGGCGTCGAAGTGCGGTCGGACTGACGCACCGGCGCGAGATGGGGCATCGCTTGTCCACCTGACCGCCGAGGGGCCGGCGGAGGAGGCAGAGGAGGCGCTGGAGGCGGTGGCGCCGCGGCTGGGGGTGCCGGCGCGATCGACGCCTCGACCTCCATCGCGTCCGGAGCCTTTCGGCTCGGTGGCGCAATCGGGGGCGGCGCCAACGGCACCTCCACCGGTGGCGGAGGAGGCGGAGGTGGCGGCGGTGGCGGCGGCTTCGGAGCTGGCGGCGGCGGTTTGGGTGCCGGTGGTGGCGGCGCCGGAGGAGCCGCGGCTTTGGGTGCGGCGGGAGCAGGCGCCGGTGACGGCAGTTTGGTCGGCGGAGGCGCCGGCGTCGACGGTTTGGGGGGCGGCCCCACCCGCGCCGGCGTCGCCTTCGCGGGCGCGCCGGCAGCCGCGCGGCTGGCCGTCGCCTCGTCGGTGCCGAAGTTCTTCCACGGGAGGATGGAGCGTTTCCCGCGCGTCGAAACCGTCGCCTCGTCCAGCAGCTCGTAGAACGGCAACGGCGTGGTCGTCCACCCCGGCGCACCGGAACGGCGGAAGAATCCAGCGACGTTATCGCTCCCCTGCGCGCCGAGGACGAGTGCGGTGTGCCAGGGCGACGTGAAGTAGGTCTCCTGCGCCTTGACGTCTTCCGGCGCGAGGGACAAGGACAACCCGGGATGACTGTGATACCAGCCGATGAGCTGGCCTTCGATCTTCTTCAGTTCGTCCTGAATGCGGTCCCACAGCCGCTGCACTACGACCGCGGTCTTGTCACCGTAGATCGGCTGATTCAGCCGGATGGTGGAATCGACGACCGCGTAGCGCACCTTGCTGGTGGGACACTCGAACAGGTCGCCCGCGAGAAATCCGAACACCGCCTGGTCGTTGGGAATGGAGGCGAAGTGATCGGTCAGCGCGGTCAGTGCTTTCTGATCGATGAAGATCGGATACGCGCCTCCCGGCGTCCGCCGCACCGTCCCCTGGAGAATCGGATTCCAGAGAATGGCACGCGCCGTCGGCAGAACCTGCGACAGATGCGGCACACTCGGGGTCGGGCGGCCCGTCATGCGAGCACCGTGGCGACGATGCCTGCCGCCCGCTCGACGTCGGCGCGCGAGACGTCGAGGTGCGTGATGAAGCGGAGACGGCGGGGCCCGAAGGCGGTGCACAGCACGCCCGCCGCCGCCAGGCCCGTCACGGCCCGATCGGCCGCGTCCCCTTCGCGCGTGAGATCCACCATCACGATGTTCGAGTCGGGGGGGACCGGGCGCAGAGCCTTGTTCTCCGCCACGATGGCGGCGAACGTCTTCGCATTCGCGTGGTCTTCCGCGATGCGCGGGAGGTTGACGTCGAGGGCGTACAACCCGGCCGCCGCCAGGATGCCGGACTGCCGCATGCCACCCCCCAGCCGCTTCCGGATCTCCCACGCTTCCGCCCGGCGCCCCGCGTCGAAGGCGAGGCACGATCCCACCGGACAGCCCAGTCCCTTGGAGAGACTCACCATCACGGTCGCGACGCCGGCCGTGAGGGCCGACAGTTTCTGATTCAGCGCCGCGGCCGCGTTCCAGAGCCGGGCCCCGTCGAGATGCACCGGCAGGTTCCGCTCGGCGGCCAGCGCCGTGATCGCCCGCAGGCGGTCGACGGGCAACACGCGCCCCCCCGCCGCGTTGTGCGTGTTCTCGATCGCGATCGCGCTGACCCGCGGAACGTGCGGCGACGCCGGCCGCAGGGCCGCTTTCACGAGATCCTGGGAGAGCAGGCCGTCGGGCGTCGTGACCGGACGGATCTGGACGCCCGCGAGGAGCGCGACACCGGCGATTTCGTAGTGCACCAGATGGGCGTTGGCCTCGAGTACGAGCTCCGTGCCCGGCGTGGTGCACATCGCCACGCCCGTCTGATTGGCCTGCGTGCCGGTCGGGAAGAAGAGGGCGTCCCCCTTCCCCAGCAGCTCAGCCACCCGTTGCTCCAGCCGCCGGGTGGTCGGATCGCCATCGAGGACGTCGTCGCCCACCTCGGCGTCGGCCATCGCCCGCCGCATCGCCGCGGAGGGTTTGGTGACGGTGTCGGACCGGAGATCGATCGCGCTCATACGAGGCGCACCCGCTGGGCCCGTCGCATGCGCACCAGGTCGTAGGTTTCGGCCACTTCGCCTCCCAGCAGGAAGACGAACGCCGTGTAGTAGATCCACAGGAGAAAGAGGAAGAACGCGATGATGTTCGCGTCCGTCGCGACGCGATCCAGAGTCACGAAGCGCGCCAGATAGAGCGCGTAAGCACGCTTCGCGACCTCGAACGCGAGGGAGCAGAACCCGGCGGCGACCAGGGCGGTGCGCCACTGAATTCGCCGGCTCGGCAACACTTTGAAAATGAGGAAGAAGAGGACGGTGCTGAATCCGAAGGCGGTAACTTCGAGCCCGAAGCGCCAGGACCAGAGCAGCCAGAAGGAATTGGTCATGGTGCCGGCGCTCGAGACCTCGTAGGCGGGCAGCAAGGCGTTGCCTACCACCAGGGCCGCGGTCGTCAGCATGATCGCCAGATCGGTGCCTTTCGCGACCGGCCAGGGACGAACCTCCTCGGTGTCGAACACCTCGTTCAGCGCGATCCGCAGGCCCGAGAAGAACCGGGCCGCGAACCAGATGAAGAGCGGCAATCCGTACAGCGTGAGGCGCCCGCGTTGCGCCACGATGCCGCCGAGCGCGCGCTCGACCTGGTCAAAGATGTCCACACCCCGCCCCGTCGGCCCGCCCGGGAGAAACCGCTGCAGGAGCTGGTGCACCGAGATCTGGTGCGCGGTGATCTGATGCTGCACCAGGTAGCCGACCACCGCGAGCGCGAGCGCCGCGAACGGGATGGCGGTGAGCAGGAGATCGAACGACAGTCCGCTCGCCAGAAACGGGACGTTGTCCTCGAACGCCGCCTGAAAGGTGCGGCGCACCATGCCCACGAACGATTGGTGCCACCCACCCTCGACCTTCACTCGAGTGGCGTATCCGCAGTCCCCGCTCCGGCGCCTGGAAGGGTGCGCCGCGCGGCTCGGGCCGCGTGCAAGCGCCGGCGCAGTTGCTCCCGCGGAGACGCATCGGGCTCTTCCGTCGCCATCACCGTCCTGAGCTCATCGACGATGTCCCCCAGGTCCTCGCGGAGCTGTCCCGCGCGCTTCCCGACCCGGGCCCGGATCTTCGATCCCGACTCCGGCGCGAAGAGCGCTCCGAGCGCCGCGCCGATGGCGAGGCCGACGAGAAACGGGCCGACCGCCGAGCGGTCGGGGGTGCCCTCGTCGTCGCTCACTCACCCGCCTCGAGATCGTCGGGAGCCGCCACCGCCGCCATGCGAGGCGCCGCGTGAGAGTCGAGGGGCGGCTTCACGAACCGGTCCGTCGCGGCGCGCGTGTTCCCCACTCGCAGTTGCTCGAAGAGAAATGCAAACGTCTTCTCGAGATCGGCGCCGATCGCCTGACGAATGTCGGCCGGCAGGTCCCAGAATTTCTTCTTGAACGGACCGATCGCCTTCTTCCGGCTCTTGTAGATGAACTGCTCTTCGGTGTCCCCCTTCTTCCACTCCTCCTTGCACTCCGCCTTCACCCACGCGTTCACCTCGGCCCTGAGCGCCTGAGGCAGCTTGGGGTGATCGAACACCATGGTCTGGAAGTTCGTGGCGAGGTGGATCTCGACCGCCTCACAGAGCGGGAAGTTGCTGAAGGCGTCGGGGGGCAGCGTCGACGCGCCGTGCTGGACCGCGCCGCCGAGTCCGTAGATCGAGCGCGCTTCCTGCGAGAGCTCCTTCAAGGCCGCGAGGTCGAGCTGCACCTTCGCGATGGTCCCATCGGGCAGTACGACGCCGCCATGACTCGTGCCCGTCTGCACCGAAATCTTGCTGATGCCGTGCTTCACCCCGAGGTGGTGGCGCGTGCGCTCGTAGCCGCCCATGAACGCCTTGAGCTCGTGCACGTCGGAATTTTTCCCGCCCACTTCCCCGATTTCGGCACCGACGGAGATCGTGACGCCCTTGGGCTCGCGCTGCCGGATGTACTGGGTCAGCTCCGCGGCACGCTCGAAATTCACGCGCTGCTGCTCGTCCAGCGTCTTCTGGGAGAGATCGACCAGCGTCGACGTATCGACGTCGATGTTGTAGAAGCCCGCGTGAATCTCTTCGTCGATCAGCGCCTTGATCGCCGACAGCTCGGCCGCCGGGTCGGTCGCGTACTTCTTGGCGTTGACCTGGACGTGATCGCCCTGGATGAAGATCGGGTGGTCGAACCCCTCGCGCAGCGCGGCGGCGGTGATCACGGCGACGTATTCCGCCGGACGCTGCTCCGTGTACCCGATCTCCGAGCGCGCGATTTCACAGATCACGGCGCCGACGTCCATCCGGACGGCCGCGCGGAAAATGGCGCGCGCGGTGTCGTAGCCCATCATCCGGACGTTGATCGCGGGCGTCGTGAACGCCGAGACCTCCCCGCGTCCACGGGCCAGGTACAGCTCGTGGATCGACGCGGGACGAGCCCCGGCCTGCTGCCCGATCTCCCAGATCAGCCAGCGCGCCCGGTCGCGGGTCCCCTGGTCCCCGAACACCGCGTCCCGGACCAGCTGGTCCATGGCATCCGAGCGCCGTACCGAAGGCGACGCAAAGCGGCGCAGGATGTCCTGTGGCTCCTCAGCCATCCGTAAACCTCCTGTATCCTTGAATTTAGGACTCGCCTACGTCGATGACCAGACCGTCGTGCGCCGGCGCGATGCCCGCGGGCAACGAAGCGGCCAAGTCCGCATGCGGGGTCTCGTGGGTCAGGTGGGTGAAGAACGTACGGCGGGCCCCGATCGCCTGCGCCACCGCCACCGCCTCCGGTACCGAGAGATGCAGGGGGTGAGGCCGCGACAGGAGCGCCGACAGCACGAGCACGTCGAGGCCCCCCAGGCGGGTCCTCGCCGCCTCCGGCACGTCCTTCACGTCGGTGACGTACGCGAGACGGCCGATCCGGTACGCCAGCACTTCCTGCCGGCCATGCGGCAGCGCCAAGGGCTCGACGTCGAGGCCGGCGATGCGAACTGAGACGCCGGGGACGAGCGGACGTGCGACGAGCTCGGGCTTGGACGTCCCCGCCGGCGCCTTCGACTCGAGATCGAAGATGTACGGGAATTTCGCGCCGAGCTCCGCCAGAGTCTCGCGGGAGCCGTAGGCCTCGAGGGGCGCGCGCTGCTTGACGGTGAAGGCGCGGAGATCGTCGATCCCGTGGACGTGATCGGCGTGCGCGTGCGTGAAGAGCACGGCGTCGAGCCGGTCGACGCCGGCCGCGACCAGCTGCAACCGGATCTCCGGCGGGGTATCGATGAGAATGCGGCGGTCGCCGTCTTCGATCAGCGCCGCGGTGCGCCCGCGGCGGTCCTTCGGATCAGTCGAGGTGCAGGTCCGGCAGTGACAGCCGATTTGCGGGACCCCGAAGCTGGTCCCGGTGCCGAGGAGGGTCAGCCGCACTCAGACTTCCTCGACCTTGATCAGGTTGGTGGACCCCGACACCTCCCACGGCACACCCGCGGTCATCACGATGCGGTCGCCGGGGCGCGCATACTCCCGCTTGAGGATCAGGTCCCGCACGACCGCGAGCATCGCATCGTATCCGGGCACGCGGTCGACGAGCACGGGCGTGATGCCCCACACCAGCGCCAGCTGGCGGAACGTGTGCTTCAGCGTCGTGACCGCGAGGATCGGTGGCGCTGGGCGCATGGCCGCGACCTTGCGCGCCGTGAACCCGCCGGACGTGAGCGTCACGATGAGCGGCGTGCGAAGCAGCCGGGCGACCGCCGAGGTGCCCAGCGCGATCGCGTCCTCGACCGTGACGTTTCCCCGCGAGGACAGGCGCTGCTCCTGCCGGGGCGGGAGGTGGCGCTCCATCTCGCGGATGATCCGGTCCATCGCGCGCACCGACTCGACCGGATACTCGCCCGCCGCGGTCTCCGCGGAGAGCATCACGGCGTCGGTCCCATCGAGAATCGCGTTGGCGACGTCGGACGCCTCGGCGCGCGTGGGCCGCGGCGCGTGCACCATGGATTCGAGCATCTGGGTCGCGGTGATCACCGGCTTCCCCACCGCGTTGGCGTCCCGGATCAGGCGCTTCTGCACCAGCGGGACCTCCTCGAAGGGCAGCTCCACCCCCAGATCGCCGCGCGCGACCATCACCGCGTCGCAGGCACTGAGAATGCGCGGGAGATCGTCGAGGGCCGTGGCCTTCTCGATCTTCGCCACGAGCTTCATCTCGGACGGCACCAGGAGCCGCAGCTCCGCGAGATCATCGGCGCGCCGGACGAACGACAGCGCCAGGAAGTCGGCGCCATGCTGAACCGCATGCGCCACATCCTCGCGATCCTTGTCGGTGAGCGCGGGAGCACTGACCTGAAGCCCGGGCAGGTTCATGCCCTTGTGGCTGGTCAGGGTCCCGCCGTCGACCACGCGCGCGTGCACGCGGGGCGCCACCACCTTCGTGACCTCCACCGACAGGAGACCGTCGTTCAGCAGGATGCGCGCACCGACCCGCGCGTCGGCGGCCAGCTCGTCGTAGGTCGTCGGAATCTCGGCGCCCTTCGCCACGTCCTCCGGCGCGAAGACCACCTCGGCCCCCGGTACGAGCTCGACGGGTGCCTTCAGGTCACCGACGCGGATGCGGGGTCCTTGCAGGTCGACCAGAATGGCGACCGCCAGCCCGCGTTGGTCGGCGATCCGGCGGACGGCCTTCATCCACTGGCCCCGCACTTCGGGCGTGCCGTGCGAGGCGTTGATGCGCACGACGTTGACGCCCGCATCGAGGAGCTGGCCGATCAATTCGTCCGACTGCGTGGCCGGACCGAGTGTGGCGACGATCTTGGTGCGTCGAATCACGGTTCCTCCCGGACGGGAAGATATCCCCCTCGAGGCCGGGAGGCCCCGCCGCTCTGCCAGCCCCTCTACGCCCGCCATACCGTCTCCCCTCCCGCCACCGTCAGCACCGCCTGAGCTGACCGGAACGCCGCCCCATCTCCCGCCACACCCGCCAGCGCCGGTGGCGACCAGGCGACCAAGTCCGCCACCTCCCCCGGCGCGAGCGTTCCACCCGCTCCACCCCGCCCCGCTGCCACCCAGGGCGCCGCCGTATAGGCATGGAGTACCTCGTCGAACGACAGCCGCTCCGTCGCACGCCACCCGCCGGCCGGAAGACCATCCCGGCTGACGCGGTCCAGCGCGGCGTACACGCCGTCACGAGGATCGATGGTTTCCACGGGCACGTCGCTCCCGAATACCAGCGCCGTCCCGGCCGAGCGGAGAGACCGGAAGGCGTAAACCCCCGCACCCCGATCACCCCAGTGCTTGTCCACGAGGGGAATATCGGTAAGGAGGTGTGCCGGCTGCATCGAGGCGACGATCCCGGCCCGGGCGGCCCGTTGCAGATCGGCGGGGTGCACCATCTGGAAGTGCTCGATGCGGTGCGCGATCGCCACGGGGGGCAGCGTCTCGATGATGTCCAGCGCCCGCCGAACCGCCGCGTCCCCGATCGCGTGAACCGTCGCGGCGATTCCCCCCCGCGCGGCCCGGGTCAGGGCCTCACGGGCGTCCGCCTCGCTCATCAGGGCGATGCCGCGGTCGGCCGAGCCCTCGTACGGATCGAGGAGCAGCGCGGTCTGGCTCCCGAGCGCCCCGTCCAGAAAGAGCTTCACCCCGCCGGTCACCAGCCATTCGGACCCCCAGCCGCTCCGCAGACCCACCCGGAGCGCGGCATCGAGCCCGTCGGCCGGCAGGTGGGCCAGAACCCGGAGACGCAGGGCTCCCTCTTCCTCGAGTCTTTGGAAGGCGGTCAGCGCGTCGGGCCCTTCGACGTTCTGGATCCCCGTGACGCCGAGCTGGTGGGCGGCCCCCTGGGCCCCCCGGACCGCCTCCACCACGCGTTCCCGACCGACCTGGGGCAGGTGCCGGTGCACCAGACGGACGGCGTGCTCCAGCAGGAGACCAGTTGGCTCCCCGGCAGCGTCGCGGACGATCCGTCCGCCCTCGGGATCCCGAGTGCTGCGGTCGATCCCGCACCGTGCAAGCGCGGTGGAGTTCACCCAAAGCGAGTGCACGTCATGCGAGTCGAAGGCCGCCGGAGTGTTGGGGAGGACCTGGTCGAGAGCCTCGCGGGTGGGAGGAGCCTCCCAGCCGTTGGGGTCGAACCCCTGACCCTGAATCCACCCATCAGTGAGAACCCCCTTCGCCGCCCGAGCCACTGCCTCCGCGCGGGTCCGGCACCCGTTCAGGCTCACCCGCTGGCGCCCGATGGCCCACTCGGCGAAGTGGGTGTGGCCATCCACGAACCCCGGCGTGACCAGACAGTCCGGAAGCTCGATCAGGGTGGGTGGCGGTCCACCTGCGACCGTGGCGGCGCTTCGGACGTCAGCGAAGGTGCCGACGCCTTCGATTTTTCCCCCGCGCCACCACACTGCGTCGCCGGTGCCCCCGGCTGAGACCACCATCTTGGCTCGTAGGAGGGTGGAGGGAGGGCTCGGAGCTTGGGTTTTCAACATTCCTTCCAGATCAGCGAGGTGTGGATAACTCGCGGTTCAGGTGACGATTTGTTGACCGCGACGAACACGCACGTGACGAGTCCGTAAGTGGTTGTTCAAGAAGACCGTGCGATGACGGCGTTCATGCGACTTCTCACGGCGCATAGCCCTGCATACGCCTGTATAAAGATACGCACACGTGAATAGAGCCTACCGGAGAACCTCGATCTGGCGCCCTTCCAGCCTGCGGCGGTACTCCTGGAGCACGTGGATGGTCCGCTGGATGGCGGTGGCGGGCATGCCTTCGATGGTGCGAGCCGAGAGACGGCGCTCCAGCTGGCCGACCCGCAGGAGCACCTCGAGGCCGTGCCGCGTGAGGGTGACGCGAACGCCACGGTCATCGTCCTGGTCTGGGGTGGTCTCAACCAGGCCTTTCGCTTCGAGGCGCTGGATGAACGTCGTGGCCGCAGCCCTGCTGATCCCGAGGGCCTCCGCGACCTCCCGGGGCCTGATCCCGTCGGGTCCACCCTGATCGACGGCGTAGAGGGCCGTGTGGGCCCGATGCGTGAGCCCGTAGGTGCGGAAGGCACGGTCCCCCGACCGCTCGACGGCGGATTGGGCCGCGGTCACGGCG
>DASUBP010000124.1:0-4600 GCA_035763205.1 Gemmatimonadales bacterium
TACGTGCTTCGCGTCCGATTCCCGGCCGGTCTCCATATTCAGCCGCACTACCACATGGACAACCGGATTGTCCAGGTGCTCTCCGGTACGATGTACTTCGCATTGGGCGATTCAGGGGACACGACCAGGATGCGCGCGATACCGGTGGGCAGCTTGTGGACGGAGCCCGCGCGCATGGTCCATTACGCGTGGACCGGTAATGGTGAGGTCGTGCTTCAAGTCGTTGGCACGGGGCCGACCGCAACCCAGCAGGTGACACTCGTGAAACCATAGGCTAGTCCCGCCGGAACGATGGCGGCGGTGAAGTGTCCGAAGGTGGGCAGCGCCACTTCGACCCGGAGGCAGCGTGAGCGATCCTCAGTGGGGTCGGGTCCAACCCGAGATTTGTGCTCAATGTGGCCATCCCTTCGATGACCACCTCGTTTCCGGCGAACTTCCATCGCCCACGGGGGGCACGATTACCTGCCCGGTGCCAGGCTGTTCGTGCTTCGGAACCTGGAGCCTTGCTTTAGACGCTTCGTCTGACGATGACGCAAAACGGGAAACGTGGTAGCCACGTTTCCCGTTTTGCGCTTGTTGCGGCCTGAGACCTAGCCGACCAGAATCGGCTCCAACTCCGGCGCCGGTTCCGGCACGTAGGGCTGTTTGTACTTGAATCGCTTGCCCGTGTAGTTCCTCAGGACCACTTCCTTGTCCGTGATCTTCACGACGTACTCGGGGAGCAGCGGAATCTTCCCGCCGCCTCCGGGGGCGTCGATCACGAAGTGCGGGACCGCGAGGCCCGAGGTCCAGCCACGCAGCGCCTTCACGATCTCCAGGCCCTTCTCGACCGTGGTCCGGAAGTGCTCCGCACCCGCCACCTGGTCGCACATGTAGATGTAGTAGGGCCGGACGCGCGCGGCGAGGAGCTTCTGCATGAGCTTCTTCATCACCGCCGGATCGTCGTTCACACCCTTGAGCAGGACCGTCTGGCACCCCAGGGGAATCCCGGCGTCCGCCAGCATGCCCAGGCCCTTCACCGCGGCCGGGGTCAGCTCGTCCGGGTGGTTGAAGTGCGTGTTGATGTAGAACGGATGGTATTTCTTGAGGATCGCGCAGAGCTCCGGCGTGATCCGCTCAGGCAAATGGCAGGGGACCCGGCTCCCGATCCGGATGACCTCGAGATGGGGAATGGCCCGGAGCCGCTTCAGGATGTCGTCGATCCGGCGGTCCGAGAGGAGCAGGGGATCGCCACCGGACATGATTACGTCGCGGATCTCGGTGTGCTGCTCGAGGTACTGGAAGGCCGACTCGAGCTGGGACATCGGGATCTTCTCGGGGTCTCCGACCTTGCGCCGGCGGGTACAGAACCGGCAATACGAGGCGCAGACGGGGCTCACCAGGAACAGCGCACGGTCCGGATACCGGTGCGTGATGTTCGGCACCGGCGAATGTTCGTCTTCCGCTAGTGAATCCACGATCCCGTCGTGCACCTCGAGCTCCTGCACACTGGGCACGTACTGACGCCAGATGGGATCGTCGGGGGACTTGATCAGGTCCACCATCGCGGGCGAGATCCGGAACTCGAAATTCTCCGCTGCCTGCCTGAGAAGGTCGAGCTCCGGGAAGTGCTCGGCGCCGAAGCGGGCAGCCAGCACTTCCAGGGACGCGATGCTCTTTTTACGGAGCAGTTCTTGCCAGGACTCCATGTGTCAGGTCCTTGAGATAGATCACCAGGTCATCCCCGGGCGCATAGTACTCCGGGATTACCGCGGTCCTGGTGTACCCGCGGGCCTCGTAAAACCCACGCGTCGGCGCGTAGTCCGCGCGCGATGACGTCTCCACAACGACAAGCCGACAGCGATCAGCCATCAGCGTTTGCTCGACATGATTGAGGAGACTTGAGCCGATCCCCTCACCCTGCCGCTCCCGGGCCACCACGATCCAATAGAGGTCCCAGGTGCCTTCCGTACCGGGTGTCGGACCCCAGCACGCGTATCCCGTCAGCTCATTCCCGGCGAAGGCCCCGATGAACCGGTAGTCCTCATCGCCGTCCAGATGCTCATCCAGGAGCTCGACCGCGGTAGCGACCTCTTCCTCGCGGAAAAAGCCGGTCTCCCGGGTCAGACGCTCGAGTCGTTCTCTATGCCCGCGACCGACTGGGCTGAGCGAGCAATTCACGGGCCGCCTTGGCTCCCTGAGCCTCACGCAGGGCCACCTCGGCCACCCGGCGCACCAGCTCGGCGTAGTCCCACCCCGCGGCCTTGGCCATCCGGGACAACCCGGCCTCGTCGGTCAGATCGGGGTTCGGGTTCACTTCGAGCACCCACGGGCGCCCGGTGTCGTCCACCCGCATGTCCACCCGGCCGTATCCCTTTCCCTGCATGGTCTGCCACGCCTTCTCGGCGACGCGGACCAGGCGCTCGGACAGACGTTGGGAAATCGGCGCGGGGACCACGGGCTGGCTCCCCAGATCCTCGGCGGAGCCGGCGTGCCACTTGGCGGCATAGGTAAGGATGGGCCACGCACCTTCGGGCATTCCGGTGAAGTCGATCTCGGAGACCGGAAGCACCCGGGTCCCGACGAACCCGACGTTGAACTCGCGCCCGGCGATGTACTGCTGGACCAGGACCTCGTCGAACTGCTCGGTCATCGCGGCGACGCGGGTCCGCAGCGCCTTCCGGTCCGTGACCACCGATCCACGGTCGAGGCCCGCACTCGCGTCCTCGGCCGCCGGCTTCACGATGGCGGGCAGGGGGAAGTCGTCCGGGATGCGATCGTGGGTGGTGGTCCACTGGGGGATCGGGAGCCCGGCCTGCAGCAGGATGGCGTTCGCCACGGTCTTCCGGCGGCACGCCGCCACGGTCCAGGAGCCGCAACCGGTGTATGGGATGCCCTCGAACTCGAGCATGGCGACGACGTGATCCTCCCAGACTGCAACTCCGTGCACTCCTTCGCACAGGTTGAAGACCAGGTCGGCGCGTTTGGACGTCTGGAGCCACTTGAGATCGTGCCGGACGCCGACTTTTTGAACCTGGTGGCCCATGTCGGTGAAGATGACGCCGATCTCATCGACGGCCTTCATCACGCCCGCGATGTCCTCGGTGGTCCAGTCCGGAGCGCCGGGGTCATAGAGGATGACGACCTTCACGCGATCGCCTCCTCGGCACCGACTACCAGGTCACGGCCGTGGATCCGCTTCCAGGCCATCCGTACCACTTCCTGGATCAGCTGGTCGTAGGTCATCCCGGCGACCCGCGCCGCTTTGGGCATGCACGAGTTCATCTTCGGGTCCGGGATGATGCCGGGGAGCGGATTCAGCTCGACGACGTTCGGGACGCCCTCGACGTCCAGGCGGACGTCGATCCGGCACCAGTCGCGGCAGCCCAGCGCGTGGTAAGCGTCGAGGGAGACCCGCTCGATGGCGGCGCGGAGGTCGGCCGGGACACGGGCCGGGCACTCGTAGATCTCGAGCTGGTGGTCGGCGTCGTCCCAGATCCATTTGGCTTCATAGCCGTAGACGGGGGTGGCGCCCTGTGGCAGGGTGGTGAAATCGAATCCGACGATCGGCAGGCACCGGGCTTCCGGGCCGTTGCCGAGAATGGCGACGGTGAATTCGCGGCCGGGCAGGTAGGTCTCTACCAGGACCGGCTGGCGGTACTCATCTAATAGAAAGAGTGTCCGCTCCCGGAGCTGGCCCTCGGACTCACATAAGTTATTGGCAAATATGCCTTTACCTGACCCCTCCGCTACGGGTTTCACGAAGAGCGGGAAGGGCAGGGTCACCCGGTCCAGATCTTCGGGGGCCGAGATCAAGGCAAAGGGCGCTGTCGGGATCCCTCGAAAGGCGAGGATCTCCTTGGTGCGCGCTTTATGGAGCGTCAGCGAGAGCGTGAGTGGGTCGGAGGCCGTGTAGGGGACGCCAAAGTACTCGCAGATGGCGGGCACATGCGCTTCGCGATTCGGGCCCGAGAGCCCCTCGGCCATGTTGAAGACGATTTGCGGGCGGGCGAGGGCGAGTTTCTGCGGGAAGGTGCCGTCGGCTTCGAGCCGGATGACGCTGCCGAAGAGACTGAGTGCCTGCTCCACCGCGTCGATGGTGGAAGGCTCGTCCCACTCGACGTACGCGTCGGTGGTACTGGCAGGATCGTCCGCTCCCAAGGCGGATCGAGGTTTCTCGTTGTAGGCGAGACCGATTCGCATTGGTCTCGGATTACCTCCTACAAAAAAAGGCCGCACTATGTCGGCGGTCTAACTGCATTCAACCCGATGTCAATGAGGACAATAGGATGATTCGGCAGGATGCGCAATAGCTAGAACCAAATTCGGAAGTCGGAACTCGGAACGCGGAACATCATGTTGTCGGATCCGCATTCCGACTTCCGCGTTCCGCGTTCCTCAGACCTTGTGATACACCACCCTCGCTGATTCTCCACCGTCGTCGGCCTTGTACGTCTCGAAGTCGGAGAAGAACGCGGGCGCGTCCTTCGACAGCGCGGCGAGACACGCGACCGCCATGCGTCGGATCTCGAGCTCGGCGCCCTCTCCGGTACGCAATTCGAGCATCGTTCGCCACGCGCGGGCGTTCCCGGACACCACGATCTTCACTTCGGTGGCGTTG
>DASUBP010000125.1:0-6223 GCA_035763205.1 Gemmatimonadales bacterium
GCCGCGTCGAGCCACGGACTTGTCGGGAGCCGGGAGCCGGGAGCCGTACTCTCCGCAGCGTGCCCTGATCTCCGCTCGTCAGCCAGCATCGCCGCCACCACCGCCACCGGCTTCACGAGAGCATCGGACAGCGGAGCAGAGAGCAACGCCTCCCCCTTGCGATCCAGATACCCGATGTCGATCGCCCCCGAGCGGAAGTCGGGATCAGCGAGGACGCGGAGGTGAAACGCCTGCGACGTGGGCAACCCGACGATGACCAGCTCACGCAGGGCCCGGCCCATCCGCGCGAGGGCCACTTCGCGGTTCTCACCCCACACGATGAGCTTGGCGATGAGCGGGTCGTAATGCAGCGTGACCTCATTCCCGGCCTCGACCCCTCCGTCCCACCGCACGCCAGGTCCACTCGGAATTCGCAGATACTTCACCACCCCGGTGGCCGGCAGGAATCCGTTGAACGGATCCTCGGACGTGATCCGGCACTCGATGGCGTGCCCGCGCGGCTCGAGCGCACCGCGATGCACCCGCATCGGGTGCCCCATCGCGATGCGCAGCTGTTCCCGCACCAGGTCCACGCCGAACACCAGCTCGGTGACGGGATGCTCGACCTGAATGCGGGTATTCATTTCGAGGAAGTAGAACTCGCCGTTCGACGCGAGCAGAAACTCGATGGTCCCGGCGCCGACGTACCCGACGGAGCCGGCAGCGGCCGTCGCCGCATCACCCATCCGGCGGCGCAGGGCCGGTGACACGGCCACCGACGGCGACTCTTCGATCAGCTTCTGGTGACGCCGCTGAATGCTGCACTCGCGCTCCCCCAGGGCCACCACCCGGCCATGGGTGTCGCCAAGAATCTGGATTTCCACGTGCCGGGGCTGCTCGATGTACTTCTCGATGTAGACGGCGCCGTCCCCGAACGCCTTCTGCGCCTCACTCCGCGCGGCCTCGAACGCCGATTCGGCTTCCGCCGCGCTGCGCACCAGGCGCATGCCCTTCCCGCCCCCGCCGGCCGCGGCCTTGAAGAGCACGGGAAACCCGATCCGCTGAGCCTCACGCGCCGCTTCGCCTGCGTCCTTGAGGGGCGTGGTGAGCCCCGGCACGATCGGCACCCCGGCGTGCTGCATCCTGCGCCGGGCCTCCGTCTTGTCACCCATCGCCTTGATGGCCTCGGGTGACGGACCGACGAACGTGAGCCCGGCGTCCCGCACCGCGGCCGAGAAGGGCGCCCGCTCCGAGAGAAAGCCGTACCCGGGATGGACGGCCTGGCATCCCGTGTCTTTGGCGGCAGCAATCAGTTTCGGGATGTTGAGGTAGGACTCGGCCGCCGGCGCCGCACCCAGGTGCACGGCTCGATTCGCCGCCCGCACGTGGGGCGACAGGCGATCGGCATCCGAATAGACGGCGACCGCCTCCAGCCCTTCTTCATGGCAGGCCCGGATGATCCGGAGCGCGATTTCGCCCCGGTTGGCGACGAGGACCCGCTTCAGCTGCGGCATCCGGTCCGGGCTCGGGGGATGCCATAACTCGCCAGCGGCTGGCAGAGGCCCGGCGACAGCCGGGCGGCGTGCCGGTACAGGTCGAGCGCGAACCGCGCCCACGGGTCATTCGCGTCCATCGCGAACTTCAGCGCCGCGAAGACGAAGTCGGCGGGAGGCACCGGCGGGCTGGCCCCGGCATTCTTCCCGGTGATCCACACGAAGGGCCGCGTTTGCCACGCGATGCGGCCATGCCCCCCGGGGGGCGATCCCAGGTCGACTCCGGCACAGACGGGCCGCAGGGCGCCGAGCGCCAGAACCCGAGCCTCCGCGTTCTCGTGTTTCCCCGGCGCCTTCTTGAGTCCGGCATCCTTCGCGACGCGCGCGGCGAACACCGAATCCGACCGGTACCGGCTCATGGGAACGGCCAGGAGATCGGGCCTGATGGCGTGGTTGAAGCGCAGATAGGCCGCGGCGGCCGACACCACTTCGTTGTCGGTGAACAGCACGGCGTGCGGTGGACAGGCGCGCAGCAGGTTCTCGGCCAGCTCCTCGAGCACCGGGGGCAGGCGCGATCCCGACGGCATCTCCTGCCATACCGAATCCACCGCGGCGGTGTCGCCCAGCTCCCAGGTGAGCGTCGCGAGATCCTGGCGCGCCACCACCCGGTACGTGGACGCCGAATCGCCGAGTCCCAGCCCCGGCCGCAGCTGCACCGCCCGCCCGAACGCCATCTCGGCCGACAGGATCTCGCCGCGCGCCCAACCGCTGTCGGGGGGTCCCGCGTGGGTATGAAAGGCCTCAGCGGCCCGGAGCTGCGCCCGCCCCAGCGCGAGCCAGGCCGCGGCGTCCCCGGAATCCCGCGCGACCCGGCTCGCCAGGACGGCGAGCGAGTCCGGCGTCGGAACCTGCGCCTGGACCAGCTGCGCGGCGAGGAGCGCGTTAAAGAGGAATGCTGCCATGCTTTTTCGGCGGATTCTTGTCGCGCTTGGTCGCGAGTGCCACCAGTGCATCCACCAGCCTCGGCCGGGTATCCCGCGGATCGATGACGTCGTCCACGTAGCCGCGTGACGCGGCCTGGTACGGATGCGCGAACTTGGAGCGGTACTCCTGGATCCGCGCGTCGCTCGACTCCCCCTTGTAGAGGATCTTCACCGCCCCCTCCGCCCCCAT
Organism: Gemmatimonadales bacterium; assembly: GCA_035763205.1. GTDB lineage: Bacteria > Gemmatimonadota > Gemmatimonadetes > Gemmatimonadales > GWC2-71-9 > 40CM-2-70-7. The sequence continues at coordinate 2,646 of DASUBP010000125.1, forward strand.
CACCGCGATCTCCGCCGTCGGCCAGGCGACATTGTAGTCTCCGCGGATGTGCTTGGACGACAGCACGTCGTACGCGCCGCCGTACGCCTTGCGCGTGATCACGGTGAGCTTCGGCACGGTCGCTTCGCAGTACGCGTAGAGGAGCTTGGCCCCGTGCTTGATGATCCCGCCATGCTCCTGCCCCACTCCGGGAAGAAACCCCGGCACATCCTCGAAAGTGACCAGGGGAATATTGAAAGCGTCACAGAACCGGATGAATCGCGCACCCTTCAGCGAGGCCCCGATATCGAGGGCACCGGCCAGGACCGCGGGCTGGTTGGCCACGATCCCCACCGGTCGTCCGCCCAGGCGGGCGAGACCGACGAGGAGGTTCTGAGCGTAATCCCTCTGCACTTCGAAGAAGTCACCGTCGTCCACCACCCGCGTGATCACGTCCCGCATGTCGTACGGCTTGTTGGGGGTGTCGGGAATCAGGTCGAGCAGGGCCTCATCCCGGCGGTCCACGGGGTCCGTGGTGGCCTTGATCGGCGGGGTTTCGAGATTGTTCGACGGCAGGAACGACAGCAGAGTGCGGATGGCCGCGATGGATTCGAGCTCGGCATCGTGGACGAAGTGGGCGACCCCGGAGGTGCCGCCGTGCACGTCGGCGCCCCCCAGGCCCTCGAAGTCCACGTCCTCGTGCGTGACCGTTTTGACGATGTCGGGACCGGTCACGAACATGTAGGACACGCCACGCACCATGAACACGAAATCGGTGAGTGCCGGACTGTAAACGGCCCCCCCGGCGCAGGGGCCGAGGATGGCGCTGATCTGCGGGACGACGCCGGACGCGAGCGTATTCCGGAGAAAGATGTCGGCGTACCCCCCCAGGGAGGCGACGCCTTCCTGGATGCGGGCGCCCCCCGAGTCGTTGAGGCCGATGACGGGCGCTCCCACCTTCAGGGCCGAGTCCATCACCTTGCAGATTTTCTCGGCGTGGGCTTCGGAGAGGGAGCCGCCGAACACGGTGGCATCCTGCGAGAAGACGTAGACCAGCCGTCCATCCACGCGGCCGTAGCCGGTGACGACGCCGTCCCCGGGGACTTTCTGATCGGCCAGACCGAAATCATTGATCCGGTGGGTGACGAAGCGGTCGAGCTCGACGAAGGACCCCGGATCGAGGAGCACATCCAGCCGCTCCCGCGCGGTCATCTTCCCCTTCTTGTGCTGCGCCTCGATGCGTTTCGCGCCCCCGCCCTGCTCCGACTCGGCGCGGCGGCGTTGGAGGTCTTCCAGCTTCTGTCTAGTAGACATGCGAAAAATCTAGACGGCTGGAGGGTCCGGCGGATAGACAGGCGCCCAGGCGCTCAGGCGCCAAGCGGGTAACAGGAAAAAGGGTCAGGAGAAGCTTCTCCTGACCCTGACTCCTACATACCGCTAGGCGCCTGAGCGGCTAAGCGCCTGCCTGCTCGCTAGGCGTCTCTTCCTTGGGGAAGCCCGTCGCCGCGAGAACGATCCTGTGATGAATGGGATCCACCTCGAGCACGGACACTTCCACCGCCTGCCCTTCCTTCACCGCCTCAGCGGGATCCTGAATATCCGGAATGCCGAGCTGCGACATGGGAATGAAGCCTTCGATGTCGTTGCCGAGATCGATGACGACGCCCTTGTCCATGAGGCGCACGACCCGTCCGCGCATCTGCGTGCCGACGGGGTACGTCTCGCCGATGCGCAGCCACGGATCCTCTTCGGCCTGCTTCAGGCCGAGCGAAATGCGCTTGTTCTCCGCGTCGACGTTGAGGATGAGCACCGTGACGGTGTCACCCTTTTTCAGCATCTCCGACGGGTGCTGTACCCGCTTGGTCCACGACATGTCGGAGATGTGGATCAGGCCGTCGATGCCCGGCTCGATCTCGACGAAGGCGCCGAAGCTGGTCAGGTTGCGGACCTTGCCGGTGATCCGCGTGCCCACGGGATACTTCTGGGGCAGCGCCATCCACGGATCCTGCTCGGTCTGCTTCATGCCCAGTGAAATCTTCTCTTCCGTCTCGTCGACCTTGAGTACCACCGCTTCGATGGACTCGCCGATCGACACGACTTTCGAAGGATGCCGGACGTTGCGCGTCCAGCTCATCTCGGAGATGTGGACCAGGCCCTCGATGCCGGGCTCGAGCTCCACGAACGCGCCGTAGTTGGTGATCGAGACGACCTTGCCCTGCACGCGGGTGCCGACCGGATACTTGGCGGCGACGTTCTGCCAGGGATAGGACTGGAGCTGCTTCAGGCCGAGCGAGATGCGCTCGCGCTCCCAGTCGATGTCCAGGATCTTGACCTCGAGCTCCTGGCCGATCTGCACCATCTCGGACGGATGCGACACGCGGCCGTAACTCATGTCGGTGATGTGGAGCAGTCCGTCCACGCCGCCGAGGTCGATGAACGCGCCGAAGTCGGTGATGTTCTTGACCACGCCCTTCCGGACCTGGCCGACCTGCAGCTCCTTCATCAGGACGTCGCGCTTGGTGCGCCGCTCCGCCTCGAGCAGCACGCGGCGGCTGACCACGATGTTCCGGCGCCGCTTGTTCAGCTTGATGATCTTGAACTCGAAGCTCTGGCCGAGCAGCTCGTCGATGTTCGGGACGCGCCGCAGGGCGATCTGGGACCCGGGCAGGAACGCATCCACCCCCATCAGATCCACCACCACGCCGCCCTTGATCTTCTTGATCAGGGTGCCGTGGACCGCCTCGTCCTTCTCGTGCGCTTCACGGATCTTTTCCCAGACCCGCATGAAGTCGGCCTTCTTCTTCGAGAGGACGACCGCGCCCTCCTGGTCTTCGAGATGCTCCAGGAAGACTTCGATCTCGTCCCCTTCCTTCAAGCTCTTCGGGTCCTTGAACTCGTCGATCGGGACGGCGCCTTCGGACTTGAAGCCGACGTCCAGGATCACGGCCGCGTCGGTGACGCGCAGGACCTTGGATTTGACGATTTCGCCCTCTTCGATGTTCGAGAGGGTGCCCTCGTACAGCTCCGTCATCTTCGCGATGTCGTCGGCGGAATACTCTTCGTGGAGATCGGCGCGGACGCGGAGAACCGAGTGCGTGGAGGACTTCTTGGGATGCTCTACGGGCGAATCTTCGATATCCTGCGCTTCAACCTGCATGTGATGACCACCAGTTGGGTTAGGCGTTTCCAGAATCGCATCCCGGGGCCAATCCCCGGGGCGTCAAACAAGGACCGGGAACCTAGCGGAGTGCCCACTCCCGCGCCAGCGCCACCACGCGCTGCACCTGCTCTTCGAATGAAAGCCGCGTGGAATCGAGGATCAGCGCGTCGGGGGCAGGCTTGAGCGGAGCCACCGCCCGCTGCGAATCAGCCTCGTCCCGGGACGCCAGTGCCCGCGATTCCCGGGCGATGCGCTCCGGATCGAGCGCTTCACCCCGCTGGGTGACGCGCCGGCGAACCCGCTCCTCGGGGGTGGCCGTCAGGAACACCTTGACGGGCGCGTCCGGGAAGACGACGGTGCCGATGTCCCGTCCATCCACCACCACGCCGGACGGATGCTCCTTCGCGGCCTGCCGCTGCTGGGCATTCACCCACTTCCG
>DASUBP010000126.1:0-24471 GCA_035763205.1 Gemmatimonadales bacterium
TGTGGGAGTGGCAACTCCCCAACACCACGGTCGCCAGGATGAGACACGCGGGGCGGGTAGACAAATGGCCTCGCCGACAAAATAGGAAGTCGGCGAGGCCGGGGCAAGTGGTTCAGCCGAACGGAGTTAGAACGTCGGGCCGAGGGACAGGGTCCAGTATGCGTGGCTGTTGTTCGGACGGTCGAGCGGTTTCGTGTAATCGAGCCGCAGGATCACGATGCCGAACATGTTGGCGCGAATGCCGAGGCCGTAACTCCGCAGGGGAACGCGGACGTTCTCCGGGCTGCAGTTCGGGTCGCTCGGAGTGGCGCAACGCGTCCAATGCAGCTGCGAGACGCTGTTGAACGCGACGCCAGCGTCGTAGAAGAACGCGCCCTCGAGTGGCGGGAAGCCGAGTGGCAGCACGCCGAGTACCAGGGCACGCGTGAGCGGGAAGCGGATCTCGACGTTGGCGACCGCGACCTGCGAACCGATCAGCTGATCGAGCTCGGCGCACCCGGTTTGCGAGCTGCCGTTCGTGACCCCGACGCATTCGTTGCTCTGGAACGAGCCGGCGGTATATCCGCGAATGAGCTCCGTAGACCCGAGGAACGTTGGAAACCGCCCGCCATCCCGACCCACGCGGCCGAAGTAGAGTCCACGCACAGCCAGAGTGAACGGGCGGAAGAGGAAGTACCGCCGCCAGTCGGCGGTCATCGCCGTGAACTGCCAATTGCCGATGGCGGGCGCCACTTCGAGACGCCAGCGGTTACCGGCGAAGGGGCCGACATAGCTGAACAGCGTGTTGTCATGCACCAGCGCGGCGCTGGGCTGCGCGTACGCATTGGTCACGCCGCCTATGGTGTTCACGTTCTCCCCGACGGGACAAAACGCACCACTGCAGACGGGTTGATACACGTCCTGGATCTGCAGCGTCGCGTCTGAAATGGCGACGGTGTGGAGGGAGAACTCCACCCGGCTGAACTGACTGAACGGATACGAGGCGGTGCCGAACAAGTCCCGGATGACAAATCGACGGATGTTGGTATTCAAGACATAGGTCGGCGGTACCGCGGCCGAGTCGAACGAGCTCGTGGACGGCTCGTAGAAGTAGTACGGCTCCTGGGTGAACCCGACGGCCCAGTTGGTCCGGTGTACCTGATTGATGTAGGCGGCCAGGACCTCCGCTTCGGCCAGCCGGCCGTTCACGGCGCCGGAGAAGACCATGGTCCGGTCCCCCAGCATGTCGGAGAGCGACACCGCCGTACCGCCGAAGAAGCCCCGTCCGAAATTGTCGCGTTCATAGCCGATCGTCGGCCGCGCGACGTAGTCCGGCGTGAAGCGAACGTGGTACGGCATGATCGAGAATTCAGCGGTGTCCGGCAGCGCGAGCGTATTCGAGTCGAGGAGCTGCTTGACTGACACGGGGGCCGAAACCTTCGTGGTCTCCGCGGGCTGAGCGCCCGACTGGCGGAGCCCCGACGGAGCCCGATAGATCGAGCTCGACGGGACGGAGGAGGCGCCCGTGTCCGAGGGACTGGCCGGCGTGATCTTCCCGGTGTCCGCGTTCAGGCTGGCCATTTCGTACCGCGGCCGGGTCTGCGCATACACCAGGGGCGGCATGGGCTTGTCGGCGTACGGCCGGCCACGCAGCGAGCGCGGATTGTCGAGGGCGTAGACGTCCCAGCTGCCGTCGTCGTAATAGGCGAACGCCAGGCGGTCGGTCTCCTTGGCCCAGGAGAGGGCGGGGGAGATCGGCGTGATGCCCGAAACACCGGTGTAGACGTCGGTCAGCTGATAGACCTGCTTGTCGCCCAGGTCGTACAGGAAAATGTTCGGAATACCGGTGCGGTCGGAGACGAACGCCAGCGAGCGGCCGTCAGGAGCCCAGACGGGATTCACGTTCCGCCCGTATTCCATGTGATCGAGCACTTCGATCTGACCGGAGTCCAGGTGATACAAGGCGATCCGGAAGTTGCCGGTGGAGAGCGTCTGGAAGTTGGTGTTCGGCCCACGATCGGTCGAAAAGGCGATCGTCTTGCCGTCGGGAGACCACTGGGGCAGGAGGTCGGCGTACTTGTCGTTCGTCAGCCGCCGGAGGTCCGAGCCGTCCCGGTTGATGATGAAGAGGTCCGCCAGCCCCCCGTCGTACCCGGTGAACGCGAGCTGGGTGCCGTCCGGGGACCAGGTCGGATTGTTGATTCCGTTCAGCGGGATCTTGAGGCGCGCGGCTTCCTTGTTCTTCTTGATGTCGAAGAGGACCAGGTCGTCCCGGTCCTTGTGCTTCACGGCGATGGCGAAGTACCGGCCGTCGGGTGAGAATGAGCCGGACGAATAGATGAAGCGCAGGCTCTCGTAGTTGCTCGACGTCGTGGACTTCACCAGCCGCCGGATGGTTTTCCCGGTTTCGGCGTCCGCCAGATACAAGTCGATGAAGAAGTCGTTCCCCTCACCGAAGTAGGCGATGTTCTTGCCGTCGGGCGAGAGGGCCGGAGCCAGATGCAGCCGCCCGTCCGAGCGTTTCTCCGTGAGCAGCGGCTCGGCGATGCGCCGCGCGGGATAGTGACTCGAGATCTCGGGCAGGAACGTCGCCTGGACGGCATCGCGCCAGTCCTTCGACAGCTCGTCCAGCGAGATCCCCAGGGCCCGCTTGAAGGCGCCCTCGATCCCCGCGCCCCGCGACGCCTGCAGGATTTCTCCGATGACCTCGTCACCCCAACGCTGTCCGATGTACGCGAAGAGCGCGTGCCCGTAGAAGTAGGGGAAGATGTTGGGATTGTCCGTCATGTCTTCGATGGTGGGCAGGTGGCCCTGGAGGGCCGCGTCCCGCAACGCCATCGCCGTCGCCGGATCCAGCGGACCGAGCGACAGATACTCCGACATCCCCTCCATGAACCAGCCCGGCGGGTTCACGGCGACCATGGTCTGAATGCCGGCGCCCGGGTGGCCCCCCGAGTACACGTCGTACTGGAACTGGTGCGTCATCTCGTGCTGGATGACGTGCTCCATCCCTTCGTAGTCCCCGGTGAACGGGATCACCATCCGGTGCTTGAAGAACTCCGTGACTCCCTCGGTGCCCTCGTCGGGACTCTCCCCGCCCAGCGCGTTGGTCTCCTGGAACTCCGAGTACGACGCGTACAGGAGAATGGGTTTGCGTTCGAGGAAGTTGTGATGGAGGATGCGTGAGAGGCGCGCGTACGACCGTTCAGCGATGCGGGCCACGTCGAGCGCGGCTTCGCGCTCGACGGGATAGAAGTAGACGTCGAAGTGCTCGGTCTGGATGATCTGCCAGTTGAAGGATCGGTACTGGACCTTGTTCTGTCCGAAGTACTGCGCCGACGCCGTGGTGCTGAGCGCGACGCACGCGAGCCCCGTCAAGAAAACCTTCGTCCCCTTCATACCACCCCCGGTCGAGCCTTCATTCACCCACTGCGACCACCGGTGCTTCACCCCAGAGCCGCTCCAACTGATAAAAATCGCGGAGCTCGGGATGGAAGAGATGCACGACGAAGTCCACGTAATCGAGCAACACCCACCGGCCCTGCGTCAGCCCTTCCACATGGTGGGGTTTGTTCTCCCCACCGAGCGACATCAAATGATCCGCCATGCCCCGCACGTGAGCGTCCGAGGTCCCCGACGCGATCACGAAGTAGTCCGTCGCTTCCGACAATCCCCGGAGGTCCAGTACCACCACCTGCACCGCTTTCCGGTCCGACAACCCCTCCAGGATGGGCCGGAGCCCCTCCAGGGCGGGGGCCGGTTTCCCGCGGGAACGCCCTCGACCGCTACTCATAGCGCCGCCCGCCGTCGTTTGTTCCGTCCTCCACCTGATAAAAGACGCCCCAGGTACCGATCCCGGTGTGGGCCGCGAGCACCGGCGTGATCGGACTGATCAAAGCTTCCTTGGGCGTGTAGCGGCGGACCAGTTCCTGACGCAAAGTCTCGGCGAACTGGTGGATGCCGGCGTGTACCACGCCGAGCCGGAGCGACTGGGGCCTGGCGGCGAGCGCCCGGTCGAGGAGGGCGAGCACCTTCGTCCGCGCGGCCTCCCGCCCGCGCGCACGCCCCGCGGAATCGACCTCGCCTTCCGGCGTCAGCGTCAGGATGGGTTTCAGGTTCAGGCGCGTCCCGAGCCAACCGGCCAGGCGCGACACCCGCCCCGAGCGGATCAGGCGATCGAGCTTGTCGACGACGAAGAAGCCGGATGATTGCGTCCGGACCCGCGCGAGCTCGGTCGCGATCTCCCCCGGCGGCACTCCCTGTGCCGCCAGCTCGAGGCCCCGGAGGACCAGCATGCCCTCCCCGAGGGACGCGCTGCGGGAGTCCACGAGGGAGATCCGGTCGGACGCCATTTCTTTCGCGGCGGCCTCCGCATTCGCGTAGGTCCCCGACAACGGCTTGGAAACAGTCACCACCACGATCTTCTCGGCCACCCGCAGGGCGTCCTGGTACACCTCGGTGAACGCCTGGCGGGTGGGCTGGGAGGTGGTCGCATCCTGGCCCGACCGGAGCCGCGTAAAGAACTCCGGGGCGGAGAGCTCGAGCCGGTCGCGGTAGACGCGGTCGCCCACGACGACCTGCATGGGAACCAGGCCGACCTGCTTCTCGAACACGACGGAATCGGGGAGATCGCATGCGGTGTCGGCGACGAAGGCGACGGCGCGCTTGTTCACGAGGGCCTGATGCTGGGCCCGCATGTCCTCCGCCTTGGTGTACTCGAGAGTGCCCCAGCCGCGGCCGAGCTCGAAGACCCGGTCGGGGGTGTCGGTGTGGACGTGGGCCTTGAGGAGGTCGCCCGATTCCAGGACGACGATGGACCCCCCGAGCTCCCGGAGCGCCGCGCGGACCTGCTCCGGCTTGGGCAGGGAGGCACCCCGCACCATGACTTCCGTGCAGAACCGGTAGTCGCGGTCGGAGGCTACCTCGGTGGTCGCGGCGGCATTTACGAGGTCCCGGTCGACGGCCCCCTGCGCCTGGCCCCCTTCTTCTATAAGGCGCTTCACGCCGTCCAGCAGGCGGACGAAGCCCTTGGCTCCGGCGTCCACGACTCCCGCCGACTTCAGGGCCTGGAGCAGCTCGGGTGTTCTCTGCAGGGAGAGCTCGGCGCGGGTCACCAGACGGCGCATGAACACCTTGAGGTCCCGCTCATCGGCGGCGGCGTCCGCTTCGTCGGCGGCGTCGCGGGCGACGGTGAGGATGGTCCCTTCGACGGGGTCGTCGAGCGCGCCGTTCAGGCGTTCGAAGCCCGTGCGGATGGCGCGGGCCAGGTCTCGGGGGCTGGCGGTGGGGCGGTCCCCCAGACCATCGCGGAGACCGAGGAGAAACTGCGACAGCATCATGCCGGAGTTGCCGCGGGCGCCGCGGATGCTCGCCTGCGCCATCGTCTCCGTGACCTGGGGCAGGGGGGCGTCGCCGAGGGTGCGGAGGGCCTGCGCGACTTCGCGGAGGGTGAGCCACATGTTGGTCCCGGTGTCGCCGTCGGGCACCGGGAACACGTTCATCCGATTCAGCTCATCCCGACCCGCCGCGACCCAGTCCGCCGCGGCCAGGAGCGACCGCGACAGTCGGGGTCCATCGACGTAACTGATCCCGGCGGGCACGGGGCGCGCCTTACTCCTTGACCACCGTCACCTGCACTTCGGGCCGGACGTCGGCGTGAACCTTCACGCCCACTTTGAACTCGCCGAGCGCGCGAATCGGCTCGGGAAGATCGATCTGGCGCTTGTCGACGTCGTGGCCCGCTTCCGCCAGGCGGCGCTGGATGTCCGCGGCGGTGATGGACCCGTACAGCTTGTCTTCCTCGCCGACCTTCACCGAGAAGGTGAGCTGGACCTGCGCGAGCTTGTCGGCGATGACCTGCGCCGCATCCTTCTCCGCCGCGCGCACCTTCATGATGCGTGCCGCTTCGAAGGTGATCTTCTTCTTGTTGCCCTCGGTGGCCGGATAGGCCAGGCCTTTGGGCAGCAGGAAATTGCGGGCGAAGCCGTCCTTGACCTTCACGACCTCGCCGGCCTTGCCGACGTGCTGCACGTCTTCCCGCAGAATGATTTCCATGCCGTCCTCGTGATCAGTTCGGCCGGCCCTCGAGCCGGCGCCGGAACTCCAACCAGGTATCACTCACACCCAGGACGCAGAGGCTTGGCGCGGTGGCGGGAGCGAAGAGCACTCCCGAAAGCACCGCCAGCGCCTGCACCCAGGCCGGAACCGCGACCATGGCGGCGGCGGCCGCGACCACGGCCGCCCCGCGGAGCACGTACAAGGCTCCCAGAATCAGTCCGACATTCACCGCGGCGACGCGGATGCCCGGGGCGCCGCCCGACAGAATCCACGCGATCGTCGCCGCCACCACACCCCAGACCGCGCCGTCCGCGAGCCGGAACTCCCGGAACGGCCGCAGCGCCGGGCCCAGCGGGTGCCGAGCGGTGCGCACGTGCCATTGCCACGCCAGCGCCAGGGCCGCCAGTCCCCACAGGATCTCGAGCGCCGGACGCACCGTACTGAAAAGGCGCACCGCCGGCTCGTAGTTCGCATACATGTCCGCCACGACGTCGGAGGACATGACTTCCAGCACGGTCCGCAGGGCGAAGCTGGTCTGGCGCACCGTATCCCAGGCCAGGAGGCCCCAGGTGTTCGCGCCGTTCAGAATCCACGCGAGCACCACCGCGCTGGCGCTGCTCCACGCCAGCGCACCGGCCGCGCGCGGCAGAAACGGTCCGGGCGCGTTCCACGCCATCACCACGAACGCCACGGCGGCGAAGAGCTGAAAGACACCGATCACCGCGTCGACCGCCGTTTCGCGCGGCAGGACCAGGGCCCAGAGGGCGAGCACGCCCATCAAGAGCGCGCCCGCGCGGAACACACTGGACCGCGTGCCTCCGATCAGCTGGAGGCCCGCGAACGTGAGCCCCGCGAGCGGCAGGCTGGTCGGCGCGAAGAGGGCGAGAAGCAGGGTGCCCGTCATCAGCGACCAGAAGCCCCGCGGGAACACCATTGTCAGCCGGTGAAGCCCTTGATGTACGGGATCAGAGCCAGCTGCCGCGCGCGCTTGATGGCCGTGGCCAGCTGCCGCTGGTGCCGCGCGCACATGCCCGACAGGCGCGAAGGCAGAATCTTCCCGCGCTCGGTCAGGAAACGGCTCACGGTCCGGTCGTCCTTGTAGTCCAGAACCCGGACGCCCGACTCACACACCGGGCACGTCTTCGAAGGGCGTCTCACGCGTCGTCCTCCTCACCGTCATCGTCGCCGCCGATCACCGGCGCAGGCACGGGCTTGGCCTCCGCTTCGGCCGCCACCACCAGGAAACGCAGGACGCCCTCGTCCAGCTTGACCGCGCGCTCATACTCGGGGAGCAGGTCCCCGGTGGTCTCGAACTGAGCGACGACGTAGTAGCCGGTGTCCTTCTTCTTGATGGGATAGGCGAGGGTCCGCTTGCCCCAATGGCTCACGTTCGTCATCGAGCCCTTGCCGTCTTTGGTCAGGAGGGCGTGAATACGATCGAGCTTCTCGGTGACTGCGGGTTCCTCGAGGGCACTGTCAAAGATGTAGACCGTCTCGTATCGACGAGTCATGCCACCTCCCTTTGGTCTTGAACGACCCGGTGCAGGTGCGGCACCGAGTAGGGGAATTGAGCGGAGAAAGCTAGTGGGATGGGGGAGGGGGGTAAAGGTGGGGAACGGCCCGGCCCTCGTGGGTATCCTACAGGAGCCATGTGGCACTTCGCCGCCCTCGCCCTGAGCCTCCTGACCGCCGATTCCACGGTGCTCAAGGGGACGGTCCTCTCACTGGGCAGCGGTCACCCCCTCGCCGGGGTCACCGTGAGCCGCCCCGGACGCGCGCCCGTCACCACCGACAGCGCCGGCCACTTCGCCATCCCGGGGCCCGCCGCGCGTCTCCACTTGACCTGGAATGGCGTGAGCGGCACCGGGGTCATCCCAGCCGGGGCGGAAGACCAGTCGTTGTTGGTGGTGATCGATACGGGAGCTGCCGATCTGAGTCCCACCATCGAGCACGAGGACTGGCATCTCGCCGGCCACTGGGGAATGCCGGGATTCTTCGGCCGGGCGCGCCAGGGATATGGGACCTTCTTCACCCGGGACGCTCTGGTCCGCTCCGGCTTTACGAACCTCAAGGATCTGCTCAGCTCGCTCGGGATCCATCACGGCTGCCTCCGCGACGGCGGCGGCTGCGGAGCCGTGATCTACTATCGGAACGTGCCGACGCTGGTGAGCATCTACGTGGACGGGGCGTTTCAGAACACCGAGCAGGCAGATGACCGCTCACTCGGTGACGTCACGGGGATCGAGTACTACCCGCTGCCGAATCCGCCGAGGCCCGCGCTCGCGAGTCCTCGGGAGTGGATCGTGAAGACCGATTACCTGGAGCAGCTACCGCTTCAGGAGTTCACCGTGGTCCTCTGGACGCGAGACTTCTACCAGCGGCTGGCGGAACGCTGAGCACACCTTGATGTGCAGCGAGACGTCTCGCGAGCGTCTCACTGGCATGTCTCACGGCCGGGTCATCGCAATGCTATTGCTCGTCGGCGCCTGCCATTCCGCGCCGGCCGCACCACCGCCCGTTCCCTACGTTCCCGTCGAGTTGCGCGTCACGCTGGATCGATCCGCCTACGCGGAGGGGGATCCGGTCTACGCCCTGGTGGAGCTCAGGAACGTGGGCACGGACACCGTGTGCGTGCCGTCGATGAGCCTGGATCAGGATTGGCTCAAGATGGACCTGTCTCGCGACGGTGTTCGGATAGCGGGCGGGAAGATGCTTTGGGTGGATGAGTTCTACAGCCCCGGGTACCTTGGCGAGCCGTTGCCGCCCGGGGGAGCGCACTACGAACCGATCCTGCTTTCGGAGCGCTGGTCGGATGGGGATCGTGTGTCCCAGGCGCTGTTTCTGGGACGACTCCCCCCGGGCCTCTACGCGCTGGTCGCACAGTTCAACCCGCGGATCCATTGGTGGCCTGGCGCTACCGTTACGTCTATGCCGGTCGCGTTCATCGTCCGCTCGCGTGACTCGGCGGAGAACGCGCGATACGATCTCTGGATGCGGTTCGCCAAGCAGCTTCAACCGGGACACTGGCCGGCCGAGGTGACGGATTCCCTCATGGGGGCCCTGGCGGCGCGGGTGGCGGGGGACAGTGCCGATCCGCTTTCGGCGACGCTCGCGGAGTTCGTGGCCACGGGGGAGATGGTTGCGCAGGGACGGCGCGACCACATCGCGATCATCCGGGAATGGCAGAGCGCCGTCATGCGGCATGAGCCCGATGCACCCGCTGCCGCCTGGGCCGCCGCGCGATACGGCGAGTGGTGGCTGCACGGCGACACGGTGCCGATTCGCCGGCTGGCGGAGTCCCTGCACGGGACGGTGGCGGGTGGCATCTTGGATCGGAGCCTCGCTCGCCATTCCTCCCCTCCGACTCGCTGTGCTCCCCGAACTCCTATACGTTGAACCGGAAGAGCAGGACATCTCCATCCTGCACCACGTACTCCCGGCCCTCACTGCGGACCAGGCCCTGCTCCCGGGCCGGTTTCCAGCCTCCCGCCGTGGTGAAATCCGCAAAGCTCACCGTCTCGGCCCGGATGAATCCCTTCTGGAAGTCCGAATGAATGACGCCGGCGGCATCATAGGCCGTGTCATTCACGTGAATGGTCCACGCCCGCACTTCCTGTTCACCGGCGGTGAAGTAGGTCCGAAGGCCGAGCAGGGCGTACCCGGCGTGAATCAGGCGGTCGAGCCCGGGCTCCTTCACCCCGGCCCCCGCGAGGAACTCCTGCCGCTCGTCACGTGCCAGCTCCGCCAGCTCCGCCTCCAGCTTGGCGGAGAAGGGTACCAGCTCGGCTTCCTCGTGATGCGCGGCGACGGCCTTCTTGAGCACGTCGACGAACTTCCCGCCACCGGCCGCCAGATCGTCTTCACTCACGTTGGCCGCGTACAGAATCGGCTTGGAGGTCAACAGCCCCATCGCCCGAAGGGCCGCGAGCTCCATGGCGTCCTTGGCGGCGGCCCGCGCGCCCTTGCCCCGATCGAGCTCGGTGGTGACGCGCTCCAGGAGAGCCATCTCGACCTGGGCGTCCTTGTCCCCCGACTTCGCGCTCTTGCGGGTCTTGTCCATCCGGCGGTCGATGACCGACACGTCAGCGAGGGCGAGCTCTGCGGAGATCACGTCATGGTCCCGCACCGGGTCGACCGGACCCATGACGTGGACCACGTCGGGATCTTCGAAGCAGCGGATGACGTGGACGATGGCGTCCACTTCGCGGATGTGGGACAGGAACTGGTTGCCGAGCCCCTCGCCTAGCGACGCACCCTTCACGAGGCCCGCAATGTCCACGAATTCCACGACGGCGGGGACCTTCTTCTTCGGCTTCACCAGCTCCACGAGCTGATCGAGACGAGGGTCCGGAACTTCCACCACGCCGACGTTCGGGTCGACGGTGCAGAACGGATAATTCTCGGCAGCCGCGGCTTTCGACGAAGTCAGCGCGTTGAAGAGGGTCGATTTCCCGACGTTTGGCAGACCAACTATCCCAAGGCGAAGCATCTCATTCCTTCTATCGCAGAAATGGAGCGATCACGATCCAGGTGAGGACCGCCACCCGCACCAGCGCGAAGCGGGGGCCCTTTCCGGCGGCGCCGATCACGCCGACCACCACCGCGGCCACGAACGTGTGAAACCAGCCGGACCAATGGCTCGGAGTCACCAGAGGACTGCCGGAGTGCGAGGCCACCACCAACGCGAGGGCGGCGATGACGGTGACGGCCTGAGCGGGCGCGGACGGCAGCGTCACCGCGGTGACGGCTGCGAGGGCGGCCACGGCGGCTCCGTACGGACCCACGACGTGAACGGACGCGACGGCGACCACGACGAGGCCGATCGTGACCATCCGTCGATTGATCAGCGTGATGCCTGCTCCCAGGACGACGCCTCCGAGCCCCGCCAGCAGCGTGACTTGGGGGGACAACGTGTCCTCATGGAGTCCCAACGCGACCGGGTCCAGTCCCGTGGCCGCGAGGGCCACGAGGCACCCGACCACGGCGGCTCCCGTAACCAGCCCGGTACGCGCAGACCCTTTCCACAACAGGGCGACCGCTCCCCCGAATATGCCCGTAGTGGCCACGAGCATCGGGTACGCCACTCCATCCAGTCGATTCGCCGCAAAGGGTGTGGCTGCCGCGACCACCAGGGCAGCTGCCGTTGCGAAGACGCCGGCGTCGGAGGCCTCCGGGACCATGCTGTCGCTTTTCCGGCTCGCGGAAATCACCGACGAACCGAGGGCGAAGGCCGCGATGAGCTGGGCGAAGAGCCTCCAGCCGCCATCGTCCATCCCCGCGGCCGAGCCGAAGAGCTCGAATACGAGACCCAGACCGAGGAGCGACGTGCCCCAGGCCGACAGACCCAGGGTCCGGGATTCGATGCCGAAATCCGCCATCCATTGAACGCTGAGCGCGGCGATGGCGCCGAGGGCGAAACTGGCGCCGGTGCGGGCGCTGATCAGTCCGTCGAGCACCACGAGCGCGACGACCGCGACCAGGCCCGGCTCCGCAAACGTGCCCAGTTCCGGACGTCGGTTGGCGGCACGCAGGGCGACGAGGGCGGGGATCAGGGCCAGCGTGCCCGCCAGGATGGCGATCTCGGGGAACCAGGGCACCAGGTTCATGCGGGCGGCTGTCCCTGAAGCCAGCGCTCCACGGCCTCGACCATCTGCGGCATCGCTGCTTCGATCAGGTCCCGCTGCTCCGGGTCCGCCGGCGCGAGGACGTAGTCGGCCCAGTCACCGACGCCTTCGGGCAGGGGACCGACGCCGATGCGCAGCCGCGCATAGGCTTGCGATTGCAGGGCGCCTTCGATGCTCTTCAGTCCGTTGTGGCCCCCCGCCGATCCGTCGAGCCGCAGGCGAAACGTGCCGGCGGCGATGCGGAACTCGTCGACGAGCACGAGCAGGTCGGTGGCGGGATTGAACGTCGGATCGGCGCGGAGCGAAACGAGGGCCGCCCCCGACCGGTTCATGTAGGTCTGCGGCTTGAGGATGCGTACCGGCACGCCTGCCACTTCACCGTCGGAAACGCGAGCGCGCTCACCACGCCGGAAGGGGCCGAACCCCCACCGCGCAGTGAGCGCGTCCGCCAGCCAGAACCCTGCGTTGTGGCGCGTCGCCTGATACTCTTCGCCCGGATTCCCCAGGCCGACGACGGCGCGCAGACCTTATCCCTTGGGCTTGGCTTCGCCCTTGGGCTTGGCCTCGCCCTTGGCCTCGGCCGCAGGCTTGCCCTCTTCGCCTTCCACTTCCTCGTCCTCGCGCTCCTTGCGGATGAGCTCGGGCTCGGCGACGTCGGTGGCCCCTTCCGCCGCCGGCGCCACGACTTCCTCGGCACGGGGCGGCACGACTACCGCGATGGTGAGATCGGCGAGAGTCAGGATCGTTGCGTTCGGGATGACCAGATCCCGCACATGGAGCGAGTGCCCGATGATCAGGGCCGACACGTCGAGCTCCACGCGATCCGGGATGTGCTCGGGGAGCACTTCGATCTCCACTTCGCGCGTCACCTGGTCCAGCACGCCGCCGGCATTGCGCACGCCGTCGGGGGTGCCGACGAGGTGCACCGGCACCTTGAGCTTGACCTTCTCATCCGCGTGGATCTCGTAAAAGTCCACGTGGATGATGTCGGGGCGGACGGGGTGCCGCTGGATCTCGCGGATGAGCGCCTTCGCCTTCTTGCCGTCGATGGTGAGCTCGATCAGCGTGCTCTCCGGCTCGATGCCCGTGAGCGCCTTTTCGAGCGCGGGGGCGTCGACGGTGAGGTTCTGCGCGGCCCGGCCATGTCCGTACACCACGGCCGGCACCTTCTTGGCGAAGCGACTCTGACGGGCCGCGCCTTTGCCGGTCTGGTCCCGGTTCTGCGCGGTGAGACTGACGATCTGTGCCATACCACTCCTGCCTTAGTCGAAAAGAGAACTGACCGACTGATTCGAATGTTCGTAGCTGATCGCCTTGGCCAGGATCGCCCCGACGGACAGCACCTTGAGCTTCTCGAACTGCCGCTCCGGGGTCAGCCGGATGGTGTTCGTCACGGCCACTTCTTCGATCGGCGCGGCGCGGAGCCGCTCCACCGCCGGACCGGAGAGCAGGGCGTGGGTCGCGAACGCGAACACGCGCTTGGCTCCGAGCCGCTTCAACGCCGACGCGGCTTCCGTAATGGTACCCGCGGTATCGATCATGTCGTCGGGGATGAGACAGTCCTTCCCGTCCACGTCACCGACCACGTTCACCACTTCCGCCACGTTCGCCGACGGTCGCCGCTTGTCGATGATCGCGAGTGACGCATTGAGCCGCTTCGCGAATCCGCGCGCCATCTTCGCCGAACCGACATCGGGCGCCACGACGACGGGGTCGCGCAAATCCTTGGTGCGGAAGTGCGCGACGAATACCGGCGCCGAGTACAGGTGATCTACCGGGAGGTCGAAGAAGCCTTGCACCTGGTGGGAATGGAAATCCATGCCCAACACCCGGTCCGCGCCCGCGTGGCTGATCAGGTTCGCCATCAGCTTGGCGCTGATCGCTACCCGCGGCTGATCTTTCCGGTCCTGCCGCGCATATCCGAAGTAGGGCAGGACCGCCGTCACCCGGGCCGCACTGGCCCGCCGAGCCGCGTCGATCAGGAGCAGCAGCTCGATGTAATTCTCGGCCGGCGGATTGGTCGGCTGGATGATGAAGACATCCCGCCCGCGGACGTTCTCGTCGATCTTGACGAAGATTTCACCGTCCGCGAACCGCCGGATGGTGACCGCGCACAACGGCTGTCCCAAATGCTGAGCCATCTCCTCGGCGAGCGGCCGGTTGGCCGTACCCGCGAGCAGAAGCAGCTGGCTTCGGGAGAAGGTCAAATCCGCCATTTTCTGAGCCGCGCAAGATAGCCGCCAAGCATCGCAAAGCCAAGGGGTTAAAACGCCTCAACCAAGCGGGTCCCTGCGGCGTACAGCAACCGGTGGCCCCAATTCCGGGGCCTCCAGGGAGGAACAACCGAATGCGCAAGATGCTCGTAGCCGTCGCTCTCTTGGGGGGCGCTGTCGCGCCGCTCGCGGCGCAGGGTGGTGGGGGGATGGGTGGTGGCCGTGGGTTCGCGCCGCCCCCGAATCATTGGATGACGATGGACTCCGTGGGCGTGGCCCTCGGCCTGACCGCCGCCGAGATGACGGCGATTCAGCCCCAGTATGACTCGATCAACGCGATCCTGAAACGGTCCGCCGCGATGCGGGATTCCATCCGCGCCAGCATGCAGAGTGGCGGGGATCCACGGGCCGCGATGGCGGCTGCACGTCCGATCATGCAGTCACTGCAGGAACAGGAAGACGCGCTGATCAAGGAGATTCACGGGAAGATCTCGGCGGCGGCTGCCGCCAAGCTGGACGCCGCGCCTCCTCCGCGGGTAATGCGGCAGCGCCCCGGAGGCATGGGGGGCGGTCCGGGGCGGTAACCCTTGAAAAAACGTCAAGGAAAAGCGTCGAGGTAAATCGTCGAGGGGAGCCGTCAACGTCTCTCCTCGACGTTTTTCCTTGACGCCTTACCTCGACGTCTTTAGAACCTGAACAGATAGCTGAACTTCGCGAAGAACCCGTCCGTCGTGCGCCGCAATCCACGGAACGCAAACGTCCCCTGATCGTCGAGGCTCGAGCCGTACCCCGCATAGACCACGGTGCCGGGGGACGGCGTGAACGCCAGCAACCAGTCCATCCTGAATCCGTTGTCCGTGATCTGCAGCGCCCGCTCGTACACGCCCGTCGCCGGATTCTTGATGAGAATCGGGTCGTTGGTCCGGGAATCGTCGCGGAGAGAGTCCTGGAACGTCGAGACGTACTGTCCGACGACGCGCACGAAGAGCGGGCGCGAGACCTGGTACTCGACCTTGAGTCTCGGAATCAGCTGACGCGCGACCAGCGAGCCGTCCGACCGCCGCCAGTATTCCTGATGGAGATACGTCCCGCCCACCCGGATCCGGTCGTTGGGCCGCCAGTTCACACCGGCCTGGATCAGGAGGATCTGAGCGGGGGACCACTCGTAGAAGTTCTCGTCCTGAATCGCCGGGAGGAACAGCAGGTTCGCATCAAAGTGCCGGTACTGTGGCGTGGAGAACTGGAGCAGGATGTCCAGGTTGCGAATCGACGGCACGCCCACGAACGGCACAGTGTCGGTGACCGCACCGACGGTCCGCTGCAGCGCGTAGTTGGCGTAGAGTGACGGGTCATAGCCGAAGCGCTCGAAGAACAACCCGGTGGTGACCGTCCAGCCCCGGATCACCGTGTTGGTGTTGAAGTGAATCTCGCGATCGTCCGGCGCGTCACCTGCCTGGAAGTGCGGATAGAGCCAGCGGCCGAAGAGGAGAATGTCTCCACTCCAGCTCTCCAAGGCCTGCCCCGGCGCGCCGTAGAAGGTGATCTGGTGATCGGCCTGGCCGACGGCGATGCCGTTCCGCGAGATGAAGCCTGACTGGTCGAAGAACTGGGGATGAATCCCCGCGAGGGAATACGAGAACGCGAATTGACGGCCGGAGCGGACCAGGGACGCCGACCACAGAGGACCCTGGACCGTCGCTCCCGCGGTGCGGGTGAAGCTCTCGGCGCCCTGCAGGCCGAGGGTGTAGATGCCCCCGAAGGTGATGCGCGCGTCGGCACCCATCACCCGATTCCAGTCGCTGCCATCCTGCTTGTCCGTATAGACGATTCCCGCCGTCGACTGTCCGCCCAGGTCGGCGCGGGCGCGCAGGATATTGTAGAAGGGGTTGTCCGTCCCGGTGGCGGAGAACGCCTGCGCATCCAGGCCCGAAAGCACGCCGATGCCGACGTTGCCGACTTTTCCCGTGACTTTCACGGCGCCCACCGGCTGCACCAGTGCCCGCGTATAGACGAGGTTGTTGGGCGTCGCGAACTGCTCGAGCCCCTCCAAAAAGAATGGCCGCTTCTCCGGGAAGTAGAGGGCCTGCCGCGGGTCGAATACGAGCTGGCTGGCGTCCGCCTCCACCTGCGAAAAGTCCGGATTCACGGTGCCCGTCAAGGTCAGGTTGTTCGTGATGCCCCAGCGTACGTTCCCGCCGACGTCGGGGTTGAGATGGTGGTACGACCAGCCCGGTCCCGAGGGCGCGCCGTCCACCTTGCCGGTGAGCTCAGGATTGAGATCGAGTACGAGGTCGCGATGGAGGTTGCTGAGCCCCTCGAGCGTCCCGGATTGCCCGAGGAAGGAGGCCGCCCGCCGCCGCGCGGCCGTCCACGTCTGGACGTGACCCGAATGCTGCACGGTGCGGATGATCTGGAGGCCCCAGGTCTGGGTCGCGGCCGGCTGATACCGGATGCTCTTGAAGGGGATCCGGACTTCCACTTCATAGCCGTAGTCCGTCACCCGGCCCTTGGACTGATAGACGAAGTCCGTCGACAAATCGACCGTGTCACTCGTACCGGCGTGGGTCTCGTTCAGCGTGCCGTCCGCCTGGACACCCAGAGGATTCACTCCCAAGGCAATCGCCTGGCGGTGATCGTTGAATGTGTCGAGCAGGATCTCGACCATGTCGTCGGTCGAGATGTGGTCCCGGGTGGCCAGGGTCGCATGCACCGGACCATGGGATTCAAAGGCGCGGATCCCGAAGTACATGGCGGTCGCCGAATACCACACCAGCACCTGCGTCGAGTCGTCGGCCGGGCGGCCGTCGACGGGTGCGTACTCCGAGAAGCCCGTGAGGACTGCTGCTTGCCGCCAGGGCGGGTCATCCAACGAGCCGTCGATGTTGGCGGAGGCGTCGATGCGCGGCGTCGCGACGGCGACGTTGCCGGCCGTGCCGGAGTAGGGGCCGGCGGCGGGCGGCGTCGGACGGAGTGGCGGATGGCTTGCAGCCAGGAGCCAGAGCAGGGGGAGCATCGCGAGACGACTCCTACGGGCCGGGAAGACGCCGCCTACGCAACTCCGCAGCCACAGGTTTCGCAGTTCAACGCACGGACGGTGCCATTTGGCGCTACGATATAGAATACGCGCTTCGGAGCCTTCCATGCGGTCATTCGTCGTTGTTGCCAGCGGCCTCGTTCTTCTCCTGGGAGCCCCCCGGCGGGTCCTTTCGGGGCAGGCGTCCAGGCCCTTCACCCTTGGTGCCGATATCTCGTACCTCGACGCACCGGCCGTCCGCGGGCGCGCGCACCGGACCTACCAGGAGAATGGGAAAGCCGATGATGAGCTTTCCATCCTGATGCGTCACGGGTGGACGTCGTTCCGCTTGCGGGTCTTCGTGTCGCCAGTCCGGGAGGCGCCCGACAACAGCCTGGCCAACACCATCCCGCTCGCCCGCCGGATCAAGGCGGCGGGGGGCACGTTCCTGCTGGACATCCACTATTCCGACACGTGGGCCGATCCCCAGCACCAGGAGATCCCGGTCGCCTGGCGCGACCTGTCATTCGATTCCCTGGAGGCACGCGTCGAGTCCTACAGCCGGGATGTGATCAGGACGTTGAAGGACTCGGGCGCCATGCCCGACTGGGTCCAGGTGGGAAACGAGATCACACGGGGCACGCTCTGGCCGCTGGGTCAGGTCCACGTGCCTGGGGCTGCCCAATACAACCCGCCCTCCGGCTCCGACAGCATCGCGCAGTGGGATCACCTCATCAGGATTCTGAAAGCCGGGATCCGCGGGGTGCGTGCCGGGGCGGGGAACACGCCTCCCCGGATCGCCATTCACATCGACCGGGGCGGGGACTGGGTGACGACCGAATGGTTCTTCGACCACCTCGAAGCGGCCCACGTCGACTACGACATCATTGCCCAGAGTTTCTACCCGCCCTGGCGGCATGGCACCCTGGAAGATCTCTGGAAGAACATGACGGAGTGCGCCCGGCGCTACCACAAGGATTTTCTCGTCGCGGAAACCGGCTACGAGCCGACGCATTCGCCGGACAATCCCGACATGCTGTGGCCCGTGACCCCCGAAGGACGGCTCCAGTTCATGGTCGACCTGGTCAACACCGTGAAGAAGGCGGGCGGCATCGGCGTGATGTACTGGGCTCCCGAATGGGACCTCTGGAATGCGGATGGCACTCCCGGTCCGGCCGTCTTCACACTCGACCATCTCAACGACCTGCGCGCCCGACCCGCGAGCCATGTTCCTCCGGAGGTTGCCCCCTGACCCCTGACCCCTGACCCCTGCCGTTACTGCACGTACCGGAGGATGTCGTAGAAGAAGTGGGGCCCGAACCGGAGGTTCTCGAGGCTCACGCGCTCGTCGTTCCCGTGAACTCCCCGCTGATCGTCCTCCAATTCGACCTTGAAGGGATCGAGTCCGTACGTGACGATGCCGAGGGCGCGGTACGTCGGGCGATCGGTGGCACCGGTGAGCATCACCGTCGTGATCAGGGCCTTTGGGTCCCGCTCATGGGCGGCCCGCTCGACGGCCCGGAACAGGTCGGTCTCGATGGGACTCTCGAGGGGCGCCTTGGGGGGCAGAATCGTGCTCCAGTGGACGGCCGTGTCATTGACCACCTTCACCAGCTCGGCGCGAAAAGCGGCGGTGTCCTGGTCGGGGAGGAGCCGGATGTCGAGGTCGGCGGTGGCTTCCGCGGGAATGACGTTGGTCTTGCTCGATCCGGAGAGGCCCGTCTCCGAGATGGTGTTGCGAAGGATGGCATTCCATTCGACGTTGCCGAGGATCCAGTCGCGGGCGGCGGGAATCTTCAGGGCGGCATCGACGTCGCTCAGCCAGGTGGCGTGATCGCCGGTGAACTGGCTGGAGACGTCGTGCAGGTACTTCCGCACTCCCGGGGTCACGCGAATGGGCGTCTCGTAGTGCGCGATGCGGTCGAGCGCCGCCACGAGATGCGGGACCGGGTTGTTCTTCGTCGGACGCGAGCCGTGGGACGGAATGCCATGCACCGTCATCCGCTGCCAGAACGTGCGTTTCTCACTCACGCTGACGCCGTAATAAAGGAGGCGGCCATGGTCGAGGGGATTCGAGCCGCCCTCCGTGATGAGGAGTTCGACGTCCTTGAGCAGATCAGCGTGCTTCTCAACGAACGTTTCGGCGCCGGTACCACCCAGCTCCTCGTCGGCGTTCCCGATGAACACGATGTCGCGATTGAGGGTCACCCCTGACCGCTTGATGGCGAGCATGGCCATCAGCTCGGCAATCCCCTCGCCCTTCATGTCCAGAGCGCCACGGCCGTACAGGAACCCATCCTTCACCACGCCCCCGAAGGGATCCACCGACCAGAAGGCCGGGGTCACCGGCACGACGTCCATGTGGCTCACGAGCGCGATGGCTTTTTTCGATCCGTTCCCCCTCAGGCGGGCGTAGAGGTTCGCGCGCCCCGCGCCGAGCTCGGCGGTGTCGAGAATTTGAGATTCGATGCCGTTTTCCCTGAGGATCTCCTGGAGGAACCGTGCGGTCTGGATCTCGTTCCCCGGGGGATTCGTGGTGTTGAGGCGCAGGTAGGAGGTCAACACTCGTTGCGTCTCGGCGCCCAGGGAATCCCAGTTGACGGGTGTCTGGGCGGCGAGGGGGGTGACGGCGGCGAACAGGAGCAGGCTGACGGCGATGCGCTTCATGGGGAAACCCGGGTTCGAGAGTGGGGATAGGCTCTGGCCGGCGGGCCTCAGTGTCAAGAAGGGACGGTGAAAGGGATGTGTGAATGCTCTTACCGCCTGCCTCCTGCGGTCGTACAATAGCGCCTCACTCTCGCCCCTTCGGAATCATGCGCGCGACACTCGCACTTCTCGTCCTCCTTCCGGTTTCCACCGTTCTCGCTCAGGGCGGCAGGAAGAAGCCGGCTCCCAAGACCGCCGCGGCAACGCCCGGAGCCCCGTCGCCAAGGGCCGACAGTGGGGGGTTGGGCGGCATCGTGGGGGGACTCAAGCTCCGGTCCATCGGACCGGCGCTCACCGAGGGGCGCATCTCCGACATCGCCGTGGATCCCACCGACAAGGCGGTGTGGTACGTGGCGACCGCGGCGGGCGGCGTATGGAAGACCATCAACGACGGCACCTCCTACACGCCGATCTTCGACGGCGAAGGGTCGTGGTCGATCGGCGCGATCACGATCGATCCCAACGATCACAACGTCATCTGGGTCGGGACCGGCGAGAACAACGCGCAGCGGGTGGTGGCCTTCGGGGACGGCGTCTACAAGTCCGTCGACGGCGGCAAGAGCTGGAAGAACGTCGGGCTCAAGGAGTCTCAGCACATCGGCCGGATCGTCGTGGACCCCCGGAACTCCGACGTGGTGTACGTCGCCGCCCAGGGACCCCTGTGGAGTGGCGGCGGCGACCGCGGCGTCTTCAAGACCACCGACGGCGGCGCGACCTGGACCAAGGTCCTGGCCGGCGACGACTGGACGGGCGCCAACGACATTCAGCTCGATCCCCGCCATCCCGATGTCCTCGTCGCGACCACCTGGCAGCGCGAGCGCCGCGTCTACGGATTCATCGCGGGTGGCCCCGGTTCGGCGGTCTGGCGGTCGACTGACGGCGGCAAGACCTGGGTGAAGTCCCAATCGGGATTTCCCAAAGGCGACCTCGGCCGGATCGGTTTGTCGCGCTCGCCTGCCGACCCCGACGTCATCTACGCCATCGCGCAGGCCGCCGACGAGAAGGGCGGATTGTTCCGGTCGCACGACGGCGGGGCGAGCTGGGAGAAGATGAGCGGCACGCAGTTCGGCGGGAACTACTACAACCGGGTGTTCGCGGACCCGAAGAACGTGGACCGCGTGTATGCGGTGAATGTGTTCCTGCAGATCTCGAACGACGGCGGCAAGACCTTCAGCTCGCTCGGCGAAATCAACAAGCACGTCGACAACCACGTGGTCTGGATCGACCCCGACGACACCGACCATCTGGTCGTCGGCTGCGACGGCGGCGTCTACGAGACCTTCGACCACGGCAAGAGCTGGCGGTTCGGCGCCAACCTGCCGGTGACGCAGTACTACCGCGTGGCGACGGACAACGCCGAGCCGTTCTACAACGTGTACGGGGGCGCGCAGGACAACTTCTCGGTCGGCGGGCCGAGCCGGACGCGCACGAACAACGGCATCCGGAACTCCGACTGGTTCATCACCGCGGGCGGCGACGGGTTCGGGAGCGTGGTCGACCCCACCGATCCCAACACCGTCTATGCGCAATCGCAGTTCGGCAACCTCGTCCGGTTCGATCTCAGGACGGGCGAGCAGGTGGCCATCCAGCCCTTCGACGAGACCACCGGGGAAGCCCTCCGCTGGAACTGGGACGCGCCGGTGATCATCAGCCCGCACGACCATCACCGTCTGTACTTCGCCGCGCAGCGGGTGTACCGGAGCGACGACCGCGGTGACTCGTGGCGCCCGGTGAGCCCGGACCTGTCCCGGCAAATCGACCGGAATGCGCTGAAGATGATGGGGCGGGTGTGGGGGGTAGATGCGGTGGAGAAGAATGTGTCCACCACGTTGTTCGGTACGATCTTCACCCTCGCCGAATCGCCGCTCAAGGAGGGGCTGCTCTTCGCCGGTACCGACGACGGGCGCATCCAGATCAGCGAGGATGGCGGAGCGCACTGGCGGGCCACGGACCATTTCCCTGGCGTGCCCGACACGACCTTCGTGACGCGCGTCGTGCCGTCCACCCGCGACGTGAACACCGTGTACGCCACATTCAACGGTCACTGGTCGGGGGACTTCAAGCCCTACGTCCTCAAGAGCACCGACCTGGGCCGCACCTGGACCAACATCTCCGGTGACCTGCCCGAGCGTGGCGACGTCTGGTGCCTCGCCGAGGACGGGGTGGATCCCAATCTGTTGTTCGTGGGCACCGAGTTCGGGCTCTACTTTACGGCCGATGGCGGCCAGAAGTGGACCCGGCTCCAGAACGGATTGCCGACGATTCAGGTCCGTGACCTGACCATCCAGCGGCGCGAGAACGACCTCGTGCTCGCGACCTTCGGCCGCGGCTTCTACGTGCTGGACGACTACACACCCCTCCGGCACCTGAGCTCCGACAACCTGGCGCAGCGGGCGGTCATTTTCCCGGTTCGTCCGGCGCCGTTGTACGTGCCGTCGAGTCCGCTGGGCCTCCCCGGCGTCGGATTTCAGGGGGCGGGGCACTACTCGGCGGACAATCCGCCGTACGGCGCGGTGTTCTCCTACTTCCTGAAGGACCCCATCCTTTCCCGGAAGGAGCGCCGGCAAAAGGCCGAGGCCGCGAAGGAGAAACAGGGTGCCGATATCGGGTATCCGTCGTGGGATTCGCTGAAGGCGGAGGACCGCGAGGAGGATCCGGCGCTGATCGTGACCGTCTCGGACTCCGCCGGGAATGTCGTGCGCCGGTTCACGGGATCGACCAGCAAGGGCATCAACCGGGTGGCGTGGGACCTGCGGTTGCCGACCAGCAATCCAGTGGACGGACCGCCGTTCAAGGCTGATCCGAACAATCCGTTCGGCTCGGGCCCAAGGGGACCCTACGTGCCGCCGGGGACTTATCAGGTGTCACTCGCCGAGCGGGATGACAGCGTCTTCACGCCGCTGGGGACGCCGCAGCGGTTCCGCGTGGTGGATATCGACAGCGCCCTGCCGGGCCGGGCGTACGCGTCTCTGAGTGATCAGGAGAGGGTGGCGGCCCTTCAGCGGGAGGTCCTGGGCGCGTCGGCGCTCGTCAACGAGGCGTTGACCAGGGTCGGATATCTCAAGCGGGCGATCGACGAAACGCCCACGGCGGATGCGACGCTCGCGAGCCGGGCGCGGGTGATGGAAAACCGTCTGCGTGACGCGCGCGAGCTCTTGTCGGGCGATCCGACGTTGGCGCGGCATCAGGAACCGTCGCCGCAGTCTCTCCTGGACCGTCTGCGCGGCGCGGTGGGGGGCCGCTCGGGGAGCTCCCTGGCGCCCATGAATGCCGCGGAGCGTGCGCAGTTCGATTACGTGCGCACGCAGTTCAGCGTCGTGATGCCGAAGATTCAGCGGCTGATCGACGTCGAGCTCAAGAGCTTGGAGGATGCGGCGGAGGCGGCGGGGGTGCCGTGGACGCCGGGAAGGATGCCGAAGGCGCCCTAAGATTGCCCCCGGTGGATTCGAACCACCATTCTCGGATCCAAAGTCCGATGTCCTGCCGTTGGACGAGGGGGCAGCGGTGTTGCCGGACCTAACTTAGCGACTGCGCCTCGGCCGGAGCAGGGGGCAAGGACCCCGCTGGTCAGTCAGGGTTCTGGTTGTATGTGACCGCCTCTTTGATCAGCGCCTGGAACGCCTTCTCGTTGATCTTCGCGCCTTCTGGGAAATCGATGGCCCGCCGAGTCCCGCCCTCGAGACTCGAGTTGAAAAGCTTTGACGGGTCTTTGAGCGCGGCTCCGTGAGGGAAGGTCAGTTTCACCGCCCTCTTGTACGTCTCGCCGGTACAGATCATTCCATCGTGCTTCCACACCGGCACCGCCCATTTCCAGTCTTCAACCACGTCCGGGTCCGCCTGCTTGATCAGCTTCCGGAGGCGGGCGAGCATCTCGCCGCGCCAGTCGGCCAGCTCTTCGATGCGCCGGTCGATCATCCAGGACGCGGTCTTTCCGGGCGGCGGGGAACTCTTCTTGGCCATGCGTGCCTAAAGACAGAGATAGGGTCGAGCGGGGCCGTTCCGAACTAGGTGGAAAGGCCCCAAGGTGTCGGCGGCAAGTGCGACGGCTTTGATCTTCACGGAGACCTCTCCGAAGGCTCTTTGAATATTACACGCGAACGGGTTTTCCCACCGTCACGGGTGAGCCGGCGACGACAAATGCGGTCACCGGATTGGCCAGCGCCGTGCCCAGGGTCGGGCCGTACAAACCTGGGAAATCGGCGTCGATCCGGACATCCGTGGCCTGCCGAACGGGCCAGCGGTCGTGCTGGACCCGGTACTCGATCGTCCCGCCGTCCCGCTGTCGGGTATAGCCCCACTCGTGGTCGGTGATGAACTCCTCATGGCTTCCGGCTCGGGGGATGGCGGCGCTATCCGTGAACGTGGCCGTCAATCCCTCCCAGCGTCCATCGCGTCGCCATTCGTGTCGAACAGCCCCATCCCGGACAGAGCTCCGCATCGGCAAGCTCACGTAGGGTTCGTTGTAGATGAGGCGGGCGATCAGCGCGATCGCTCGCCGGGGCACCACCTCGCGAATGAACACGACCCCGCGCCGGACCTCCCCGGCCACCGTCCGGCGCACATAGAACCTCAGATTGAGCTCGGGAAAGTCGCGATGGAAGGGGATGGGAAGCCCCAGTACTCGCGTGTTCAGGAACTGGAACGCGACGACGCTCGCGTAGCAATGCCCGTCATGGCTGTCGACGTGGGTTCCCGCTGGGAGGTGCGGCTCGAGGAGGGCAGGGTCCACCTGGTAGTTCAGCATCACGAGATGGCACCACTCGGCGGTCAGAAAGGGGCGGGGCATATCACAAACTTCCACTTCTTTTCCTTACATACAACGCGGCCTGTCATCCCTTCGCTTCGCTCAGGGCGAGCTCTGAGCGCCGAAGGCGCGAAG
>DASUBP010000127.1:0-2082 GCA_035763205.1 Gemmatimonadales bacterium
AACACCATCAACCTGCAGGAGCAGCTGGTCGGGAAGGACCTGCCCATTCTGGCGCGCGCGCTCGCGACGGGCGACCACACGCCGACCTTCGCCCTGCTCAAGGGGTGGCGGAACTATCTGTGTCTCGCCCGCCTCGAACAGACCCGCGCGGTTCCTGATTCGCTCTTCGAGGACGAGCGGGCGTCGGAGCTCCAGCGGCTCGCGGAGTGGGCGGCGCATTCCGCGGACGGATCGCTGTCGGATCTGGCGGACGAACCGTCGGACGAAGTGTGGGATGCCGTCGCCGCGGAGTCCGATCTCTGCACCCGGCTCAAGTGTCCATTCTTCGACCGGTGCTTCGTCTTCCGCGCCCGGCGTGCCGCCGCGGAGGCGGACGTCGTCGTGGTGAACCATCACCTCCTGGCTTCGGACCTCGCGGTCCGGATGGCCTCGGACAACTGGGTCGATGCCGCGGTTCTGCCCCCCTACCGCCGGTTGATCATCGACGAAGCGCATCACCTGGAGGACGTGTCGGCCGCTCATCTGGGCGCGCAGGTGAGCCAGGTCGGGATCACGCGACTGCTCGGCCGATTCGAGCGCAATGGGCGGGGGCTGTTGCCGACGTTGTCCCGTGAGCTGACCCATCGCGACGACTCCCCATTGGACGCGAAGGGACGTGACCTCATACAGCGGCGCCTGCTCGACTCCCTGCGCACCGCCCGCCGGAGCAGTGAGGAACTGTTCGTTCTTCTCGACCGGCGTCTGACCGAGCCGGTGCTCCGGCTCACCGACGATTTCGCGAAGGACGGCGTGTGGACCGAAGGACTCGGGGTCGCGCTGGAGAACGTCCTGCTTGCGTTCAATCAGTTGCGGGACGGGGTCGAGTCCATCGCCGACCGGCTCTCCCTGGACGACCGAAGCGAGCGGGGCGGGCAGTTGATCGCCGAGATGCGCGGCGTGGTGCGGCGGCTCGAGACGGCGGCCGCGGGGCTCACCGCGGCGCTGAAGCCGGCGCCCGGTGGTCCACCCGCGGTCCGCTGGATCGAGCGAAAGGGCAGGAGGGCGACGAACCTCGGATTGTCCGCCGTCCCGCTCGACCTCGCGCCGATCCTGAAGGATGCGTTGTTCGACCGGGTGGAGACGGTGGTGCTCACCTCCGCGACCCTCGCCGCGGGTGGCGAGTTCACGTTCCTCGAAGAGCGGCTGGGCCTCGATCTGCCGCCCTCCCGAGTCGTGGTGCGCGAGGTCCTCGACTCTCCATTCGATTTTGCGGCCCAGTGCGTCCTCGGCATTCCCACCGACCTTCCCGAGCCACGCGACGATGAGGCGGGGCACGACGCCGCGGTGGCGCGGGTACTGCTCGAAGTCGCGCGGGCGTCCGATGGCGGAGTGTTCTGCCTTTTCACGAGTCATGGGGCCCTCCGGAGAACGGCGGACGCGGTCCGTACCGAGGTCGGAGCGCGGTGGCCTCTGCTGGTGCAGGGGGAGGCGCCCCGGGATCATCTCCTCCGGCGCTTCCGGGAATCGGGGTCGGCGGTTCTGCTCGGCACCGACTCGTTCTGGGAGGGCGTGGACGTTCCGGGGCGGGCGTTGCGGGCCCTCATTCTGGCCAAGCTGCCCTTCAAGGTGCCGAGTGAACCGTTGACGGCCGCGCGGCTGGAGCGCTTGGCCGAAAAGGGCGTGGATGGGTTCACGCACTACCTCATCCCGCACGCGGCGCTCAAGCTCAAACAGGGATTCGGAAGGTTGATACGCAGCAGGTCGGACGTCGGAGCCGTACTTCTCCTGGACCGGCGCGTCGTCACGAAACGCTACGGCCCGCTCCTCCTGGAAGGACTGCCGGGGGCGGCGCGGGCGGTGGGGAATTGGCACGATGTCCGGGACGAGTGTGAAGAATTCTTCGCCCGCCATGGGATCGGCGAACCGGTGTGAAACGTCTGGCGCTGAGGGGTAGATTCAAGGCATGAGAGAGTTGAGCAAGCGGATCGAGACCCTCCCCGGGTACCCGATGGCCCAGATCCCGGCCATCAAGAAACGGCTTCTGGAAAAGGGAGTCGACGTCATCGATCTCGGGGCGGGGGACGCCGATTTCCCGGCTCCGCA
>DASUBP010000128.1:0-3525 GCA_035763205.1 Gemmatimonadales bacterium
GACACTCCCACCGATCTCCGCTACGGAGCCATCGTCGAGGTCGAGCAGTACTGGCAACCCCTCGGCTACGCGACCGGCGACCTCCTGTACAGTGCCGCGTTGGCCCCCGGTGACGAAGCGCGCATCGCGATTCTCGACGGGCGTTGGGGCGACGCGGGCCCACCGCGCGAGCGGCCCCTCCAAACGCTCGCGCGGCTCATCGGCTCCCCCCTGCTGTCGGACCTGGTGTCGGAGGGCTCGGCCGCCTGGCCACTCGACCCGCTGACCATTCGGCCCGAAGGGGATCCGGCGAATGCGCTGGCGCAGGGCGCCACGGACACGGTGCGGCACCTGAACGAGCGTGCAGCACGCGTCGCGGAGAACGTGCGCCGGGCCCCCTTCCGGGTGGGTGACGTCCGGGCCGACACCCCTCCCGACGCCTCGATCAGGACCGTGAAGAATCCGCGGACTGATCGCCTGATGACGTATCACTTCTTTGAGCCGCTCCAGCGCTACCGGGTGGTGGCGCGGACGGCGCGGGTGCGCCCGGCGGTTCTCGTTCCCTTCCGCCTGCCGAGCCAGGCGGTTCGCGCCATGGTCCGGCAATACGGCCATGTATTGCGGCGGGTCCTCCTCGACCGCACGCTCCTGGCCGAGCTCGACGCCTTGCTGGGCCTGGGCACGACGGGAGCGGGAGCCGACTGGGAGCGGGCGGGGACGACGCCTCCGATCTCCGAGCTGCGCCTGATCGTCGAGCCGGGAACGGAGACCGCCGGCCAGCTCGCGCAGATCTTCTGTTACCTGCACGCCGACGCGACCCGGTACACCGTGCATTTCTTCCCCGCCGAAGCCGCGCGCGGGCCGTTGGCGCAGGATCATCCTGAAGCGAATCAGTGGATTGGCGCGATCCGGCTCGCGGACTTCCATCAGCATCCCCTTCGCTATCCCGGCGAGCTGGCGATCGAAAATGGCTCACCGGCGTCCGCGCTGTTTCAGACGCTGCACGTCGAGGGGCGGAAGGGAGATGCATGGCGCCGTCTGATGACGGTCCAGAATCTCCTGGTGCCGGGTCAGTCCCGCATGCCCCTCGCGTCCCTGGCCGCCATGGTCGAATCGGTCGGTCTCGCGTCCCAGGAGAGCCGCCTTCTGGCGCACATTACCGCCAACTTGCCGCACTATGCCGCGGCGATCATCGCAGCGGGCGATCCGGCGGTGCGCCACCTCGCGCTCTCGCGGGTACGGGATGCGGAAGGCCGGGCGGTGGCCGACGTCATCGAGAACCAGGTGGCTGGGGCGCAGGGGAGCTACCTGGCGTTCCCCCTGCTCTCCGCCGACCTTGCGCCGCCGGCAGTCGCCGCCGCCCTGCACCAATACGGCGCCCGCGGATCCCGGGTCCCCGACGAGGTGGTCGTGACCCTGCCGCTGCCCGGCGTCTGGCTCTCGGCGCAGGCGAGTGGGACTATTGAGGGGCTGGCGGAAGAGGAGGACGCCCGGGAGCGAGGGCTCCGCGGGCGCCGCCTCAACCAGGCGTAGGACCAGCACGGTAATCAGGGATGATGCCGGTGCCTCGGTGACCCCGGGCTGGCGCCCGGGGTTATGAATACCTGTTCCGATTTCGATGTACATAACCCCCAGCGCCAGCTGGGGGACACGACGCCGACCTCACCTCATCGAGGAGTGCGCACCCAATGCCCGTGCCGATCGGTCGATTCGTTCAGGAGCTGGAGAAGCTGAAGAAGGAAGTGGATGCCGGCTCCCTGCGGCACGGCGAGTACGACCAGCGTCTCGCCCGCGTGTTGGGGGAATTGCGGGACGAGAAGCTGGACGCCGACCGCCCGAAGGTGGCCGCCGCGCTCACCGACCTCCTGGCGCGCGGCGTCATCACCCCGGGCGTGAAAACCCACATCGAGAAGCGGCTGGGTCTGTAGGTCAGACCCGCCGCGTCTTCCAGCGGCCCCGCCGGAACAGGATCGCCGACGCCACCGCGATCGTGGAGAACGCGATCGTGATGGCGGCGAACACACCCTTCGGCCCCCACCCCAGCGTCCGAGACAGCACGTACGCGAGCGGGACTTCCCAGAACCAGAAGCAGAACAGGTTCAGGAAGGTCGGCGTCCAGGTGTCGCCGGCGCCGTTGAATGACTGCGTGAGCACCATGCCGAACGCGTAGAACAGGAATCCGTAGCTCACGATCCGCAGGCACTGTACACCCACCTCGGACACCTGAGGTACCTGGCGGAAGAGCCCGATCAGCGGCTCCGCGCCGGCGATGAAGGCGAGTCCCACGAGGCCCAGGAAGACCATGTTGTAGAGCCCCGCACGCCACACGGCCTGTTCCGCGCGTTCGGGATTTCCAGCCCCCAGCCCCTGCCCCACCATCGTAGCCGCCGCGTTCGACAGTCCCCAGGAGGGCAGAAGCGCGAACACGATGAGTCTGATCCCGATCAGATACCCCGCCAGGACGTCGGTACCGAACCCCGCCAGGATCCAGATCAATCCGATCCAGCTCGCCGTCCCGATGAAGACCTGGAGCGTGCCCGAGCCCGAGAGCTTGAGCAGGGTCTTCATCACCGCCGGACGCAGCACCAGATCGGCGCGGTGCATGACGACGCGCGCGTCCTTTCGAAGCAGGCGATAGAGCTGGTACATCACGCCGGTGCCTCGCCCGATGTTCGTGGCGATCGCGGCGCCCACGACACCCAGCCGGGGAAACGGACCGACCCCGAAGATCAGGCACGGACCCAGCAGGATATTGATGCCGTTCGCGAGCCAGAGCGTGCGCATCGCGATGGCCGCGTCCCCCGCTCCGCGGAACGTCGCGTTGATGAGGAAGAGCAGGAGAATCGTCACGTTCCCGCCCAGCATGACGCGGGCGTAGGAAACGTGCACGAGGACCTCCGGCTGCGCGCCCATGAGGTGCAGGAGCCAGGGCGCGAGCGGTACCCCGATGGCCGCGATCAGCACGGACGCACCGATCCCCAGCCCGATGCCCTGCACCGCCGCTTCGGAGGCGCCCGCGGGGTTCTTTTCCCCGATTCGCCGCGCGACCATCGCCATCACGCCGATGGAGAGCCCCATCGCCGCCGTGTAGATCAGCGTGAGGAGCGATTCGGTGATGCCCACGGTGGCCACGGCGTCGGGGCCCAGCCGGGACACCCAGAATACGTCGGCCACGGCGAAGATCGATTCCATCAGCATCTCGAGCACCATCGGGATGGCGAGCAGGAGAATGGCGCGGCCGACGGGACCCGTCGTGTAGTCCTGATGGGACCCGCGGAGGGCTTCGCGGATGGTCGCCCACCAGCCGCCGGACTGGTGAGCCTGATGTTCTCCAGTCGATTCGATCACTGCTTCTGACACGGAATTGCTCCCTGCATTCGATGGTTTTCTGACCCCCGACCCCTGACCCCCAAAAACCAATCGCCCCACCCGGCCGGCGGCACAGGTGGGGCGATCGGGACGAGCGTCTGGCTCGTGCTGCGATGCTACCTGTGTCGCGCTCCTGTATCGACGACGCCCAGATCCGGGCGCACGACGGCGACCGGG
>DASUBP010000129.1:0-4747 GCA_035763205.1 Gemmatimonadales bacterium
TGCAGTAGTGCAGAATTCAGGAAGGGCTTTCCCGTCACTCGTTCCTACGACCCGCTAGGCGCCTGAGCGACTGGGCGCCTGTCTGTCGACCAGCCGTCTTACACCTACTCCTGACCGGACACTCAGGGCATCTCGGTTTCCTCGCGACGCAGACTCTCGCTCCCAATTCCATGATCGCCTGATTGAATGCCCACGCTCGCCGACCGTTCCTCGGCACGATGGACGCCGCGATGTCCCATAACTCTCGGGAGCCGGCAGCCGGGAGCCGTACGTTCCGTTGACGGGGAGTGGACGGCTCCCGGCTCCCGACTCCCAAGAAGTACCGAGCAATCACCCTCGCCACATTGGTATCCACCGCCGGCACCGGTTTCTCGTAAGCGAAGCTGGCCACCGCCCCCGCGGTGTACCGCCCAACCCCCGGCAGCTTCATGAGCTCTTCGGGATCACTTGGCACCTGACCCCCGACCCCTGACACCTCTTTCGCGAGCGCATGGAGATTCCTGGCCCTGGCGTAATACCCAAGGCCTTCCCACGCCTCCATCACCACCCGCGGTTTCGCCGCCGCCAGCTTGTAGACCGTCGGAAAGCGCTTGAGAAAGCGCGGGTAGTACTCGAGCACCCTCGAGACCTGAGTCTGCTGGAGCATGAATTCCGAGACGATCACCTCGTAGGGGTCGCGCGTCCGCCTCCACGGGAGATCCCGGGCGCTCTTCCGGTACCAGGCCAGGAGCGCGCGCGTAAACCGTTGCGCGGACGGTGGTTTGCGCGTGGTGGGGGTAGACTTAGCGGGCATGGGTACCCAAGATACACGCACCATGGACACCGCAGCGAAGCTGGACCTTCGGCGCTGGGCCGGGCGGTGGAGCCTCAGGACCGCCGGTCACGCCGGGCGTTTCACCTACTTCCTCGTGGACATGGCCCGCGCCCTCACCGAGTGGCGGATCTGGGTGCCCCGGACGTTCGAGCAGGCCGTGCTCGTGGGGTACGGTTCACTGTTCATCGTCCTCCTGATCGCCGGGTTCGCCGGTGCCGTGACGTCCCTGCAGACCGGCTACCAGTTCTCCGGACAATTCCCGAAGTACATCGCCGGCGGCGTGATCACTGAATCAGTGATCCTGGAGCTCGGCCCCGTGCTCACCGGACTCATTCTCGCGGGCCGCATCGGCGCGCGGTACGCCGCCGAGCTGGGCACCATGCGCGTGACCGAACAAATCGACGCGCTCGAGAGCCTCGGCCGCTCGCCCATGAGTCACCTGCTGCTCCCCCGGTGCATCGCGGGCATTCTCGTGATCCCGGCACTGGTGATGTTCGCGAATGCGACCGGATTCGGCGTCGGCTGGTTCGCGGCGAAGTCGTCACTCGGCATCTCCAACGCGGACTTCATCTACGGCGCGCGATTCTTCTTCCGCTCGTTCGATCTCTGGTACTCGGTGATCAAGTCGTTCTTCTTCGCCTGCGCGGTGGTGCTGATCCCCTGCTACATCGGTTACAACACGAAGCAGGGTGCCGAGGGCGTCGGCCGCGCCACGACGGACGCGGTGGTTTCGGCGTCGATCTCCATCCTCCTGCTCGACGTGCTCCTCACGCAGATCCTCCTGACGGGCACGGGTCAGTGATCGAGCTCAAGGATGTCTCCAAGCGCTTCGTCGATCACGTGGTGCTCGACCACGTGGACTTCCACGTGGACGATGGCCAGACCGTCGCGCTCCTGGGGCCGTCCGGTGTGGGGAAGAGCGTCCTGCTCAAGCACATCATCGGACTCATCACGCCCGATTCCGGGGTCGTTTCGGTCGATGGCCTGAACGTCGCGTCGCTCAAGCGCAAAGACCTCGCGCACCTGCGCACCCGCATCGGGTACGTCTTCCAGAATGGCGCGCTCTTCGACTCCATGGACGTGCGGGAGAACATCCGGCTCGGCATCACGAACGGCGAACTGTACGACGACGTCGAGTACTGCCAGGAGCGCGTGAAGGAGTGCCTGCGCCTGGTGAACCTCCAGCAGGAGGTCGCCGAGAAGTTCCCGGGGGAGCTGTCGGGCGGCATGCGAAAGCGCGTGGGCATCGCGCGGGCGATCGCGGGAAAACCCAAGTATCTCCTGTACGATGAGCCGACCTCGGGGCTCGACCCCGTGAACTCGGACGTGATCGACGGGCTGATCGAGCGCTTGCAGGATGAGCTGGGTGTCACAAGCGTTGTGGTGACGCACGACGTCCGCGGGGCCTTCCGCGTGGCCGACAAGATCGCCCTGCTCTGGCAGGCGAAGATCCGCGCGGTGGGCACACCGGAGGAGATCGTGGCGTCGAAAGACCCGGCGGTGCAGCAGTTCCTGGAACGCGATCTGGAAATGGCGCTCATTCAAAGCGAGAGCACCGATGGATCTGACGTATAAACAGGAAGTAGGCGTCGGCGGCCTGGTCCTGGCCGGACTCGTGGTCTTCGTGGCCGGGATGTTCTGGCTCACCGGCCGCTCCCTCTCCGGCAACGGGATCACCGCGCGCGTGGCGTTCACGAACGTGGCCGGTCTCAAGGTCGGCGACCCCGTGATGGTCTCCGGCGTCCACCGGGGCCGGGTGGCGGCGGTGACGCTGGACCGGGTGGGGCACGTGACGGTGACCCTGCAGCTCATCGCGGCGGAGGACCGCCCGAAGATGGACGCGACGGCCACCGTCGCCGCGGGCGACTTCTTCGGCGGCCGCTTCATCGACTACTTCCCCGGTTCGGACACATCCCAGTTTCTGCCCTCAAACGGGATGATTCAGGGGACCCGTGAGGAGCAGCTCACGGACGTCGCGGCGGGCGTGGCGACCAAGGCCAACGCCCTGATGACCAGCGCGACGAATCTCGTGAACGACCGCCTGGCGACCGACATCCACAACACGCTGGTCTCGACTCAGCACGCCATGGACGTGGTGAGCAAGGCCGGCTCGGGCCCGTTGCTCACGCAGGCCACGGCGACGCTCGCGTCCGCCGAGCGGATGATGTCACATCTGGATTCTCTGTTTACGGGACCGGCGGGCAAGCGGGTGGATACGCTGACGTCGAACCTTGCCGCGCTTTCCACCCAGCTCAACAAGGCGACGACGTCGTTGTCCACCCTGATGTCACAGATCCAACAGGGCAAGGGGACGCTCGGCAAGATGGCGACGGACTCGAGCCTCTACTACCACCTCGACTCCACGCTCGTCTCGCTCAATGCGTTGCTGAAGGATTTGCGCGAGAGGCCGGGAAGATATTTGACGGTGAAGGTGTTCTAGGGAAGAGGGAGGGGGGAGGAGTCGCAGTCAGAGCAGTGGAGACCCCACTTCCTGGACTGCGACCCCTCCCTCCTCCCCCCTCCCAGGTTTCCTACCAAATCGCCGCCCTCAACGAATCCGGCCTCACCATCGGATCTCCCGCCTGACAATGGAACGCCGCCGCAAACTCCGGCAGGTTGGAGAGCGGGCCGATGATGCGCCACTTCGCGGGCGCGTGGACGTCCGTGGCCACCTGGTTGCGCAGGTACTGATCGGTCGCGACCTCGCGCCAGATCTGCGCGTACGCCAGGAAGAACCGCTGCTCGGCGGTGTAGCCGTCGATGGGCGCCGGATGCGCCTTGCCGGCCCATGAGTGCTGCCAGGCAGCGAACGCGATCTTGAGGCCACCCAGGTCCGCGATCGACTCGCCGAGGACCAGGCGACCCTGGACGTGGGTGGTGGAGTCGACGACGGTGTAGGTGTCGAACTGGTTCGCGACCTTGTCGGCTCTGGTCTTGTAGGCGGCCGCGTCGGCGGGCGTCCACCAGTCGCGCAGGTTCCCGTGGGCGTCGAATTGCCGGCCCTGGTCGTCGAAGCCGTGGGTCATCTCGTGACCGATCACGGCTCCCATCCCGCCGTAGTTCACCGCGTCATCCGCGTTGGGATCGAAGAAGGGCGGCTGGAGAATGCCGGCCGGGAACGTGATCGCGTTGTCGGTCGGGTTGTAATTCGCGTTCACCGTGGGGCCGGTCATGGAGAAGAACGTGTGATCCACCGGCTTGCCGATCTGCGCGATTCGCCAGCTCCTCGCGTACTGCGCCACGCGCTGGGCGTTGAGCGCGAAGGGGCCCTTGTCGATCTCGACGGTGGCGTAATCCCGGAACTTGTCCGCGTAGCCGATCTTGCGGCCGTAGGCGCGCAGCTTCACCAGCGCGGCCTGCCGGGTCGAGTCACTCATCCATTCGAGGGTGTGGAGCCGATCGTCGAGCGCGGCGATGAGGTTCTCGACCATGTCCCGAGCGCGTTTCCGGGCTTCAGGCGAAAAGGCCTTGGCGATGAAGGCCTGCGTAACGGCGTCGGGGAGTCCGCCATTCGCGGCCTGGAGGCACTGCTTCCACCGGGGCTGCTGGACCGAAACGCCGGAGAGCGCGGTGGAGTAACGGAAGACCTCATTACGGAAAGCCGTGGTGAGCTCAGGTGCGGCGCCACGGATCGCGTGCCACCGGAGATAGGACTTGATGTCGGCGGTCGGCGTCGCGGCGACGATGGAGTCCATGCCCTTGAAGAATGAAGGCTGGCCGATGTTGACCGAGTCGACGGGCGGAAGCCCTGACTCTTTCATGAACGCCCGCCACTCGAGGTGAGGCGTGAGCGCGTCCGCCTCGGCGATCGGCATCTTGTGGTAGTTCGCGTTCGGATCGCGGCGCGAGATGCGGGACATCGAGACTTTCGCGAGCGAGGTCTCGAGCGCGAAGACGTGCGCCGCGGCGGTGTCGGCGGCCGCGGGCTGGTCG
>DASUBP010000130.1:0-12882 GCA_035763205.1 Gemmatimonadales bacterium
TCGGAACACTGCATCTGATTCGGAGTGAGGGCCGCCAAGATGCGCCGCTGATCTGCCGTCGCGGGTGCCTCCACCCGCTCGTAGCTGGATTCGCCCAATTCCCGGGCCAGGTCCCCGTAGATCTCCCCCGGGTCGCGGCCCGCCCGCGCCGTGATCTCGGCGGCCAGCAAGGCCGCCACGATGCCGTCCTTGTCGGTCGTCCACACGGTTCCATCCCGCCGGAGAAAGGTCGCTCCGGCACTTTCTTCGCCGCAGAACCCCAGTGACCCGTCACTCAGACCCGCGACGAACCACTTGAACCCGACGGGCACTTCGTACAGCCGGCGCCCCACCCGGTCGCATACCCGGTCGATCATTGCACTCGACACCACGGTCTTCCCCACTCCGGTGCCCTGACCCCAATCCGGTCGATGCCGGAGCAGGTGGTCGATGGCGACCGCGAGGTAGTGATTGGACGGCAGGAGGCCCGTGCTCCGGGCGACCACGCCGTGCCGGTCGTGATCGGTGTCGCACGCCACGGCAATGTCGTAGTGGTCCTTCAGGCCGATCAGCCGCTGCATGGCATAGGACGATGACGGATCCATCCGTATCCTCCCGTCCCAATCGACCGACATGAATCGGAAGGTCTGGTCCACTGCGTCATTGACAACCTTCAGGTTGAGCCGATAGTGCTCCGCGATGGCACCCCAGTAGTGTACTCCCGCTCCACCGAGGGGGTCGACGCCCACCCGGATACCGGCCTCGCGAACCAGGTCGAGATCCACGATCTGACCGAGGTCGTTCACATAGGCAGTCCGGTAATCGTACCGGTGAATGGTCGGGGCGCGGAGCGCGCGCTCGTATGGCATGCGCCTCACGCCCTTCAGTCCCTGGGCCATGATCTCGTTGGCCCCGGCTTCGATCCTCCCGGTCACGTCGGTGTCCGCGGGGCCCCCGTGAGGAGGGTTGTACTTGAATCCCCCGTTGTCCGGCGGGTTGTGGGAGGGCGTGATCACGACGCCGTCGGCAAGTCCCTCGGCCCGACCGCGGTTATAGCCGATGATGGCATGTGAGACGGCGGGGGTCGGCGTGTACTCGTCGTCCTCGGCCAGCATGACGTCCACGCCGTGTGCCGCCAACACCTCGAGCGCGGTCGCGCACGCCGGCACGGACAGCGCGTGGGTGTCGATTCCCAGAAAGAGCGGACCATCGATTCCCTGACTCGTGCGATAGCGGCATAGCGCTTCGCTGATCGCGAGGATGTGCCACTCATTGAAGGTGGTCTCGAAGGCGGAGCCACGATGGCCCGACGTGCCGAAAACGACGCGCTGCGCAGGAACCGCGGGATCGGGGATCCGGGTGTAGTAGGCGGTCACCAGCTTGGAGATGTCGAGGAGCAGCTCAGGAGGGGCGGGATGACCCGCCAGCGGACTGACGTTCACAGGTGCTCCAGTCCCGCGGCTGCCGCCCGATCGACCAGCCAATCCACCCGGCCTCCGGACGGCGCGATAGCTTGCGCCGGGAGCTCATCGGGGCGCCGGGGACCTTGGAGCACGCGCTTGAGAATTTCCGCCTTATGAGCTCCCGACACGAGGAAGAGCACTTCCGCGGTGGTGTTGATCACCACGGGCGTGAGCGTGACCCGCCAGGTCGCAGTCGCAGCCTGGTACTCAGGCATGACCCATCGAGTCCGCTCCCGGGCGGCGGCACTCCCCGGAAAGAGGGATGCGGTATGTCCGTCCTCACCAAGGCCCAGGACCACGAGATCGGGTGGCCCGACCGCCCGCACCAGATCGCGGAGAGTCGCTTCATAGGCGCGCGCCGCCACCGCTGGGTCATCCTCGCCGTGGATGCGATACAGGTTGGCTGGAGGGATCGGCACGCGGTCGAGCCAGGCGGTGCGGGCCATGCGGTAGTTGCTCTCGACATCATCGGGGGGCACACAACGTTCGTCTCCCCACACCACGTGGACGCATGGCCAGGGGATGCGCGAGGCGAACCCCTCTCCCCCCAGTCGCTCATAGGTTGGTCGCGGCGTCGATCCGCCCGCGAGGACCACTACGGCTTGCCCACGTCCCTGAATCGCGGCGGTCAGGTGCTGCGTCACACGTTCCGCGGCCGCATCGGCCAGCGCCTCGACGTCCGCGAGCACCGTGACCCCGGGCCGTATGCCCCCCCCGTCGCTCACTCCGCCAACGCCTCGACCGGACCGCCATCCGCGGGGCCACCCGGAATCCGCGGAGCGCCGCTGGCGCCCATCACGACCCGGACCCGGTGAACCCCCTTGCCACCGACGAGGGGAACGCCGACACGGTGATCGAGCGCGACGCCGTCGAGCTCGGCCAGTGCCACCCCGCGGCTCACGCCGTCGGGATTCTCCACGGCGATCTCATAACGCGCTTCCCCGTGCCGCAATATCGCGGTGAACCCGGACCACCCAGAGGGAATGCAGGGATCGACCAGAACGTGCCCGCTCCGAACGCGGAGCCCCAACAGCCATTCGATCCCGGCCCGATAGAGCCACCCCGCTGATCCGGAGTACCAGGTCCACCCGCCGCGGCCTACGTGTGGCGGCTCGGAGTAGACGTCTCCCACGGCGACGTAGGGCTCGACCCGGTACCGCAGGACACCCGCGGCGGTGGCGGTATGGGAAATCGGATTCAGCATCGCGAGAAGCTCCGCGGCCTTGGCCCCGTCACCCAGTTGGGCGAAGGCGATGACCGCCCAGGCAGCCGCGTGGGTGTATTGTCCGCCGTTCTCGCGGACGCCGGGCACGTATCCCTTGATGTAGCCCGGCTCGAGTGCGGTGCGGTCGAAGGGCGGCGTCAGGAGCACGATCAGGTCATCGGACCGCCGCACCAGGCGCTCGTCCACCGACGCCATGGCGCGACGTGCCCGCTCCGCCCCGGCCCCGCCTGACAGCACGCTCCAGGATTGCGCGATCGAGTCGATAGCGCAGGCATCCGCACCTGCGCCCCCCAGTGGTGTCCCGTCATCGAAGTAGGCCCGCCGGTACCAGTTCCCATCCCAGGCCTCCCGCTCCACCGCCTGCCTGAGGGCGACACCGTGGTCCCCCCACGCCGCGGCCCGGGCCGCTTCCCGCCGGGTCGCCGCGATCGGCGCCCAGGTCCGGAGCACGGAGTGGAGAAACCAGGCGAGCCAGACACTCTCTCCCCGTCCCTGGCTGCCCACTCGATTCATCCCATCGTTCCAGTCCCCGGTGCCCATGAGCGGAAGTCCATGCGCGCCGACGCCCAGGCTCCGCTCGAGAGCGCGAGCGCAATGCTCGAAGA
Source organism: Gemmatimonadales bacterium (assembly GCA_035763205.1). Classification (GTDB taxonomy): domain Bacteria; phylum Gemmatimonadota; class Gemmatimonadetes; order Gemmatimonadales; family GWC2-71-9; genus 40CM-2-70-7. The sequence continues at coordinate 3,273 of DASUBP010000130.1, forward strand.
GCGTGCCATGTTCCGCCGCCGGCCGAGGCTCGAAGTACGACTCCGACTGCCCCGCGGCGAGCAGGGCCCCGCCGAGGAACGGCACGACCTCGTCGAGAATGGCCTGGTCACCTGTGACTTCGAGATAGTAGCCGACGACGTACGGCAGCCAGAGAAGGTCGTCGGAGATGCGCGTGCGCACACCGCGCCCCGCCGGTTCATGCCACCAATGCTGGACGTCCCCTTCGACGAACTGCCGCGATGCGGCCTTCAGAATGTGCGCACGCATCAGATCGGGCCGCGCGACCGCCAGCGCCATGACGTCCTGGAGCTGATCCCGGAATCCGTACGCTCCACTCGCCTGGTAGAACGCCGTGCGGGCCCAGAGCCGGCAGGCGAGGGTCTGGTACAGGAGCCACTGATTGAGCATCAGGTCGAGAGCGCGGTCGGGCGTAGTCACCTGGATGGTTTCCAGTATGGCGCGCCAGCCACCGCTGACCGTCGCAAGCCGCCGGTCGAGATCATCGGACCGGTAGCGCTGGATCAGCGCCTGCGCCTGCTCTCGGGTGCCGGTCTGGCCCAGCAGCCACACCACCGAGACGCTCTCGCCGGCCGGAATCTCGAGGGTGACCTGCAGCGCGCATCCCGGGTCCAGCGCCGCGCCGGTTCGCCCGGACAACGGTTGGCGGCGAATCAGGGCCGCAGGGCGGTCGAGTGCGCCATTCCGGCCCAGGAATTCCGTCCGGTCCCCGGTCGCGGCGACCTGACCCCCGCCGAGATCCGCGAAGGCGATCCGCGAGGCGAAGTCGCGGCTCCACGAATTCCGCGCGAACATCGCCCCTGTCGCAGGGTCCAGTTCCGTCATGATGAACGGCGCGGACGCGCTGCGCGACGTTCCCAGCACCCAGTCGTGGTATGCCGTCACCGAGAGATGCCGCGGCTGCGGAGAATGATTGGTGAGCGTGAGCCGGGAGATCTTGACCGGGTCGTCCGCCGGTACGAATTGGAGCAGGTCACTGGTGACGTCATGCCCGTCGTACCGGAATCGTGTGTACCCAGGACCATGCCGCACCACATACTCACCGCCCGGCTCGCGAATCGGTAACGGCGTGGGGCTCCACAGCGCGCCGGTCTCGTCGTCACGGATGTAGAACATGTCGCTCGGCGGGTTCCGCACCGGATCGTTGGACCAGGGAGTCAACAAGTTCTCCTGGCTGTTGATCGACCAGGTGCATCCGGACCCGCTCTCGGATACCTGGCATCCGAAGTCCGGGTTGGCGAGGACATTGATCCAGGGGGCCGGCGTCCATTGTCCTGCCCGCAAGGTGATGACGTACTCACGGGCCTCGGCGTCGAATCCGCCCAGGCCGTTGAAGTACTCGAGCCGGGGAGACGGCATCGCCGGCGCCGCGACCACCGGCACCTCCGCCGCCTCCCGCCGGGTCACCACGGTCGGCGCCGGATCGGCGCGGTGCGCGCGGGCGACCTGCTCCACGAGAGTGCCCCGCCGGCTGGAAAGGTCGATGCGGGCCACGCTCTCCAGTACGTCGCGCTGTCCGGCGGTGACGCGGTCCGCCCGCAGGATGATCACTCGCCCCTGAGGGTCGGGCCCTTCGGGGCGCGGCATGGATTGGTTGGTCCGTACCAGCGTTTCGATGAGTCCCTGCAGATCCTGTTCATAGGACGGCGCCCGGTCGTTGAGGATGACCAGGTCGACCGCGAGTCCTTTCAGGCGCCAGTATGCGTGCGCGCGCAGTAGCTGCCGCACGATCCCGATGTCATCCGACTCGTCGATTTCGACGAGGACGATGGGCAGATCGCCCGAAATGCCGTGAGTCCAGAGGGCGGTGACACCCTCACCGCGCCGGGCTTGCACCTCGGTCGACCCCCGCAGCGCGCGATCCGTGTAGAGGAGCGCCGAGCCCAGCGTCTGAAACAAGTGCGCCTCGTCGGGCCCGATGCCGAGGTGGTGCAGCTGGACCTGGGCCTGCGTCCAGGCCAGGGTGGCGACCCGCTCGAAGGTCGTGACGTCATGATATTTGTCGGCCAGATCGAGTACCGCCGCCCGCGACGGCCCCACCAGGGTCGTGAAGGCTACGCGGACGGTTCTCCCCGGACGCACTCGAACCCGCCGGCGGAGACTGACGATCGGGTCGAGCACGGAACCGACCGTGTTCGAGAGGTGGCCTCCCTCCGTCTCCGCCCGGGGCGCCCGCAGCGTCCCCCCCCGCCCCAGGAACTGCGCGCGATCCGTTTCCCATTCGAGATCACCGACGGTCTCGCCCTCCACCGCCAGCACGTGCGCGAGCCACACCTCGGCATCCTCCGGTGCCCGGCGCCGCCGGGTGGCCAGCAGGGTGTCGCGGTCTGCCACGCTTTCGGTCTCGAGGAACAGGTTGGAGAAGGCGGGATGCGCGGCGTCCGAAGCCGCCGGCGCCAGGACGATCTCCGCGTACGACGTGACGTCGATTTCGCGGATCCGGGCGCCGTTGTTGGTGAGGGACACCCGCCGGACCTCGGCGTCGTCCTCGGACGACACGATCACTTCCAGGCGCGTCGTGATCGCCCCGTCCCGCCGGCTGAATTCGGCCCGGTCCTCGGCGAACGACACGTCGTAGCTCTCGGGAGCGCTTCCGGTGGGCTGGAATCCGGCCGACCAGCGATCGTCGCTCTCGACATCCCGCAGCAGGATATACGAACCGGCATCGTCGCAGGTCACGTCCTCGCGCCACCGCGTAACCGCGAGATCCCGCCAACGGCTGTACCCCGACCCCGCGGCGGTCACCATCACCGCGTACCGTCCGTTCGACAGAACCTGCGTGCGCAGCGTGGCGCCGTCCGGCGACGTGAAATGCCGGGGCTGGGGCGGCACCAGCTCGCGGACATCTCCCACCACACGATCGGCCTCGGTTTGGGGCCGGACCACGGGGACGTCGCGCGGGGTCCGCTCCTGCAACAGGAGCTCCGTGGCGCGTACCATCGGCTCCTGGTGAAACCGAGCCCGCATGGCACCACCGGTCAGCACGTTCGCGAGCGCGACGACCGACATGCCCTGATGGTGAGCCATGTACATGCGCACCACCGCCTGCTCCGTCTCCGCCGGGAGCCGGCTGGGCGTGTAATCCACCGCTTCGTAGAAGCCGTATCGTCCGTCGGCGCCGGCCCGGGCGAGCGCGCGGAGGTTCCGGAGCGCTGCTTCAGGATCCACCATCGCCGCCAGCGCGGTGGCGTAGGGTGCCACGACGACGTTCTCCACGAGACCGCGTTTGAGCCCCAGCCCCGGAACGCCGAAGCTCGAGTACTGAAACGTCATCGCGAGATCGCGCGCGTAGTACCCGGATTCAGACATGCCCCAGGGCACGTTACGCTCGGCGCCATACTCGACCTGCCGCTGGACGGCCAGCCGGCAGGTCTGCTCGAGAAGACTCCCGAGGGGGGAACGCATGATCAATCCAGGCATCAGGTACTCGAACATCGAGCCCGACCACGAGAGGAGCACCGAGTCCCGGCCCACGGGCGTCAACAACCGGCTGAGCCGGAACCAGTGGCGCACCGGCACGTCACCCTTCGCAATGGCGATGAAGCTCAGCAGGCGGGCCTCGGAGGCCAGCAGGTCATAGCGTCCGGGGTCGAGCGTGCGGTCCTCCATCCGGAACCCGATGGCGAAGAGCATCCGCGTGCGGTCGAACACGAACCCGAAGTCCATCGCCCCCACCATGTCGCTGGCCTGAGCCGCGAGCCGGTTCAGACGTTCGATCAGCGCCGTAGCGGCGGCGGCCGACCGCTCCAGTGACGCCGCGAGTGCATCCAGGGCCCGCAGCCGGACGGGAGTCCCGTCCGCCCCTGCGGCCACGGCGGTCCGCACCACGGTGAGATCCTCCAGCGCCGCTTGGCAGATCCGCGGCAGTTCGGCCAGGGTCAGAGGCCCCTGCAGCCGTTCCATCAGCGGCGCCGCCCTATCGTCCGGACGGCTGGAAGCCCACGGCATGAGTGTGTCGAGATCCCGTTCGTGGGTTTCTACCGCTCCCTGCAGCGCCTCGGTGGCGCTCAACAAGGGGACGCTCTGCCCCGAGACGCCCTTGCCCGTGTCCCGGGCGCGGTTCGCGACGGCTTGCGTCGCCGCCGCCAGCTCCGCCAAGCGGGCCGCCCAGGCCGCCGGGGTGCCGGACGGCTGACCGACCACCGTCATGACGACCTCGAGGGCTTCCGTGAGGCGCTCCCAATGCGCCTGCCCCTCCGCTTCGTCCCCGCTGGACCGCAGGGCGTGCCGCAAGAGCTCGGCGGCATCGGCGATCCCCGACCGCGCGTCCGGGAGCGGCACCCCCTGCCCCAGCATCTCCCGGCAGGCATTGCCAAGCGCGATGAGCGCGCCCGCCAGATTCCCGCTGTCGACGGTCGAGACGTATCTCGGCTCGAGTGGGTGACCGTCGCGAGTGTCGTACCAGTTGTAGAGATGGCCCCGGTACTGCTCGAGGCCCTTGATGGTCCGGAGCGTCGCTTCGATCCGATCGACCGCGTCGAGCGTCCCGAGCCACCCCAAATCACGAGCCGACACCACCGACAGCAGGTACAGCCCGATGTTGGTCGGCGACGTGCGCTCCGCGATCACCGGCTGCGGCGTCTCCTGGAAGTTGTCGGGAGGCAGATCGCGGCTCTCGGTGGTCACGAAGGTGGTGAAGTATCCCCAGGTGCGGCGCGCGATAAGGCGCAGGGCGCGGACGTCGTCCGCAGACAAGGGGACGGTCCGCGGACCGGGGCCGGGGCGGGAGAGCCAGCTCATGATGGCCGGCGCGACCCCCCAGACGCCCAGCAGGGGCAGCGCCACGGGGAGGGCGCCGGGATCGCGCCACGCGGCCGCCGCGGCGGCGATCGCGGTCAGGACTATGCCGCCGCTCATCCGGCGATAGAACCCGGCGACCGTGGTCGGCGCGTGTGCGGCCGTCAGCGTCATCGTCCTCCACTCGAGCAACCGCGCGTGCGTCAGGCAGACGCGCCCCAACGTGCGAAGGATGGCATCCCCCATCAGCCACGCCTGATGCGGGAGCGTCGTGAGCGTGACCGCCATTTGACTCACGGCGGACCGGAAATCACGCACCACCGCGCGCACGTGACTGCGCTTGGCGATTCCCGGCGTGCGCGGCCACAGGCCGGCGAAGACTGGAAGCAGCGGCGGGGCGGCGATGATGGCCAGGATGAAGGCCGTCCAGAGCACCGGCGAAGGACCCGGCAAGAGCCATCCCGCCACCAGCGTCAGGAAGGCCGCGGGGAGGGACAACGTGCGCCGGAGATTGTCGATCATCTTCCACCGCCCTACCGGCGACAGGCGCTCGCGCACGATCCAGGGCAGCAGCTGCCAGTCCCCGCGTGCCCACCGGTGCTGGCGCGCCGCCGCGGCGAGATAGTTGGCGGGAGGGCTTTCGAGCAATTCGACGTCGGTCACGAGACCGGCCCGGGCGAACAGCCCCTCGAACAAGTCGTGGCTCAACAGGGTGTTGTCGGGCACGCGCCCCTCGAGTGCGGCCTCGAAGGCATCGACGTCGTAGATGCCCTTGCCCGTGTACGACCCCTCCCCGAAGAGATCCTGATAGACATCGGAGACCGCCGCCGCATAGGGATCGATCCCTGCCGGGCCAGAGCTCAACCGCTGGAAGCGGGAGCCCCCGCGCCCCGGGAGCGGCGGAGTCACCCGCGGCTGCAGGATGGCGTATCCCTCGACCACGCGCCGAGTTGCTCCGTCGAGGCGGGGCCGGTTGAGCGGGTGGGCCATGGTGCCGACCAGCCGCTGCACCGCTCCGATCGGCACTCTCGTATCGGCGTCGAGCGTGATGACGTAGCGAACACCCGCCGGCGCGGCCGGCATCTCCCCGTCCGCGGCGATGAAGGTCGTGTCGCGGGCACCGCGCAGCAGACGGTTCAGCTCATGAAGCTTCCCGCGCTTCCGCTCCCATCCCATCCAGGCGTGCTGCTTCGCGTTCCAGAGCCGCCGCCGGTGAATCACAAAGAAGCGGTCACCGCCGCCGGGGGCCGGCCCGTGGCGGGCGTTCAGCCGCGCCACGCCGGTCCGCGCCGCGGACAGGGTCTCCTCGTCTCCGGCGGCATGCTCGGTGCCTGCGTCGAGCCAGTCCGAGACCAGGGCAAACCGCACGTCGCCATCGGAGTTCGCCAGGTAGTGGACCTCGAGACGCTCAACCTGCTCCTCCGCATCGGCCGCATCGGTCAGCAGCGTGGGCACCGCGACCAGCGTCCGGCAGTGCTCGGGCACGCCCGCGGCCCACTCAAGGCGCGGCAGCGGACGGGGCGCCACCACGGTGTTGACGAAGCGATTCACGAGCGCGACCGCGAGATCGGAGGCCGGAATGAGACCCAGAACACCGAGGACCAGCAGCACCCATGAGGGCGCGGCGGCCCAGGCCGTCAGCACGAGCGGGACGGCGAGGATGGCCACCGTGACAAGGAGGAGCGTGCCGAGATAGCCGGGAGTGGCCGCGTCGATGAAGGCCCGCCGCAGCCGGAGCGGCCACGGAGGACGGAAGTGCACGACACGCTCGAACTCTCGCCGCCCACTTCCGACGAGATAGTACCCGGGGTCCCCGCCCCGCTCATCGAGCGCCCCCCCGCGGCCGGCGGACCCGCTTCGCGACCGGGCCGCCGCCGCAAGCGCCGCCTGCGTCACCTCGAGCTCCGTGCGCCCGGAGCCACGCGCCAGCGCTTCGATGGCGTGGCGATAGCTGTCGCGACCGGTGAAGTCCATGGCGGCGAAGGCGCTGCCGGCCCGCAGGGCCTCATCGACCAGGCTCACGCTCTCGAAGAATGCGGTCCAGTCGAGCGCCGACATGAGCCGCATGCTGGTGATGATGTTCCGGACCGTGACCGTCATCGCGGCTTGACGCTGATGCTCGACGAGCGCGATTTCCTCCGCACTGGTGCCCTGGGCCGCCAGGCGCTGGCGGAGCCAGGTCAGCGCCGGTGTCACCGCGGGGTCTTGATCCCGCAGTCGCTGAACCAACTCGACCGCGAATGCCGTGACCAAGCGCGGACTGTCGTCCCGCGACAGCACGGCGGCCACGGACTGCAGCCCCTGCCCTCGCCTGTCGAGCAGCTCATCGGCGAGCGCGTCGGCCTCCCGCCGCGCCGCCCGCCCCCGAACCATCGCGTCCGCCACGCGCCGGAGGTTCTCCACCAGCACGACGCGCAGCGAGATCGTGAGGGCCCAGAGCTCACCGATGTTGAGGGGTTGGACCCGCTGATAGGCCTTGACGAATCGCCGCAGGGTTTCGGGATCGAAGCGGCTGTCGGTATGCGCCACAAACGCCCAGGCGATGCCGTACACCCGGGGATACCCGGTCAGGGGGCCCTCCGCGAGGGCCGGCAGCTCGCGATAGAAGCCGACCGGCAGATCGTCCCGGATCTCCCGGAGCTGCTCGTCGACCACGAAGAAATTGTCCACCAACCACTCGGCCGCCGGCGTGATCCAGTGTTCTTCGCGCACGGCCTCGGCGATGGTGCGGTTCGCCTCGCGCAACACCCGGCCGTTGTCGTCGACACGTGGGAGGAGGGGTTTCTGGGGTTCGCGGCCAGCCGCCACCGGCTGCGCCGCCGCCAAGCTCTCCGCGTGCTGCTCCAGGCGTTCGATGCCGAACAGCTCGGCCCGGATCGGGTCCTCGAGTGGCGGGAGGGACGGGAAGAAGATCGGCAGAGGAACCCGCATCAGTCAGCCGCTCCCGGGGGCCAGAGGGCGCTCGTCACCCACCCGGCCCGCCCCGGCCCGGCGAGGCGGCGTTCCGTTCCGCGTGCCCGCCGAATTGCGCCCGCATCGCGGAGAGCAGACGATTCTGGAAGTCCGCATCGCCCCGCGACGTGAAGCGGCCGAAGAGCGCCGCGGCCAGCACGTTGGCGGGCACCGCTTCGTCGATCGCCGCCTCGAGGGTCCAACGTCCCTCCCCCGAGTCGGAGACTCGGCCCTGGAACTGGTCCAGCCCCGGGTCGGCACGCAGTGCCGCCGCGGTCAGGTCGAGGAGCCACGACGCGATCACACTGCCGCGCCGCCACACCTCCGCGATGTTTGCGAGATCGAGGTCGTATTGATAGGCGTCGGGATCGCGAAGGGGCGTCGTCTCGGCATCCGGGGGCCGTGCATCCTTCGCGTCCTTCCCCACGCCGGCGTGCTTCAGGATATTGAGTCCCTCGGCATACGCCGCCATCAACCCATATTCGATGCCGTTGTGCACCATCTTCACGAAGTGGCCGGCTCCGTTCGGCCCGCAGTGGAGATAGCCCAGTTCAGCGGTTCCCGGCCGCCCCTCACGCCCGGGCGTCCTCGCAGCGGAGCTCACTCCCGGCGCCAGCGTGACGAAGATCGGATCCAGCCGCCGCACAATCTCCGGCTCGCCACCGATCATCAGGCAGTAGCCGCGCTCCAGCCCGACGATCCCCCCACTGGTGCCGCAGTCCACGTGATGGAGGCCCCGTGCGGCCAGGCGTTGCGCGCGGGAGCGGTCATCCCGGTAGTAGGAGTTCCCTCCGTCCACCACGACGTCATCGGCAGTCAGTTTAGGGAGGAGAGCATCGAGGGTGGCATCGACGGCGCCGGCGGGGACCATCAACCACACGGTTCGGGGTACGGCCAGGCGGGAGACGAAGTCGTCGAGCCCGCTGGACCCTATCGCTCCTTCGGTGGAGAGGGCCCGCACCGCGTCGGGTGACGTGTCATGTACGACGCACTCATGCCCATCGCGCATGAGACGGCGCACCATGTTGGCGCCCATGCGCCCGAGTCCGATCATCCCCAGCTGCACTGTCGTCCTCCCGAGAAGATTCCCCTCCTCTCAAGATCGACAGTACCAGGCCCGGGGGGGACCCCCCAGTTGGGATGAGTTCCGGGGTGAACCCGACGCCCGTCCGCGAGTGCCGGTGTCACGCGACCGGCAAGTAGTTCGGCCGCTGATACGCGAGTTGAAATCCCAATCGCACCATGTTGTGATACGAGGAATTCGGCCGGTCCGGGAGATCCTCACCGGTCTCCGCGACGAACCACTGACATCCGAGGTGCGCCCCGTCGACCAGCCGGCGCGCCAGCAACGCGCTCTGCGCCCCCCGGCCCCGCGCGCCCTCCAACGTCCCCGCCACTCCCATCCAGCCCACGGTACCGTGCACGTACAGAGCCGCCGCCGCCACCGGCTCCCCACCCTCCACCGCCAAATAGTGATGCCCATTGGGGCGCCCCACGATCGACGCGATCCACGACTCGCGCGCCTCGGGCATCCCGAACGCCGTCCGCGTGATGCGTCCGACGGCAACCGCATCCTTCCGCGCCGCCTTCTCGATCCGCAGACCGGTCGCGACCTCCGGCACCTCCCCCGCCGGACGGTACAGCTTGCTCCAGTTGTCGCGCCGCACCAACCCACCCTCTTCGAGCCAGTCCGCCAGCTCATCGGGCTCCGCCGCCGGCGAAAGCTGAACTCCCCAGCTCTTCAGTTTGGTCGACTTGAAGGGCTGAATGACCTCGTCGATCTCCTCCCGCGTCGCCGCGGGCAGGCCCGCACCGATCACCCGGTTGAAGAGCAGGATATCAATCGTGGGGACCTGCAGAATCCAGCCTCCCGCCCGACGCTCCGACCACGCCCCCCACTCC
>DASUBP010000131.1:0-5898 GCA_035763205.1 Gemmatimonadales bacterium
ATCGGGTCGGATCTGATCCTCGACAACGAGGACCTGGAGGCCACCTTCGCGCCCGGGCGCAACTTCGCGAACAAGCTCTGGAACATCGGGCGCTTCATTCTCTCCCAGCTGCCCGAGCAGGTGCCCACGATCGAGGCGATCGATCGGGCCGATCTCACACTCGCGGACCGGTGGATTCTCTCGCGCTGCCAATCGACGATTGAAGCAGCCACCAAAGCCAACGAGCAGTTCCGGCTCGATGAGGCCGCCAAGCTGTGCTACGAGTTCGTGTGGGGAGACCTCGCCGACTGGTATCTGGAGTCGGCCAAGGGACGCATGGGGACCGCGGCCTACGCGGTACTCGCGCACTGCTTCGACATCGGGCTCCGGCTCCTCCACCCGGATGTCCCTTTCATTACGGAAGAGCTCTGGCAGAAGCTGCCAGGACGCAAGCCCGGAGAGCTCCTGGCCGCCGCCGCATGGCCGGTGCCCAATGCCAAGGCGCGAGACGCCGAGGCGGACCTGGCGTTCGGCCGGGTGCAGGAGCTGATCACGGCGATTCGCTCGATCCGCGCCGAATACCGGATCGCGCCGAAGACCAGGCTCTCAGCGGTATTGAACAGCAAGGCTGCCGACGCGTATGCCGCCGAAATCGAAACCATCACCCGGCTCGCCGGACTGGAAAACCTCGTCATCGGTGGGAAGGCACAGGGAGTCGGCTCCCATGCCGTGCTGAAGGACGGCAGCGACGTGTTCGTCGGCCTCGGCGGCTCGATCGACGTCTCCCAGGAGTGCAAGCGGCTCACTACGGACCGCGACCGGCTCGACAAACAGCTCGCCAGCCTGTCGGCCAAATTGTCGAACGAGGGATTCGTGTCACGTGCGCCCGCGGACGTGGTGGCCAAGGAACGCGAGAAGGAGCAGGCCTGGCGCGCCCAGGTGGGAGCCCTGAACGACAAGCTCAAGGCGCTCGGGTGCGCCTGACCCCCCTCGCCGCCCTGGGCGTCGTCGCGACGGCCTGCGCGAGCATGGGCCAACCCCCCGGTGCTCCGCCACGTCTCACTCCACCCGCCATCATCCTCGTTTCACCGGACTCGGGCGCCGTCCTCCCCACGTTTTCGGGAGACGCGGTGATCCAATTCGATGAAGTGATCGACGAAATGGCTCAGGGAACGGGCGGCGCGCCGGGAACGGTGACGGGGCTCGCCAAGCAGATCGTGCTTTCGCCGGTCGCCGGACCCGTCAAAGTCTCGTGGCACCGCTCGGCGATCCACATCAAGCCGAAGGAAGGATGGAAGCCGGGGCGCGTGTATCACCTGCAGCTCCTGCCCGGCATCGTGGACTTGCACCGCAATATCCTGAAGCGCGGCGAGACGATCATCTTCTCCACGGGACCCGCCCTGCCGACCGCTTCCTTGCGTGGCATCGCTCTGTCGTGGGTCGAGCAGCACACCATCCCGCAGGCGCTGATCCGCGCGGTCCTGAAGCCGGACACCATCGCGTACCTCACGTACACCGACTCGACGGGCCGCTTCCGCCTCGACGGCATCCCTCCCGGACAGTACGTCGTCTATGCGGTCAACGATCAGAACTCGAACCGCGCGCGAGATCAGCGCGAGGCCTTCGACTCGGACCTGGTGACCCTCGACAGCACCGCGGCGGCCACGCTCTGGACCTTCGTCCACGACACCACGGGGCCCCGGTTGCGCGCGCCCGAACCCCTCGATTCGTCATCGTTCCGGCTCACCTTCACCGCCCCGCTTTCCCCGGCTCACGTGCCCGACACCGGCACCGTGCACCTCTACGAGCTCCCGGACACCACACCGGTCGCCCTATCCGCGGTTCTGACTCCAGCCGCCAACGACTCGCTGGTCGCGCGGCAACGCGCCGTCGCCGACTCGCTCCGGCGCGCCGCGGATACCACGCGCGCGGCGGTGGACACCACGAAGAAAAAAGCGGCGGCGGGCCGCGATACCACCGCCCGGAAGCCCCCGACCCAGGGTCCCGTCAGCCATCCGGGGGCCGCCTCAGCCGTCGACAGCGCCGTCATCAAGCTCCTGGCCACGCGCCCCATTCCCACCGACAAGATCGTGGTCCGGACCAGCATGCCCTTGAAGCCGTCGACGAAGTACTTCATCCGCGTGACGGGCGCCACGAACCTGAACGGCGTCCGTGCCGATGCGGTGAGCGTCCTCGTGGTCCCCGCCCCCAAGAAGGTCGCGGCGGACAGCACTGCGAAGGCCAAGGCCGACACCACGGCCAAGGCCAAGCCGGACTCCACCAGGCATCCATGACCGATCCGCGCCGGAAGCTTCCCTCGGTCGACGCGATGCTGGCGCAACCAGGCATCGCCGCGCTCCTGCCGGGCCATCCGCGCCCGCTGGTGGTCAACGCCATCCGGACGGTACTCGACGGCGCCCGGGCCGTCGGAGGCACTGAGCCGAGTGAGGGATGGAGCGCCGCCGTGGCAAGCCAGCTGACTCGCGTGGCGGCCCCTTCCTTCCAACCGGTCATCAACGCGACCGGTGTCGTGCTGCACACCAACCTGGGACGCGCCCCCCTCGCTCCTGCCGCCATCGAAGCGATGACGAGAATCGCGGCGGGCTATTCGACGCTCGAGTACGACGTCGGCGCGGGCGCGCGCGGCTCGCGGCATCTCCACTGCCGGGACCTGCTGGTCGAGTTGACCGGCGCGGAGGACGCGCTGGTGGTGAACAACGCCGCGGGTGGGTTGCTCCTCGCACTGTCGGCTCTGGGGCGGGACGGCGAGGCGATCGTCTCCCGGGGCGAGCTCGTCGAGATCGGCGGCGCGTTCCGCGTCCCGGACATCATGGCGCGCTCCGGCGCGAAACTGGTCGAGGTTGGCACCACCAACCGCACTCACCTCGACGACTACGCCAAGGCCGTGAGCCACAAGACGCGGGTGCTCCTCAAGGTGCACCGGTCGAACTTCAAGGTGTCCGGCTTCACCGCGGACGTCTCTCCCAACGAGGTCTCACAGCTCGCGCACGCAAGCGGTGCGGCGGCGCTCTTCGACCTGGGCTCCGGACTCCTGATGGACCTCGCACCCTGGCACCTCTCCGGTGAGCCGACGGTGAAGGAGGCGGTGGCGAGTGGCGTCGACCTCGTGGTATTCAGCGGTGACAAGCTCCTCGGCGGACCGCAGGCCGGCATCCTCGTCGGGACGCGCGCGGTGATCGAGGCGTGCCGGAAGGACCCCACCGCCCGGGCCGTCCGCGCCGACAAGCTTACGCTCGCCGCGCTCGAAGCCACCCTGCGCCTGTACCGGGAGCCGGAGACCGCGCGGCGTGACATTCCGGTACTGCGCATGCTGACGAAGAGCCTGGACGAGATCAGACGCGAGGGCAAGTCCCTGGCGAAGGACATCGGCGCCGAGGCCAGCCTGATCTCCGGGGAGTCCGAGGTGGGCGGCGGGTCGTTCCCCGGCACGACCCTCAAGACCTGGCTGGTGCGGATCGCGGTCAGCCACCTCTCCGCCGACGGTCTCTCGGATCGGCTCCGTGCCGGATCTCCTCCGGTGATCACGCGCATTGCGGATGGCCATGTCGTCCTCGACCCGCGCACCCTCTCCCCCGGCGAGATCCCCCTGACCGCCCGCGCGGTGCGCTCGGCACTGGATGCCTGAGCCGGGCCGGAGACGCAGTGCCGCCTTTCTCGATCGGGACGGCACCCTGATCGAGGACCCCGGGTTCCTCTCCGATCCCGCCAAACTGAAGTTGCTTCCCGGAGCGGCGCAGGCAGTCCGGCGCCTCAACCAGGGAGGACTGGCGGTGGTGATCGTGACCAATCAATCAGGGATCGCGCGGGGACTGATTACCGCACAGCAATACGACGCGGTCCATGCCCGCCTGGTGCAGCTCCTCGCCGGAGCCGGCGCCCGTCTCGACGGCGCCTACGTCTGCCCCCATCATCCTGACATTTCCGGGCCCTGTGAGTGCCGGAAGCCCGGTACCAAACTCTTCCGGGACGCCGCCACCGAGCTCACGCTGGACCTCGGCCGTTCCTTTTATGTAGGAGACCGGATGTCCGACGTCGAACCGGCCCGCGCGCTCGGTGGTCGTGGCATCCTCGTCAGGACCGGTCGTGGCGGCGAGTACGCGGAGGGAGCGATCAACGCGGGGTATACCGTGGTGGCGGATCTCCAAACAGCGGTCGACCTGATCCTCGAGCACCAATGACCCGCATCTTCGTGGCCCTTTGTCTGGCGCTCGTCGCGGCCACACCCGCGCGCGCCCAGTCCGATACGACGCACCAGATCGTCGTCGGCGCCACCGTGACGGGTGCGCTCACCCGGAACGACCGCCGGACCGCGGACGGCACCTATGCGCAAGCGTGGACCTTGAAGGCCACGCCCGGTCACGTGGTGACGATCGATCTCGCCTCGAAGGCATTTGATGCCTTTCTCATGGCGCGGGGCGCCGGGCTCGACTCCACCATGGGCCCGCTCCAGGATGACGACTCCGGTGGCCACTGCAACGCCCGTCTGACCCTCCGCATGCCGGCCAGCGGCGAGTGCACCATCGTGGTGACGACTTCGAACCGGAATACGGTTGGCGATTTCACGCTGGCGGTCCGCTCGGGCGCGATCCCGGCGTCCCTCGCCCCCTGTCACGGATGACCGTTACCCCCGTGCGGGTGGCGGTGCTGGCATCTGGCGGAGGGACCAACCTCCAGGCCCTGCTCGATGGCCTGAATGGCGCGCAGAACAAGGCCGCTCGCGTGAGCCGGGTGATTTCCAACCGGAGTGACGCGGGCGCATTGGATCGGGGGCGCCAGGCCGGCGTGCCGACCTACGCCCTGTCGGATCCCACGAATGCCGACGAATACCTCGAAGCCATCGGGGACGCCCAGCTCGTGGTCCTGGCCGGGTATCTCAAATTGGTCCCCAGCGCCGTCGTGTCCCGGTTCGACTGGCGGATGATTAACATCCACCCCGCCCTGCTACCGGAGTTCGGTGGTCCCGGCATGTACGGCCTCAAAGTGCACCAGGCCGTCCTGGCCGCGGGCAAGAAGGAATCGGGAGCAAGTGTCCACTACGTGACGGAGGAGTACGACCGGGGCGAGGTCATCGCGCGCGCCCGCGTGCCCGTCCTTCCCGGTGATACCGCCGAGAGGCTGGCGGCTCGAGTGTTGACCGCCGAGCACCGGTTGCTCCCCCACGTGGTCACCGTGATGTCACTGATGGGATTGCCACGCCACGCCGTCCGGCTGGAGGATCTTTGATGCGTACCCGTTGCGCCGCCGTCATCCTGTTGCTCGCGACACCCTTGTCCCTGCCATCGCAGTCGCTCGAATCCCTCACGCTCCGCTTTGCCGGGTTCACCACCGTTTCGGGGTACGAGCAGGCGGTGACGGATTCGTTGCTGACGCTCTTCCCCGGTGCGACTCGGGACCGGTTGGGTGACGTCAGCATCACCCTGGGAACCGGGTCGCCGAGGCGGCTCGTCTCCTGTCCACTGGATGAAGCAGGATTTGTGGTGGGTGGGATAACGAGCGAAGGGTATCTCACCCTTCGCCGCGAAGGGCGCGTCGCGAGTCCCCTCTTCGAGCAACAGCTCGAAGGACACCGCGTCACGGTGTTCGGCGCGTCCGGACCGGTCCCCGGTGTCGTAGGGGTACGATCGGTCCATCTGACCCGTGGACGAGTCCCGAACGAGACGCCCTTCACGGTGGACGACGCATACGTCGACATCGGAGCTTCGTCCGCCGCCGATGCGGCGGCCCTCGGCGTGCGACTGCTCTCCCCCGTGGCACTGTCCCGGCGACCCCACCGGTATGGTGAAGGGATGGCGGCTCCGGCTGCCGGCCGCCATGCGGCCTGCGCCGCGCTCGCCTCCGCCCTGCTCTCTCACCCCAAGGTCACTGGATCGGTCGTCGTCAGCTTCACCGTCCAGGGTC
>DASUBP010000132.1:0-4874 GCA_035763205.1 Gemmatimonadales bacterium
GCCGCGGGTCAGGAGATACCGAACGGCTCGATCCTGTTCAAAGACGGCCGCATCGTCGCCGTGGGCACGTCCGTCACCGCACCTGCGGACGCGGTCGTCGTTGACGGCACGGGCAAGTTCGTCACGCCGGGCATCATCGACGTGCACTCGCACATGGGGGTGTACGCGGCGCCGGGCACGTGGGCCGAGAGTGACGGCAATGAAGCGACCCGCCCGAATACCGCCGACGTGTGGGCCGAGCATTCGTTCTGGCCACAGGATCCGCAGATCCCGCTGGCGATCGCCGGTGGCGTCACCACCATCGAGGCCCTGCCGGGCTCCGCCAACCTGATCGGTGGCCGGAGTGCCGTGCTGAAGCTCGTTCCGAGCCGCACCGTGCAAGGAATGAAATTCCCGAACGCCCCCTACGGCCTGAAGATGGCGTGTGGGGAGAACCCCAAGCGGGTCTACGGCGACCGGGGGGGCCCTCAGACCCGGATGGGCAACATGGCCGGGTACCGGGAGGCCTTCATCGCGGCCGAGGCGTATCGGCGCCGGTGGGACAAATGGAACGCGAAGCACGAGGGCGATCCGCCGGACCGCGACTTGAAGCTCGAGACGCTCGCCGAGGTGCTCCGGGGCCACATCCTGGTCGAGAACCACTGCTACCGGGCCGACGAAATGGCCCAGATGATGGACTTGGGCCGGGAATTCGGCTTCAAGATTCGCTCGTTCCATCACGCCGTTGAGGCGTACAAGATCCGCGACCTCCTGGCCGCCAACGGTACGGGGGCCACGGTCTGGTCCGACTGGTGGGGGTTCAAGGAAGAGGCGATGGACGGTATTCACGAGAATGCCGCCCTGCTCGATCAGGCCGGCGTGAAGATCAACATCCACTCGGATGACGCCGGCGTCATCCAGCACATGAACCAGGAGGCGGCCAAAGCCATGTACTACGGCATCCAGGCCGGCATCCCGGTCAGCCGCGATCACGCTCTCCGGTGGATCACCGCCAACCCGGCCTGGACCCTCGGCATCGACTCGATCGTGGGGACGCTCGAAGTGGGCAAGATGGCGGACGTGGTGCTGTGGTCCGGCGATCCGTTCTCGGTCTACAGCCGCGCCCAGCAGGTCTACAACGACGGCTGGCTGGTCTACGACCGCAACGATCCCCAGCACCAGCCGCGCACCGATTTCGAGCTGGGCCAGGAACCCCTTCCCGGGAGCGACCGATGATCGCCGTGATTCTCGCGCAGACCATCGCCCTCACCGGAGGGACCGTCTATCCGGTATCGGGGCCCAAGATCGACCACGCCACCGTGGTGATTCAGAACGGCAAGATCACCGCTGTGGGTGCCAACGTGACCATTCCCGGCGACGCGACCCGCATCGACGTGTCCGGCAAGTGGGTGACGCCGGGCCTCATCGACGGCCTCTCGAACCTCGGCCTGGCCGAGATCGACGCCGTGGAGGGCACGAGCGAGGGCAGCACCGGAAAGGACATCGCGTCGAGCTTCAACGTCTCCGAAGGTCTCAATCCCGCCTCGACCTTGATCCCCATCAACCGGATCGAGGGTGTGACCAGTGCCCTGGCGACGCCGGGTGGTGGCCTGATCGGCGGACAGGCGGTCCTGATCGACCTCGACGGCGGCACCATCGAACAGATGATCGACCGCTCCCCCGCGGCGATGGTGATGGATCTCTCCGAGGGGGCCAAGCACACGGGCAATGGCTCCCGCGCCGGCGTGAGCGCGCGACTGCGTCAGGTGTTCAACGACGCCCTGGAGTATTCGCGTCGCAGGACCGACTACAACAAGGCACAGATGGAAGCGCTGTCGGCGCCCGCGGCTGACCTGGAAGCGCTCCTGCCGGTGTTGCGTGGCGAGGAGCCCGTCCTGGTCAACGTGAACCGGAAGAGTGACATCCTGACGGCGCTCCGGATCGCGAAGGAGTACAAGCTCAAGCTGATTCTCGGCGGCGCGTCGGAAGGCTGGGAAGTCGCGTCCGAGATCGCGGCGGCGGGTGTGCCGGTGCTGGTGGCCCCGATGGACAACCTGCCGAGCTACGACGGGCTGGGGACGCGCTTCGGCAATGCGACGATGCTGGCGAAGGCCGGCGTCAAGGTCGGGTTCTACTTCTCCGACTCACACAACGCGCGGGATATCCGCCAGCAGGCGGGGACCGCGGTGTCCTTCGGGATGTCGTGGGACCAGGCCCTGCGCGCCATCACCCTCACCCCCGCCGAGATCTACGGTGTGGCTGACCGGTACGGGTCACTCGCGGCCGGCAAGGTGGCGAACGTCGTCGTGTGGTCTGGGGATCCGTTCGAATTCTCGACCGCCGTGGAACACGTCTACATCCGGGGCCGGGAGATTCCGATGACCAGCAGGCAGAAAGAGCTACTGGAGCGATACAAGACGGTACCGCCTGCCTACTAGACGGCTAGACGGTTAGACGGCTAGTGAAAACACGAAAGGCGGTCTTCCGAGGGGAGGCCGCCTTTGTGCGTATCTAACCGTCTTGCCGTCTAACCGTCCAGCTGTCAGGCCGGATACACACTCACCTTGTATCTCGTTTTGCTCTTGTGCTCGAACTTGACCTGGCCGTCCGCGACCGCGAAGAGCGTGTCGTCGGAGGCACGCCGCACGTTGGCGCCCGGGTGGAACTTGGTGCCGCGCTGGCGGACCAGGATGTTTCCGGACTTCACGAACTCGCCCCCGAAGCGCTTGACGCCGAGGTATTGCGGGTTCGAATCGCGGCCGTTTCGGGTAGAGCCGACACCCTTCTTATGAGCCATTAGCGCCTCACCCGACCTTCACGTCGGCGATCTTCACTTCGGTGAACTGCTGGCGGTGTCCGGCGTGACGGCGGTATCCCGAGCGGCGGGCGAACCGGTAGATCCGGATCTTCCGGGCTTTCCCGTGGCGCACGACCTCGGCCGTGACCTTGGCGCCCTTGACCTTGGGCGTACCGGTCTGAATGGTCTTGCCGTCCGACGTCAACAGCACCTCGTCGAACGTCACCTTGCTCCCGGGCTCGGCATCGAGCAGGGGGACTTTGATCGTTCGGCCCTCTTCGGCCCGGAACTGCTGGCCGGCGGCCTTGAAAATGGCATACGTCATAGGGCGCGGAAGCTAGTGAGGGTCATAGGGTTAGTCAACCTCCTGAGCGCCATTGGCGCGAAGGATCTGCTTTGCCTTGGTTTTTAGGCCACCGCGTACTGCTCGGTGACGTCCCGGCCGGCGGGCTTGGCCATCATCCGGAACTCATCCAGCCGCATCATGGGGTCATCCCGGACCTCGAGCTGGAGCCCCGTCTGCTTCTCCAATTGCCGCAAGAAGTTCGGCTCCTGCTCCACCAGGTATATGGCCACCTCAGGGTGCAGACGGACGGCCAGCTGGCGCTCCTTGTGGTCTGCCCCGGCCCGCTTGAGGGACCGCTCCATGCGCCGGACCACCACTTCGGGACGGAACACCCGCCCCGTGCCGGAGCACGTCGGGCATTCGGCCGTCATGGACTGCCAGAGCGAAGGCCGGACCCGCTGACGGGTCATCTCGATCAGGCCCAGCTCCGACACCGCGTACGCCTTCGTCCGTGCGCGATCTCGTCCCAAGTGCGTCCGGAGCTCATGGAGCACCTTGTCGCGGTTGCCGCGGGTCTCCATGTCGATGAAGTCCACCACGATGATCCCGCCGATGTCCCGGAGCCGGAGCTGCCGGGCCACTTCACGGGCCGCTTCGAGATTGGTCCGGAGAATGGTGCTCTCGGGGTCCTTCTTGCCCGTGTACCGGCCCGTGTTGACGTCGATCGAGACCAGCGCCTCCGTCGGCTGAATGATGATGTAGCCGCCCGTCGGCATGTCGACCCGTTGGGCGAAGAGCCCCCGGATCTCCGCTTCGATGTCGTACTCATCGAACAGCGGGGACTCCTGCTGGTACAGCTTCACGCGCCCGAGCAACTCGGGGTCGATCTGACCCAGGTACTGCTCGATTTCGTTGTAGAGCTGCTTCGAGTCGACCAGGAGCCCGTCGACCTTGTCCGAGAACAGGTCCCGCACGATGCCCCGGGTGAGCGACGTCTCCCGCTGCACCAGCGCCGGGGCCCGGACCGACTTGCTCTTACGGACGATCTTCTTCCAGAGTCCCACCAGATGGTCGATCTCGCGCTTGCAGCTCTCCTCCGTGAGGTCGTCGGCCACCGTGCGGATGATCCAGCCGCCCTCGTCCTTGGGAACGAGGCGGCTCACCATCTCGCGGAGCTTCGCCCGCTGCTCGCGGTTTTCGATCTTGCGGGAGACCCCGACCTTCGAGGCGTACGGCATGTAGACCAGAAAACGGCCCGGCAGGGAGATCTGCGCGGTGACGCGCGGACCCTTGGTGCTGATCGGTTCCTTGATGACCTGAACGAGCTTGGTCTGGCCCCGCTTCAGCTCGTCCTGGATGTTGGGGAGAGGCCTGCGGCCGCGACGGCCACCGCCATTCCGGCCTCGGCCACCCTGTTGCGGTTGCTGGGCGGCTGGAGCGGAGGGTGCGCCGTTGCCATTTCCGGCCCCGTCGCCCTCGACGGGCTCGTCGTCCACGTCCTCGGGCTCACCCGGCTCGTCCTCGTCCTCCGACTCGATCAAGTCGGAAGCATGGAGGAAGGCACTTTTCTCGGCGCCGATATTCAGGAACGCAGCCTGAATACCGGGAAGGACCGCTTCTACTTTGCCGAGGTAGATGTCCCCGACGGAACGCCGGGAATCGGGACGGTCGACCAGGAGTTCAACAAGGCGGTCGTCCTCGAGAATCGCCACGCGGGTTTCCCGCTGGCTTCCTGAGATGAGAATTTCTCGCTTCAAAGCACGAATCCTTTGCGCCCCCGTTGGGCCAAGAGCCCGAGGGGGTCCCAAGGTG
>DASUBP010000133.1:0-2490 GCA_035763205.1 Gemmatimonadales bacterium
TCATTTTGGCCTGTATTGATTGTCATTCACTAGGGACCCGATGCCCAAGCGCGATTTCCTGGCAATCACGGACTTCTCGAAGGACGAGATCTCCAAGCTCTTCGATCTCGCTGCCCGAATGAAATCGGGCCAGTATCGGGAGACCCCTCTGGCGGGCCAGACCCTGGCCATGATCTTCGCCAAGTCCTCCACCCGCACCCGGGTCTCCTTCGAAGTCGGCGCCTATCAGCTCGGCGGGCAGGCCCTCTTCCTCTCGTCCCGGGACATCCAGATCGGTCGTGGTGAACCGATCCCCGACACCGCGCGCGTTCTCTCCCGTTATGTGAATGGGATCATGATCCGGACCTTCGACCACGGTGAGGTCGAGGAGCTGGCGAAGTTCGCGACCATCCCCGTGATCAACGGCCTCACCGACCTCTCGCACCCGTGCCAGGTGCTGGCCGACCTGTTCACGGTGAAGGAGGCGCTGGGGAGCTGGGAAGGAAAGCGGATCGCGTGGATCGGGGACGGCAACAACATGGCCAACAGCTGGCTCGAAGCCGCGCAGGTGCTCGGCTTCGAGCTCCGGCTCGCATGCCCCGAAGGCTTCGAGCCCAACCACGCCAAGTTCGAAGCCGCCAAGGCCAAGACCAAGGTGCTGGTCACCGAGTCTCCCGAAGAAGCGGTGGCCGGCGCGCACGTCGTGAACACCGACGTCTGGGCATCGATGGGGCAGGAAGGGGAGGCCGAGAGCCGCAAGAACGCCTTCCGCGGCTACACGGTGGACAAGTCCCTGATGAAGCAGGCCGACGCCAAGGCGATCTTCCTGCACTGCCTCCCCGCGCACCGCGGCGAGGAAGTCACCGCCGATGTGATCGAAGGACCCCAGTCGAAAGTCTGGGACGAGGCCGAGAACCGGCTGCATGTACAGAAGGCGCTGCTCGCGACACTGATGGGTTCACGCTGAATTTCCGAGGAATACGATGACTGATACGCCCCCCCCCGCCCCCGCCTCCCTGAAGCGCACGCCGCTCCACGACGTTCACGTCGCCCTGGGTGCCAAGATGGTGCCCTTCGGCGGTTACGAGATGCCGGTGACCTATCCCGCCGGTATCGGCGCCGAGCACAAGGCGGTGCGGACGGACGTCGGGATCTTCGACGTGTCCCATATGGGCGAGTTCGAGATCACGGGGCCCGACCGGAACGCCTTCGTGCAGAAGGTCACCTGCAATGACGTCGGCGCGCTCGAGGCGGGCCAGGCCCAGTACTCCGCGATCCTGACCGACAAGGGCACGTTCGTCGACGACTGCCTGGTCTACCGGTTCGACGACAAGCTGATGATGGTCGTGAACGCGTCGAACATCGAGAAGGACTGGAACCACATCCTCGATCAGAAGGGCGGGGCCAACGTCCGGCTCCGGAACATCTCGGATGACGTCGGTCTGCTCGCCATCCAGGGCCCGCGTGCGGAGGCACTCCTCACCCCGCTCGCTACGCCCAAGGTGAAGGACATTCCGTACTACCACTTCCTCCCCGACGCCAAGGTCGCGGGCGTGGAGTGCTTCATCTCCCGCACCGGATACACGGGGGAGGACGGCTTCGAGCTGTATTGCCGCGCGCAGGACACCGAGAAGCTCTGGCACTCACTGGCGGGTCAGGGGCGCGCCGCGCCTGCCGGATTGGGTGCGCGGGACACCCTGCGCCTTGAGGCCGGTCTGCCTCTCTACGGCAACGACATCGATGACACGACCACGCCGCTCGAGGCGGGACTCAATTTCATCGTGAAGCTGGAGAAGGGCGCGGCCTTCACCGGTCAGGCGGCCCTCAAGAAGCAGAAGCTCGAAGGGGTGACCCGCCGGCTGGTCGGGTTCAAGATGGGCGACCCCAAAGCCATCGGCCGGCACGGATACCCGGTGTTCCTGAACGGCCGACAGGTGGATGTCGTCCGCTCGGGCACCGTGACGCCGACGGTGAACGCGCCGATCGGCACCACGTATCTCCCGAAAGAGTCGGCCAAGGCCGGGACGAAGTTCGAAGTCGAGGTCCGGGGGAAACGAGCGGAAGCCGAAGTTGTGAAGCTCCCCTTCGTGCCGCACAACACCAAGAAATAGGGGTCAGGTGTCAGGGGTCAGGGTGAATCTCGCATTGCGAGTCGGCATTCTGACGGTGTCGGATCTCGGTGCCCAGGGGCGCCGCGACGACACGTCGGGAGATGCGATCGCGACGTGGGCGTCGCAGCGCGGGTTCGAGGTGGCGGTCCGGAGTATCGTGCCCGACGAGACGCACCTGATCGTGTCCAAGCTCACGCGCTGGTCGGACTCCGGTGAGGTGGATGTGGTGCTGACCACTGGTGGGACGGGGCTCGCCGACCGGGATGTGACGCCGGAGGCGACGCGGGCCGCGGTCCAGCGGGCCGTGCCCGGGATCGCCGAGGCGATCAGGGCCCGCGGTGCGAAGGGGTTCCCCCGCGCCTGGCTCTCCCGCGGAATCGCAGGCACGCGCGGCAAGACG
>DASUBP010000134.1:0-2758 GCA_035763205.1 Gemmatimonadales bacterium
CACCTGGAACTACGAAATCGGTGCTCGTGGGGCGTCGAACGATCTTGTGCGGTGGAGCGCCGCGGTGTTTCAGGCGGACGTACATGACGAGCTGATTCCGTTTCAGGAGCCGTCATCCCCGCAGCGGCTGTTCTACCGGAACGCCGGCAGCGCGCGTCATCGCGGGATCGAGCTCGGGGCCGCCGCGTCGCCCGTGCGCGGGCTCTCCGTCGCCCTCACCTACACGTATTCGCACTTTCGCTACACGGACTATCGGTACGCCGTGGGGGCGACGAGCTACGTCCTTGACGGCCATCCGCTGGCGGGCGTGCCGGAGCATTGGCTTCGCGCGCTCGTGGGGGTGCGTCCCTGGGGCCCGAAGGGCGGCTGGATGGAGCTCGAGACCGTGCATGCGTCGAGTCAGTTGGTGAACGACACGCTGAGCACCCGCGCCGCGGGCTGGTGGCGGACTGACCTGCGTCTGGGCTGGGGAGGCCTGGTGGGGAGCGTGCGGCTCGATCCGTTTTTCGCGGTGCAAAATCTCTTCGATCATCACTACGTCGGATCGGTCACCGTGAACGCGGCGGGCGGGCGGTATTATGAGCCGGCGCCGGGAAGGAATTTCTATGTGGGGATGGAAATCCACTAAGAAGACGTCGAGGAGCGACGTCAAGGAGAACCGTCAAGGAAAATCGTCAGGGGGTAGTTACGCATTCCCTTGACGTCGTTCCTCGACGCATTTCCTCGACGTTTTTGTTACTTGTACCGGTAGGTAATCCGTCCCCTGGTCAGGTCGTATGGAGATAGGTCTACAGCAACTCGATCTCCCTGGAGGATGCGGATGTAGTTCTTCCGCATTTTTCCGGAGACGTACGCCAGGACTTCGTGGCCGTTCTCGAGCTTCACGCGGAACGTGGTGTTGGGCAACACCTCCGTTACCGTCCCCATCATCTGGATCGCGTCACCCGCCACGTCGGTCGCCTCGCTCCCCGCCATCGCCTTCGGCCGGGGAATTCTGGGGATCCATGGTCGCGTCCCGCGGCGGCAGGGTGCCGCCTTCGATGTAGGACGCGTGTCTTCCGCATTTGCCGCAGGTCAGACTGATCCGCTCGCCGGCCCTGGGGGTCTCCCCCGGGCGCGCTGGTCGCCTGCGCGGCACCCGCTGAATCGCCCGAGCCCCACAGGAGGGACAAACCAGCGGTTGGTGCTCGCGATCGGCCGCTATCAGGCCCAGGGCTTCAGACGCCCGGTATTCCTTTACTCCACGTCGCCCCACCGATCGACTAAGACCTCCAAGGCGAAATCTAGGCGGGCCTTGGTCTCCTTGACAGCCCTTCGGGGAGGGGTATCTCTCTGAGAGGCCGGAGGATAGCTATGGACCAAGAATACACGCGTCTGGCGGACATCGAGGTCGAGGCGGTGCGCCCGGACGTCCAGGGAATCACCCTGACCGGCCAGGCTCCCGACCATTCCGAGTACCGCCTGGACGTGCATTTCGACATGCCGATCGACGCGCGGACTCGCGCGGTGCTCGGTGAATTGCTGTCGCATTCAGGACTGACCATATCCCGCCGGGGAGTGGCACCGGCGGCTCCCGCGCGGCGACGTGACCGCGCTCACCGTACCTGACGGCGGGGGGTCACCGACCCTCCCACTGGCCGAATTTACCTTCAGCTAAACGAGTCGACATGTCACCCTCACCCGCGATGCCCCCCCTGACCTCGCGCCGGCGCCGGCGTGTCCTCGGCTTGGCGGCTCTCGCGCTCGCCGGTGGCTGTGCCGGTGCGCCCGTTGCGCCGCCTCCCGCTCCCGCCGACATCCCGGCCCTGGAAGCCCGCCGGGCACAGTCGCCGGACGATCCCGCCGCGAATCTGCGCTTGGGTGAGGCCTATTACTCCGCGAAGCGGTATGACGATGCCCGGGCCGCTCTGGGCCGCACGCTGCTGCATCAGCCTGACAATGCCGAAGCGCAGATCTACCTCGGCTACACCTATGAAGGCCTGGGCCAATTCGACTCGGCCCGCGTCACCTACAACAAGCTGTCGGCATCCAATCCGCCGGCCGCGGTGAAGAAGCAGCTGAACGGCCGCCTGGCACTCGTCGCGCAGCACCAGCTGGTCTACGAAGCGCGTCGGGCACTGGCGCAGGAAGCGACGCTTTCGAAGACTCCACCGCCGCCCAATACGGTGGCCGTGATGCCGTTCCGCTACACCGGGACCGATTCCACGTATGCTCCGCTCTCCCGCGGGCTGGCCTCGCTCGTGGTCACCGACCTCGGTCGGGTGCACAGCCTGCGGCTCCTCGAGCGTGAGCGGATGCAGGCGTTGCTCGATGAAATGAAATTGACGGAATCGGGCCGCGTGGATCCGGCGACGGGCGCGCGCTCCGGCCATCTCATCGGTGCTTCGCAGGTGGTGCAAGGCCAATTCGACGTGCAGCCCAATCAGGTGCGCGTGAACGCGACCGTCGTCCGCACGAACGACGCGGGCGTGGCCGCGACCGGCACCGGTGCCGACCGCCTCCAGGCGCTCTTCGACGTCGAGAAGCAGGTCGTCTTCCAGCTGCTCGGAAAGATGGGCATCACGCTGACCCCGGCCGAGCAGACCGCGATCAGCGAGCGTCCGACCCGCGACCTCGAAGCGTTCCTGCTCTACAGCCGCGGACTCCAGGCGCAGGACCAGGGCAACTTCGGCGCGGCTTCGCAGGCCTTCTCGGCGGCGGCGGCCCGTGATCCCGGCTTCAGCGCGGCAGGCGCGGCGGCGCAGAGCAGCGAGCAGAC
>DASUBP010000135.1:0-9195 GCA_035763205.1 Gemmatimonadales bacterium
CGTTGGACCGGCGTGTCGTGGCGGGACTTCGTATTCGACGGATTGGATTGGGCGATTTACGGGCTCCTCACCCCCGCCGTCTTCTGGCTGGGCCGCCGCTACCCTCTCCAGCGCGGCACCCTTCGTCGCGCGCTCCCCATCCACGTCATGGGCGCGCTCGCTTTGTGCGTCGCCTGGGCGGTCCTGGGCACCCTCCTGCGACATCTCCTCCACGCGGGCAGCGAGAACCTGCTCGGCTGGATCCTGACCACACTGCCCTTCGGGGTCGCCGTGTACTTCGCCATGCTGGGGGTCCAACATGCGACGACGTATTTCACCCAGTCTCGGGCGCTCAGCGTCCAGCTCGCCGATGCCCGCCTGGCGGCCCTCCGCATGCAGCTGCACCCCCACTTCCTCTATAACAGTCTGAACGCGGCCACCGTCATCGTGCGGGACCGCGACTCCGCCACCGCCGCGCGGATGCTCGAGTTGCTCGGGGAGATGCTGCATCGCGTGATCCGGGCCGACCGTCCCCAGGAAGTGCTCCTGCGGGACGAGCTCGAGTTCGTTCGGCAGTACCTCACGATCGAGCAGATCCGGTTCCCCGATCGCTTGCACCCCGAAATCACTGTGCCCGATGGCTTGCTGGATGCCCTCGTTCCCGACTTCATCCTCCAACCCCTCGTGGAAAACGCCATTCGGCATGGGCTCGCGCAGCGGGTGGGAGCGACCATGTTACGGGTCGAAGCCCACCGGGATGGAGAGGATCTGGTGCTGACCGTGACCGATGACGGGCCGGGCCCGGGAGCGGCTACTTCCACGGAAGGGGTCGGGTTGGCCAATACCCGCGAGCGCCTCACGACCCTGTACGGAGGCCGGGGTTCGCTCACCTTGACCCGCACGCCGTCCGGTGGAGCGATGGCCACGGTTCGCCTGCCCTTCCGGTCCGGGACGGATCGTGGCTGACATTCGCGCGCTGATCGTCGACGACGAGCCCCTGGCGCGCCGGGGAATCCGCCAGCTCCTGGCGGCGCACCCGGACGTCGTGGTGATCGGCGAATGCCGGGACGGCCGGGAGGCGGTTCGAGCGCTGGCGACCACCAAACCGGATCTCGTGTTCCTCGACGTCCAGATGCCGGGACTCGACGGCCTGGGCGTGGTCCGCGTGCATGGCGCAGAGCGGATGCCGGTGACGGTGTTCATCACGGCGCACGATCAATTCGCCGTGGACGCCTTCGAAGCACAAGCGCTCGACTACCTGGTCAAGCCCCTTTCCGAAGACCGGTTTCGTGAGGCGCTCCAGCGCGTCCGGGAGCGCCTGCGGATGCACGATGCCTTGGCGCTCGCCGCCAAGCTCTCGGCGCTGCTCCGCGGGGAACCGGTGACGACGAATGGCACGGGTCGCGCGCCCCGCACGCCCATCGCCGTCCCGACGGACAATGGTGAGCTGCTGCTCGATCAGGGAGAAATTGATTGGATCGAAGCGGCGGACGACTACGCGGTGATCCACGCGGGCGGGAAGTCCCATCGCGTGCGCGCCGCGCTCTCCGCACTCGAGTCCCGGCTCGACCCCGCCCGGTTCACCCGGATCCACCGGTCGAGTGTCGTCCGCCTGGACCGGGTCCGCGAATGGAAAACCGACACCGATGACGAGATGGTCCTGATACTGCGGGATGGCACCGAGCTGCCGGTGAGTCGCCGCCGGGCCGCGCAGGTCAAGGCGCTCCTGCGGCCGCCCGCTCCCCGCACCCACTAGGCCGCTCGCCGCCTCCCGGGAACCGCCGGCCCGCCGACGTTGACGGGCGCTCACGCGACCCAAAGCTTGCGGAATGACCTCATCCCCCGCGAACACCGCGCCGTCGCGCCTCTCCTCCATCGACGTGATTCGGGGCGCCATCATGGTGCTGATGGCGATCGATCACGTTCGGGTGTACTCCGGCCTTCCGGCCGGAGGGCCCACGGCCGGGATCTTCTTCACCCGGTGGGTGACTCACTTCTGCGCGCCGGGCTTCATTTTCCTGGCCGGCACCAGCGCGTTTCTCTCCTCCCGCCGGCACCCGGACATTTCACGGCACTTGCTCATCCGCGGCGCCTGGCTCGTCTTCCTGGAGCTGACGTTCCTGCGCGTCGCCTGGACGTTCAATTTCGACTTCGCCAACTACGAGATGGCCGGCGTGATCTGGTGCATCGGCTGGTGCATGATCATCCTCGGCCTTCTCGTCCGGCTCCCCCTGCGCACGGTGGTCGGATTCGGCGCCTTCGTCGTCCTCGGCGCCAGCCTGCTCGATCCGGTATTCGGACGGGTGATCCAGGCGGCGGGTGCCAGTCCGTTGAGCGGGCTCTGGAAGATTCTCTATGTCGGCTTCTTCGCCGGGCCCATTCAGTTCGGCTCGCATGGCCCAACGCTGATCGTCTTGTACTCGATTGTGCCCTGGGTGGGAGTGATGGCGTTGGGATACGGCTTCGGCGCCTTGATCACGCTGGAACCCGTACGCCGGAACCGCCTCTGCTGGCAGATCGGTCTCTCGGCCACGGGGCTCTTTCTGGTCTTCCGCGGCTTCAATCTCTGGGGTGATCCGAGCCACTGGCATTTCCCGCAGGCAAACGCGAATGGCCGGCCGCAGCTGCCGGCGCTCTTCTCGTTCCTGAGTACCAACAAGTACCCGGCCTCCCTCGATTTCCAGCTGATGACCCTGGGGCCCACCATCACCGCGATTCCGCTGTTGGAGGGGGTTCGGCGGATGGCGACCGGCTGGCTGACCGTCTTCGGCCGCGTCCCATTCTTCTACTACATGCTTCACATCCCCCTGATTCACGCGCTCGCCGTGGTGGTCTCCGCCCTCCGGGAGGGGCACGTGAATCCCTGGCTCTTCACCAATCACCCCATGGGCAATCCCGCGCCTCCGGACGGATACACCTGGCCGCTGTGGCTGCTGTACGTCGTCTGGGCGGTCGCGATCTTCATTCTGTACTTTGCCTCACGCTGGTTCGGGGCTCTCAAGGCGCGGAGAACGGATTGGTGGCTCAGGTACCTGTAGAGGAAGACGATCCGCGGGCGGCGTTCATTCACGCCGCCATCTGGCATGGGAACCTCGACCAGGCCGAACAGATTCGCGGGCGGCATCCGTCGCTGATCGGCGCCGACCTGGTGACGGCGGCCGTGCTGGGGGACGACGTCCGAGTCCGGAACTTCATCGCCGCGGATCCGGCGAGCGTCAACCGCAAGGGACCGCCCTTTGGGGGCGATGCCCTCAACTACCTCGCGCTTTCCAAGTACCTGCGGCTCGAGCCGGCACGGACGCCGGGATTCTTGCGGGCCGCGACCGCCCTGCTCGACGCCGGTGCCGACCCCAACACCGGGTTCTGGACCGATCCTCCGCATCCGGAATTCGAGACCGCACTCTATGGCGCCGCCGGCGTCGCGCACCATGAGGGTCTCACGCGGCTCCTGCTTGAACGCGGTGCGGATCCCAACGACGGCGAAGTCGCCTACCACTCTCCGGAGACCGACCATCTTGGTGCCCTTGGGGCACTCATCGAAACGGGGCGGCTGACACAGAACAGTCTCTCCATCATGCTGATCCGCAGCTGCGATTGGCACTATCTCGATGCCGTGAAACTGCTCCTCGACAGTGGCGCCAATCCTTCTCACCGGGCGAAGTGGGGACTAAGCCCCTTGCTGCATGCCATCGCCCGCGACAACGGGTTGGAGATCATCAAAGCGCTTCTGGACCATGGCGCGGACGCCAACCGCCGGGATCCGCACAGCCGAACCAAGGAGCCCATGACCGCGATCCAGCTCGCCGCCCGCAAGGGACGGGGAGACATCCTCGAAGAGCTCGACCGCCGCCGCATCCCCGTCCGACTCGAGGGACTGGATCGCCTGCTGGAGCTCGCGGCGCGGGGGGATGCCGACGGGGCGAGGGAGCTCGCGAAAGACGAAGGCGTCAGCCGTCGGCTGACAGCGGACGGCGCACGTGCGCTCGGTGACTTTACCCGGACCTGGAACACGGACGGCGTCCGCATCCTGCTGGATCTTGGCGTACCGGTGGACGTCCGCTCGGAGGGGGATTCCTACTTCGGAACGCCACCCGACAGCACGGCGCTGCACGTAGCCTCGTGGGAGGTGCTCCCGAAGCTGGTACAGCTGTTGCTCGATCGTGGTGCCGATCCCAACGCGCGGGATTCGCAGGGCATGACCCCGCTGATGCTTACCGTCCGGGGTTGCACCGCGTCGTGGTGGGCGCATCGCAGAACCGCGGAACCGGCACAGCTCCTGCTCGCGGCCGGTGCAAGCCGCGACGGCGTGACGGTGCCGACGGGGTACGACGAGCTGGACCGGGTGCTTGAGGCCCACTGAGCCTCCAGGCATTACTTCGGAACGAGCACCACTCCCGCCACCCGCTCAGCAATGCCCTGCGTCGGACGCCAGACGGCGAATCCCGCACCCCCGATCGCAACCAGGACCAGGAGGTCATCGATGACATCCGATCTGGGAGCGGATGGCTCCGATGGTACGGAGGTCGCCGAGACCGTCACACCGGGCCGTGGAGGGGTTACCGAGAGGTTCGATACTTCGCTCAACGCCGCGAGCAGAAGCAGCGGCGCCCAAGCGACCAGTGACCGGGCGAAGCAGCGCAGACGGCTCGCGGGAGTCCCATCGGCTTGCTGAAGAGCGATGCCGAACAGCGTGAACAGCAGACCGCCCCGCAGGGCGGCGGCCAGCAAAACGCCCAGGATACCGAGATACCCGGTGATGCCGAAGGCCGTGACGAACATTCGAAAGGAGGTGGCGGGGCCGGAGTGAAGGTGACGGGCCGGCACGCGCGTGGCGAGCCAGGCGCGTGCGTCCGCGACCATTCTGGCATCCGGTGACGGGTACCGGAGTGCCGCGGAATCGACTTCCGCGCGGGCCCGCAGCGGCAGGGCATTCAGCGCGGGTTTGCCGAGCTGCGGTGTCAGGCCCGCCTCGTGCCGGTCTCGCGCCAGGACGACCTGTATCGCCCGGGCGGTGCGCGCCGCTACGGTGTCGGTCCCGGCCCGGGCGGTGGCGCTGCGCAGTGAATCGATGAGTGACTCGGCATTCAGCGAGAGGTCCTGATACCAGGTGGGAAGACCTTCCATGAAGACCGGCACCACGAGGCTCACCACCACCATCAGTACCGGCAAGATGGCGAACATGGCGAGAGGGCCGAGCCGCCGCAGGCGGGTGACGCGCGTGGGACGGTCTGCGACGCGGTCCAACGCCGCCACGAATTCATCAATGGGGCCAGGTCCCGTCGGGATGGCGAGCTTGGCGAGCAAAGCCCGACCATGCTCAGGCAGTGGCACCGAGGGCCACCGAAGGCCGCGCGTCGCTACCATCCCCAGGAAGGTCCACCAATTCGCGGGCGTCACTTCCACCGCCGGGGCCCCACCAGGCGTCACCGGAAAGTCGAGGAGGAGAGCGCGACTCCCGGGATCCACCCAGACGTAATCCGGGCTCAGGTGGCCCGCTGTTCCCTGACGCTTGAAACGGTCGCTGAGCTCTGCCGCCACCGAATGGAGAACACCGCGCATCTGACCCCAGTCGAGCCGCCCCTCCGACCCGAGGGCCGTTCCCGCCGGCGCGCCGTAGGCGTCCCAGACCGCGCCTTCTGATGATCCGCGCTGCAGCCATGGGAGGCTTCCCTCACCACGCTCCCGCACGACTTCGAGCGGCGGGAGCCCGCCTTCCCCTGCCACGTGCACCCAGACGTCGCGCCCGAGGGCGGCGTCCCGCGCCAGCATGAGTGACTCCCCATCCCGGCTCCAGAGAACGCCGGTCCCGCGATAGGGTCCGAATTCCTGACCCGCGGCCCCGGACATCGCGGCTGCCGGCACCGGCGCCACCGTACTGGCCCGCTCCCGGCCGGCCAACGCCATGACGCGCGTGTGTGTGATCAGCTCGTGCGTCCCCGCGTACCCGTTGGCTTTCCGCATCGGCGAGACGAGCAGGGCGACGCCCAGAAGCTCGAACAACGCCGGCATCCACGTCAGCAGAGGGCCACTCCCAATCGGCACCCCCGCGGCCGCGAGCTGCTGCACGCCGATACTCGGGCCGACGAGCAGCAGCAGGAAAATCAGGGAGCGCACCAGGACACGCGGCATCGCGGGACTCCCCCGGTCAACCGTGGTGACCCGCAGACCGAGGATGCGCTTTCCGAGACTCGCCCCGCCGTACCGCTCCAACAACGTGAAGTACGCGAGCTCCAGAACATGGACCGAGAGCGAGACCGGCAGCTGCGCGCGGAAGTCGCGTTGCAACAGAAAGGCGCCCACCATGAAGCTTAGGGGGAAGAACAGTGCCAGATCGATGAGGATGGCGCCGAAGCGCCGAGGCAGAGGTGCAACGACAAGTCCACGGGATGAGAATGGCAGCAGCGCATCCCGCGTATCGGGGTAGCTCTGAAAGCGCTTTTCCCGCTGTTTGGCGAGAAGGCGCATCACGACCTGCTGCAGTCCCAGCGGGACGGCGACGCCGGTCTGCGCAAATGGGACCGGATCGCGAGTGAGGACCTGCGCCAGAACCTGGGAGGCGTTGGTACCGGCGTATGGGAGCTTCCCCGTGAGCAGCTCATACAGCATGGCGCCCACGCTGTAGAGATCGCTGCGAAGATCCAGCGGCTCCGCCGCGATCTGCTCGGGTGACGCGTAATACGGCGTCCCCAGAAACGCACCGGTCTGGGTGAGCTTGGCGTCACCTTCAAGGCTCTTCGAAATCCCGAAGTCGCCGATCTTGGCCCGGCCTTCGGCGTCCAGAAAGACGTTGGTCGGCTTCACATCCCGATGAAGAATGCCCTGACGCTGTGCCGCCTCCAGTCCCTCGAGGACGTCCAGCACACAGTCGACGGCCGAGCGCGCGTCCAGCGAACCCGATTCGATACGACCGGCGAGCGTGCCTCCCGTCATCAGCTCCATCGCGATGTAGGGGCACGCCTCCACGGCCCCGGCACCGAAGACGTAGACGCAGCGAGGACTCGACAGCGACGCCGCGAGGCGTCCTTCCTGTTCGAATCGCTCCAAGGCGCGTTCCGAATCGGCTCGGAGCTCGGTGAGCACCTTCAGCGCGACATGGCGCCCATCAGCCTCATTCTTGGCTTCCCACACCTCGGCGAAACCGCCTTTGCCCAGCGGGCGGATCAAGCGGTAGACGTCGATGCGCGTGCCGGGTTCGAGGGCGATCACTGGCGAAGAAAGTACGTCGTTGACACGTTCGCGCGAGAGGCCTACCGTCAGGGACACCTGACACTGTCCTCCTCTCCAAGAGATTGCCATGAAGTCCGTGTGCCTGTTGGTCGTCGCCCTCCTCCCCCTCTCCCCGGCACGTGCCCAGAGACGGGCGGACATCACCCGCTGGGAGCGGGAGTCCAGGAACGTCACGATCATTCGCGACGACTGGGGCATCGCCCACGTGTACGGCAAGACCGACGCGGACGCGGTGTTCGGAATGGAATACGCACAGGCCGAAGACGATTTCAACCGGGTCGAGACCAACTACCTCAATGCGCTGGGCTGGCTGGCCCGCGCCGAAGGCGCCTCGGCCATCTTCCAGGATCTGCGGCAGCAGCTGTTCATCGATACCGATTCCCTCAAATCCGAATACGCATCCAGTCCGGTGTGGCTGAAGAAACTCATGGACGCCTTCGCCGACGGACTGAATTTCTATCTTTACAAGCACCCCGACGTGAAGCCGCGCGCCATCACGCATTTCGAACCCTGGATGGCACTGAGCTTCACCGAAGGCTCGATCGGCGGAGACATCGAGCGGGTCAACATCGGCCAGCTGGCGGCATTCTACGGAGACTCCCTGCAGCGGCCCGCGCGCCTCACGGGCGGTGACGGGATCCAGGACGAGCCGACCGGCTCGAACGGGATCGCCGTCGCACCATCCCGCACCGCCGATCACCACGCGATTCTCTGGATCAACCCTCACACGTCGTTCTACTTCCGGTCCGAGCTCCAGATGGTGAGCGACGAGGGCCTCGATGCCTATGGGGCGGCGACGTGGGGGCAGTTCTTCATCTATCAGGGCTTCAACACCAAGGTCGGCTGGATGCACACGTCGTCCGGGGTCGACAACATCGACGAATTCCTCGAGACCGTGACGACCGCCGGAAAGAGGCACACCTACCTTCACGGTGGGCGGCAATTCCCCGTCACGACGCGCTCCATCACGATATCGTACGCGACCCCCACCGGCATGTCTCAGCGGACCTTCACGGCCTACTTCACCCGGCATGGCCCCGTGGTTCGGAAGCAAGGGGTCCAATGGGTCACCATCAGCCTGATGCAAAGTCCGGTGAATGCCCTGATCCAGTCGTACGCGCGCACCAAGGCCGGGAACCTGGCGGAGTTCGAGAAATTCTTCGACCTCCACACCAACTCCTCCAATAACACGGTCTTCGCCGACGCACAGGGCGACATCGCGTACTTCCACTCGAACTACATCCCCAGGCGGGATACGACTTTCGATTGGACCAAACCGGTCGACGGGAGCAACCCCGCTACCGACTATCATGGGCTCCTGTCGGTCGATGAAACGCCGAAGGTCGTCAATCCGCCCTCCGGCTGGCTGTACAACTCGAACAACTGGCCCTGGTCGGCGGCGGGAGCCGATTCTCCCAGGCGGAGCGAGTTCCCGCGGTACGTGGAAACCGGCACCGAGGAGAGTTTCCGGGGCATGCACGCGCTCCGCGTGCTCCCTGCCCTCCACGATGCCACGCCCGACTCGGTGATCGGCGCGGCCTTTGACAGCTATCTGCCCGGTTTTGCGCAGATGCTGCCCGCGCTGCTCAAGGCCTACGACGACGCCCCGGCCGGCGACTCGCTGAAGAACAAGGTCGCGGAACAGATCGGCCTCCTGCGCGGCTGGGACTACCGTTGGGGCGCGAACTCTGTCCCCACGTCCCTCGCCGTATTCTGGGGCGAAGCCGCGATACGACGGGTCTTCCGCGATGCCCGCGCCGCCAACCTGTCTCCGTGGGACTACGTCTCCCAGCGCGCCACCGGACCGGAGCTCCTCGGCGCCCTAGCGGCGGCGAGCGACACACTGACCGCCGATTTTGGATCGTGGCGTACCCCGTGGGGCGAGATCAACCGCTTCCAGCGGATCGACGACCAGATCGCGTCCCATTTCGATGATTCGAAGCCGAGCATTCCGGTGCCCTTCACGTCGTCCCTGTGGGGATCGCTCGC
>DASUBP010000136.1:0-4503 GCA_035763205.1 Gemmatimonadales bacterium
ACCTCGACCTCCGTATCGCGCAGCCGATCCCCGAGAAACGTCGCTCCGATTTTCCGGAACCGCGGTGCATCATCGGACACCACGAAGTGGTGGGATGGCGCCCGCGAGTTCCCCGCCTGAAGGGTCTTGGACTCGAGTGCCTCCTGCACCGCCTTCGCCGTCTCCCCCCCGCTGTCGATCAGCGTCACGCCCGCTCCAAGCACCCGTCCCAGGACGGCTCTGAGCAAGGGGTAGTGAGTGCATCCGAGCACGACGGCATCCGGGGCTTGCTTGATGAAGGGCGCAAGATACTCGCGCGCGATGAGCTCCGTCGCCGGATGATCGAGCCACCCCTCCTCCACCAACGGCACGAAGAGCGGACAGGCGACACCTTCTACCACGGCCTTCGGGTTGAGGGCCGCGATGGCGCGCTGGTAGGCGCCCGACGAAATCGTGCCGACGGTCCCGATGACGCCGAGCGTGCCGCCTTTGGAGGCGGTGACGGCGGCGCGGGCGCCGGGCTCGATCACGCCGATCACCGGAACGGGGGAAATCTTCCGGAGATGATCGAGCGCGTGTGCCGTGCTGGTGTTGCACGCGACGACGACCATCTTGACGCCACGTTCGAGCAGGAACTTGAGGATCTCGCTCGAGTAGCGCCGGACGGTGTCCGCGGACTTCGGTCCGTAGGGGACGCGCGCGGTATCACCGAAATAGATGACGGATTCCCGCGGCAGCCGCTCGAAGAGGGCGCGCGCCACCGTCAGTCCGCCAAGGCCGGAGTCGAAGACGCCGAGGGGGGCGTCGTTCACCAGCGGCCGATCGGGATGGAGATGCCGGCCCCTCGCGGGAAGGCCTGGAAGTGGAGGTCCTTGGGAAAATCCTGCAGATGGGCCGACACGAAGGCTTCGGCGCCCGCGAACAGGTGGTTGAAGATCCAGAGCACGGTCCAGTCCTGCACTTCCTGGCGCTTGGCGTGCACGTTGGGCGAACCGGTCCGCGAAAAGTAGTTGGCTTCCTGATGGGCCTTCAGGGTCATCATGATCGTGACCCCTTCCCACGCGGCGAATGCCGCTCCCGTGCCGTTCCGGTGCGTCACCGCCTGACCCCACCCCGGCAAGAGCATCGAGCGCCAGAGGGCGTTCACGGCGCGCACCTCATGCAAGGTGTCAGGGGACGTGGGGACGGCGCGGGTCGAGTCTTGCGCAAAGAGGCCAAGTGGCCAGGTCGCTAAGAGGCTAAGAAAAAGCAAAGTCCTCACGATGCCACCAACACCGGCAGCGCCCCGGGCTCCACCGTGATGGTGCACTCCCGGGTGCCGGGCATGCGCAGCTCGCCATCCAAGTGCATCACCAGCGGTTCCTCTCCGCAAATCGTGATCTCCCGGGCGCGCAGGAACTTCACCTCATGCATCGTTCCGTGCGTCCCCTTCATTACTCTGGGCAAGGCCGTCAGAAACCGCACGAGGCCCACGCGCCGAATGACACAGACGTCGAGAACGCCATCGGCCGGGTCGGCAGCAGGCGCAAATCGGTAGCTCCCGCCCGCCGTGGTCCCGTTACATACCTCTACCATCATAACGGGCCCTTGCTCCCTCGACTCCCCCGCCCGGACCTCCACCACCGGCGGCTCGAACCCCGCGAAGGCCTTGAGCACGGGCACCAGGTAGGACAGGAACCCCTTCAAGCCCGGCATGCCATCCCGGATTCGCACCACTTCAGGGCCGAATCCGAATCCGAGCGTGTTCACGAAATACTCCCCAGCCACCTTCCCCGCGTCGAACCGCCGCACCGTGGCCGACGCGATACGCCGAACCGCCGGCTCGGGAGCATGGCCATGCACCCCCAGGAGCTTCGCGAAATCATTCCCGGACCCCGCGGGCACGACGCCCAGCGCCGCTCGCCCGCCCGCCGAAAGCAGGCCGTTCGCGACCTCGTGCACGATGCCGTCCCCGCCGACCGCGATCACGCGCTCCGCGCCCGCGCGCGAGAACTCAGCGGCAAGCGTGGATCCGTGCCCCGGACCCCGCGTATCGACGGATTCGACGGACCAGCCTTCGCGCTGGAATGCCCGCGCCACCCGGTCCTTGAGCCGACGGGCGGTGCCCCGGCCGGCGGCCGGGTTGACGACGAGATGCGCTGTTAGGTGAGGTATCCCTCGTCCCACGCGACCTCGAACTCCCACTTGCACGAGGGACACTTGAGTCGCTTCGCCTTGCCGAGCTTGGACCGTTCGCCGCAGGACGGGCAGACACCGTACGGATCGCCGAGGGACGCGCGGGCGCCGGTCTTGGGCGCGCGCACCACCGTCCACTTGGGGTGGGGACGGCTCACGATCTCGATCATGGCCCGGAGGATGGATTTCGGTTTCCCGCCCACCTCGATCACGCACTCGAGCTCACCCTCGTCGAGGACCCGGTACCACATGCCGCGCCGCAGGCGGACGTTCACGTCGTCCCGCAGCCGGGCCCACTTCGACTTCACCCCGATGGCGCCACGGCTCATCGCGTCCCTCCAGTGACGGGTTTCCCTCCGGTGAAGTCCACTACACGCGACGTGTACACGTAGAAGTTCGGGTCCACGTGGAACGCATCGGGTGACGAGAGATGCACCGCGGCCTGTTGCAGCCCGGCAGCCGGATGAATGAGCGTGTAGCTGCCGTCGGAGAGGGTCACCCGGATCGGCATGTCGAAGCGCGGAACGACGTCCGCCCACCGGTACGTGAGCGTGGAGTCGACGATTTTGTACTCGAAGACCGGGATCATCGTCGTCCGCAAGTACTCGTCGAACACTGTCGACAAGTTCATCCCGGCCCGGGTACTGATGTAGTTCTCGATGTCCTGCGTCGTGACGGTCTGGTGATAAAACGTGTGACTCAGCCCGCGCAGGATGTCCCGCCACTTGTCATCGTCGCTCACCAGCTGACGGATGGTGTGCAGCAGGTTGCCGCCCTTGTAGTACATGTCGCCGGATCCGTCGCGGTTCACGCCGTAGGGTCCGATGATCGGCGCGTCGTTCCGCACCTGGAAGCGCGTGCCGATCACGTAGTCGGCACCCGCTTCCTTCCCGCGCAAGCACTCCACGAAGAGGTTCTCCGAGTAGTTGGCGAAGCCCTCGTGGATCCACATGTCCGCCTGGTCCTTGGCCGTGATGCTGTTGCCGAACCACTCGTGCGCGGATTCGTGGACGATGATGAAGTCCCAGTTCGACCCCTGGCCTGAACGTGACAGATCGATGCCGGTTCCGGTCGCCGCGGAGTAGTAGCCGTCCTTGTAGTGATTGCCGTACGCAACGGCGCTCTGGTGCTCCATGCCGAGGTGCGGCGTTTCCACCAGCTGATACCCGTCCTTGTACCATGGGTACGGGCCGAACCAGTGCTCGAAACACTTCATCATGGTGACGGACTGCTGAAACTGGACCTTCGCGGTATCGAGGTGATACGCGAGCGGCCAGAAGTTCATCGTGAGCTTGCCGGACTCACCCGCGTAGTCCTGTTCGAAGTGAGCGTAGACCGCGGCGTTCACGGCGACGTCGTAGTTGTTGATCGGTTCCGTCACGAACCACTCGTACGTGGTCGTGTGATCCTTGTTGTGCGTCGTGCTCCGGAGACGGCCGTTGGAGACGTCCTGCAGCGGATCGGGTACCGTGATGGCGATCCGCTGGCTGTCGGGCTCGTCGGCGAGATAGTCCTTGTTCGGCCACCAGACGCTGGCGCCGAGGCCCTCGCAGGCCGTCGCGATCCAGTCACGGCCGAGGGAGTCTTTGGCGAAGACGAACCCGCCATCCCAGGGCGCGCGGCGGGCGACGCGCACCCGGCCGTGGTAATAGACCGATACCGTCTTCACCGATCCGCTCGGCTGAGGTGCCGTGAGCGTCACGTAGAACGCGTTCCCGTCCCGGCGGTACGTCACCTTCTTCCCATCCTGGAGCATGCTGTCGACCTGGAGCGGTTCCTGGAGGTCGATCTGCATCTCTTTCGACGGGCCCGTGATCCGGTACGTGATGCCGTTCCAACCCTTGATGCTCGAATCGGATGGGCTCACCGCCACATGCAGGTCGTAGAACGTGACGTCCCACCAGGCCCGTTCGGGCGTGTTGGAGCCGCGGATGGTATCGGCATGGGTGAAGACTTCGCGCTCAGGCCGCTGGGCAGAAAGGCTGAGAGGCAACGCGGCGACGGCAAGGCCGGCGAGGAGCAGGTGGTGGCGCAAGAGAGGCTCCCAAGGGGTTCAAGTCAGGGGCGCGGGGGCACAGAATGGCATCCCGGGGCCCCTGAGGCAAGAGCATCCAAGTCCTTACATGCTAGGCCTTTCGCTCTTCCAGACCCTGCAACGCCAGAATCAACGCCAGGAGCTGGCAGATGGCGCCGAGGAGGACCATCCCGAACGACAGGCCGACCGCAGGACTGGCGTGCTGGGTGATCACACGGACGACGCCTGCCGCACTGGCGAACGTCGGAATGCCCACCCAGGCAGCGAGGAACACGGCGGCTT
This sequence comes from Gemmatimonadales bacterium, assembly GCA_035763205.1. Classification (GTDB taxonomy): domain Bacteria; phylum Gemmatimonadota; class Gemmatimonadetes; order Gemmatimonadales; family GWC2-71-9; genus 40CM-2-70-7. The sequence continues at coordinate 4,472 of DASUBP010000136.1, forward strand.
TCGGCACCCATCGTGCCCGCTGCCAAGCCCCT
>DASUBP010000137.1:0-5067 GCA_035763205.1 Gemmatimonadales bacterium
CACGGATTGCGTCGCGTGCCATCAGCCGACCTTCGTGGCGACCAGGAACCCCGACCATGTCGCGGGTGGATTCCCCACGCATTGCATCGAATGTCACAACACGACCACCTGGCTCGCGTCCACGTTCAATCACCAGGCGACACGGTTTCCACTGACCGGCGCTCACCTGGCGGTGGCCTGCAACGTGTGTCACGCCGACAAGGTGTACATGGGGAAGAGCACGGCCTGCGCGAGCTGCCATCAAGCGGATTACAACACTACGACCGATCCCAGCCATACCGCGGCGCAGCTGCCGTCGGACTGCAGCCAGTGCCATACGACCGCGAGCTGGAGCGGCGGCACGTTCAATCACTCCACGACCAAGTTCGCGCTGACGGGCGCGCACATCCCGCTGGACTGCAATTCGTGCCACGGGGACGGGGTGTACGCCGGGAAGGGCACCACGTGCGTCACCTGCCACCTCAACGACTACAATGCGACCAACAACCCGGGCCACCAGGGCGCGGGGTTCCCGACGGGCTGTGCGACGTGCCACACGACGGCAACCTGGGCGGGGGCGACCTTCAATCATGACGGGCCCTACTTCCCCATCTACTCCGGCACCCACGCCGGCCGCTGGAGCACTTGCACCCAGTGCCACACGAATCCGTCGAACTACGCCGTCTTCGACTGCCTCTCTTGCCACCAGAAGACGGAAACCGACAGTCACCACACGCAGGTTACGAACTACCAGTATCTGAGCACGGCGTGCTACGCCTGCCACCGGAACGGCCAGGGCGGATGAAGCACATCCTCCTCGGGGCACTGTTGGCGCCCGCGCTGGCGGCCGGTCAGGCCCGGGTCGTCACCGCCCGCTTCGCGGCCGTGACCTACCTGACCACCACCACGGCGTACCTGAACGCGGGCCGAGCGGACGGACTGCGGGATTCGGTGCGGCTGGAGGTGTTCCGCAACGGCCAGCGGGTCGGCGCGATCCGGGTGGCGTTCCTCGCCTCGCACCAGGCCTCCTGCGACATCATCGATACCGTGCGGGCCCTCGCCATCGGGGACTCGGCCCGATATGTCCCGGCGGCGGGTCCCGCCGTGACCACCGCCGCTGCACCAGTTGGGTGGAGCGCGGCCTCCCGCTCCGCCCCGCCCCTGCTCACCGGCACCGTGGGCCTCGAATACTTCTCGGTGTCGGGGGACGGGGTTCATCTGTCACAGCCCGGCGTCGATCTCCGGCTCCTTGCCGGTCCGCCGGGGTCGCAGTGGGGCGGCGTGCTGGACTTGCGGGAACGCCGTGCCACCACAGCCGCCCCCGGAACCTCCACGTCCGCTGTGACCGAATCGCGGGTCTACCAGGCCTTCATGCGCTGGCGCCCGGGTGGGGCGTCGCTTCGCGTCGAAATGGGCCGTCAGTTCGTGGAGGGCTTGAGCAGTGTAGGGCTCGTGGACGGCCTCCAGATCGTCCGGGAAACACCGACCTGGGCGGTGGGCGGCTTCGTGGGAACTCAACCGGGCTTGGCCGATCTCGAGGTGTCGAGTGACATCCGGATGGTCGGCGCCTTCGTGCGACGGCAAGGACAGCCGGCCGGCGGCGGGGTCTGGTCCCTCACCGCGGGCGCCAGCGGATCCTATCAGATCTGGCGGACCAACCGCGAGTTCATGTACTTCGAAGCGCGGTATTTCAGCCCCCGATTCTCAGGGTTTCTCTCGCAGGAAGTGGACTACTATCGCCCCTGGAAGCGTGTTGGTGGAGAATCCGCCGTCTCTCCCACCGCCACGTTCGGGCAATTGCGTTTCGAGGCCTCCCCCGGCCTGGCCATCGAAGGGGGCGTGGACGAGCGCCGGAATGTCCGGTTATTCGAAGATGTGGTGAGTCCGGAGAGCACGTTCGACGCTGCGTTCCGGCGGGGAGCCTGGATCGGCACGTCCCTGCGGCCCGGCGAGCACGTGTGGGTGGAGCTCGACGCGCACGCCAGTGACGGTGGGACGATCGGGCGCACCGACTCGTACACCGCGTCGGTATCGCTCGTCCGACTGGGAGCGCTGGGCGCGAACGCCAGGACCAGAGCCACTTACTACCTCAGTCCGGGACGGGTCGGTCGACTGGCGGCCATGACCCTTGGGGTTGCCCCCGCTGACCGGTGGCGCGTGTCCGTCGACCTGGGTCAGCGCGATGAAACGGTCGCGATCCTTTCGTCGCCGCAGGTCAGCCGATGGGTGGGCCTCAGTCTGGACGTGAGTCTTGCCCGGGCCTGGTTCATGACGTTCTCGGCGACGCGGCAGCGCGGAGCCCAGCAAGACGCCGATCAGTTGTTTGCGTACCTCAGTTATCGGCTCTGACCCGCCGCCGCCGAACTCGACGAGCGCCGGATGAGGGGCGCGCGCCCATGCGTGCCGCCCGCCGGAACGCATCCAACACACATCGCAACGCGATACTCGGCTCCCCGCGACGCCGAAGCAGGTCGAGCCCCCACGGCAGATCGAACCCCACCAGCGGTACCGCGACCGTGCCACCTGGCGGCTGCCGGCGATGAGACTTGAAGCCCAGACCCCACCCTTTCCCCCGTGCCACCAGCGCCCAGATGGCTTGGAGTCCGGCGTGCGTCCCGTCCACCCGCGGAATCAACCCCGCATCGTGCAGTGCGTCGAAGACCCGGTCATAGAACGCCGGCTGGAAGTCGCGGTCGGGAAACAGGAACGGCAGGTCGGCCAGCTCCGCAGGCTTCAGACGTGCCCGCCGGGCCAGCGGGTGACCGGCGGGCAAGAGCGCCATCTGCAAGCGGTCATCGAACATGTGCTCGACGATCAGGCCGGGGTGCGCGACTCCCGGATGCGCGTGGGCCAGGCCGAGGTCGATGTCCCCGCGAACGATGGCGGGAGCCTGCAAGGGGGTCGAAACCTCCTCGATGACGACGTGCACGTGAGGATGCCGTTGCGCGACCTCCGTGAGCACGCGCGCGAGCATCTCGCCCGTCGTGACCGTGGCCACGGCACCGATGACGCACCGCCCTTCCATGCCCCTCCGGGCGCGGGTCGTGTCGAGGACGATCTGCTCGAGCCCCGACAGAATTCCGGGGCATTCCCCCGCCAGCGAATTCCCCGCCGGAGTCAGCAGCACGCCCCGCGCCGTCCGCTCCAGAAGCGAAAGACCGGTCGCGTGCTCGAGCTCCTTGAGCTGGCGGGAGAGCGCCGGCTGGGTGACGCCGAGGCGTTCGGCGGCCCGGCCGATCGTCTGTGCGGCCGCAACCTCGAGCAATGCCCGGAGATGGCGGATTTCCATCGCCGTCGGGACTGAGCCGAGGGGCGCCCGTCTGGCTTTCCGCGCCGGAGCCGACGGCGGGAGATGGGGCTCACGGCGGAGGCACGCGTGGGGGTGGTCGCGGACGGCGTCGAGGATATGCTCGAGCACCCGCCGCAGGACGAGGCGTTTGTCGTCACGTCGCCAGATGGCCGCCGCCCGGACCTTGGGCGCCGCGCCCGCCAGGGCGACGACGGACGTCCCCTGCGGCGGCGATACCGACCGGGCCCGGCCGATAAGCGACCACCCACGTCCCGCCGACACCGCCAGGTGACCATCGCGCAAGCCGACGTCGACCACGAGCAAGGGTGACCGCAACCCGCCTTCCCGCAGCACCGCCATGATCTCGTCGAGCACCCCGGGCGCCAGCGCGCGCTGGGGAATGATGAGCGGATAGTCGGCGAGGTCCGAGAGCTTGAGCCGCCGACGGCCGGCGAGCGGGTGTCCGTGGTGAAGAATGATGTGATCGAGATACTCGTCCCACAGCGGCTCAACGGCAAGTAACGGGTCATCCCCCACCGCCATGGCCAACGCGATGTCGATGGCACCCGCCCGAACCTGTTCCACGGTGTCCGGGGGGTCGAGATCCTCGACGGCGAGCGTGATGTCCGGGTCCTCCTGATGGACCCGTTCCTCCACCGCCGCCGGAATCCCGGCCGCGATGATGGTGAGCATCGCCCCGATGGAAACGCGTCCCCGCCGGCCTTCGCTGGTCGCCTCCGCGCGGTCGATGGCGAAGCCCAGCGTGACGAGGAGGTTGGCAGCCCCTCGCGCAAAGGCTTGCCCGGCGGCGGTGGGCGTGACGCCCTTGGAATGCCGTTCCAGCAGGGGGACGCCGAGTTCGCGCTCGAGCTCATGGATCTGCCGGGAAAGGGCCGGCTGGGCGAGGTGGGCGCGTGCCGCGGCACGGGAGAGGCTCCGCGTCTCGGCGACGGCGATGAAGTTCCGGAAATCCCGCAGGAGCATCGGACCCCTTGGCCATGCGCCGACGGCATCGAAGCCCTAGCGGATCGGTATTTCCTGCCGGCCTGTCTACTCCGCTAGGATGACCGTCGACGATTTCGCGCCCCTCCAGGCGCAGGAGTGACCATACGTTCGCTGAAACACTGCCGCTAGAGGCCTGCGAGCCGGCTCGCCATCTGGGCGCGCTGCGCCAAGTGGCCAATACCGCCAGCCGCGCGGCCTCCGGGGCGCTCTCCCGGTCTCTGCGCCGCCCCGTCTCGGTCACCGTTCCGGAGTTCGCGGTTTCCCTGCTGGAACAGCTTCCCGCGGTCCTGGGGCAGGGTGCGCGCCCGCTCGTCGCCGTGAAGGCCCAGCTCCTGGGAGACATTTCCGGTACCGTCGCGTGGGTCATGACACGCACGGAGGCGGCCCGGTTGGCAGGCATTCTCCTGGCCCGCGAGTCCGGATCCGTCGCGCTCCACGACATGGCGACGCAGGCGGTGCTGACGCGGAGCGCGCACACGCTCGCCGGCGCCTACGCGGACGTATTGGCGGCGTTGACGCACGGCGTGGTCTTTCTCTCCGTACCCGAGATGGTAGAAGGCACCATCGAGCGCCTGCTGTCCCGACGGCAGGTCAGGCCGGAACCGCGCCAATCCAATCAATTGACCGTGTGCGTCGGGTCTCGCATCGGTTTTGACGACCAGAATCTCGCGGTGATGGGGCACCTCGTATTCCTGCCGCACCATCCGACCTTCGGCCGCATTCTTCGCGCGCTGGCTGACTGATGACCCGACGGTTTCCCCTGCCCCCCTCGCCGGCGGGCATTCCCGCATGCG
>DASUBP010000138.1:0-3606 GCA_035763205.1 Gemmatimonadales bacterium
CATCGCCAGCACCATCGGGTCTCGCATCGCGGACAACGAGCGGAGGCGTGTCGCGGAGTCCGAGGCCCGGTTTCGAGCGCTGTTCGAGGGCGCCGGCGACCCGATCGCCGCTCTCGAACCCGATGGCCGGGTACATGATGCAAACCCGCGCCTCCTCGCTCTGCTGGGAAGACCACTCGAGGACGTGCGGGGAAAACTCCTCGCGCACCTGCTGGCGCCGGGACGAGGGGATGGGTGGCTCCTCGCTCCCTTGGAAGCCGCGACGCAGGGTGCGGTGACTCACGTCGAGCGGATCAAGCGGGCCAACGGCCCGGAACTCGAGCTGGAAGTGACGCTCGCGCGCGTCGATACTCCGGCGGGACCGCTGGTCCAGGTGATCCTCCACGACCGCACCGAACGTCGCGCCCTCGAACGTCGCCAGGTCCAGGCCGAACGGCTCGACGGGCTGGCACGATTTGCGGGCGGCATCGCGCATCAGTTCAACAACCTCATGGGCGGCGTGATGACGCACGCCTCGCTCCTGCGCACGGAAGCGAACGAGGCGGGTATTCAGGCGGTGGACGAGATCCTGGCGGCCGCGCGCCGCGGCCGGGACCTCACCAAAGAGTTGCTGCGCTTCACGAAGGCCGGTGAGCTGTTGTTGCGTTCGACCCAGGTGAAGGAGATCCTCGACCGCGTCACGCTCCTCGCGCGGTCCGCGCTCCCCGAATCGATTCAGCTCCGGGTCGAGGCCGACCCCGGACTGCCCAACGTCCACGCCGATCCTGACCAGCTCTCACACGCCATCTATCAGCTCATCCTCAACGCGCGCGACGCCATGCGGGATCAGCCGTCAGGACGGGTCACCATCACCGCGGGCCGGGAAACCGTCGAGCGGGATCCGCGGTGGCCGGAAGCAGCGCCCGGGTCCTACGTTCGGATTTCGGTGAACGACATCGGCGCCGGGATGGATGCCACGACCGTCGAGCGGGTGCTCGAGCCTTTCTTTTCCACCAAGCCCATGCATCAGGCGGCCGGACTCGGCCTCGCGGCGGTCTACGGCGTGGTGCGGGACCACCAGGGGTCGGTGCGGATCTCGAGCGCCCTGGGGCGCGGCACGACGGTGGACCTCCTGATTCCCCGGAGCACCGCCCCGGAACCGGAGCCGGTCCGGCCGACCCCCGCAGCGTCCGTACCCCCGGCCCCCAGCATGGTCATTCTCGTGGTGGACGACGAAGCGATCGTGCGGTCATCCCTCAAGCGTGCGCTCACCAAGTTCGGGCACCAGGTGCTCGAAGCCGAGGATGGTCCGACGGCACTGAGGGCCATGCAGACGGCGAACCCGCCGGTGCAGCTCGTGATTCTCGATCTGGTCCTGCCGGGAGGGGGCGCGGGGATCCTCGAGCTGCTCAAGGCCACGCAGCCCACCGTCAAAGTCCTCGTGTCCTCAGGCTATTCGCCCGATCACGAGGTGGTCAAAGGGATCGAGAACCGGGCCGATGGATTCTTGCAGAAACCGTTTGAGATAGCCGATCTCAGGAAAGCGATCGCCAAGTTTCAGTAGAACGCTAAGTGGCTTAGCGACCTAGCCACTTAGCGACTTAGCGAACTCCACGTCTCACCGAGCTTTGGCAACCTCACCGCCAGAAGCGACCATATTCGTCAATTGGGAGCCATACAGCACCTGGTCGTTTCCGATCACCGAGCCTGAAACCGTACAGTCACTCACGCGCACCCGGCGGCCGAGGATGCTGTTCTCGAGTGTCGAGCGCTCGACGACGCTTCCGGCGCCCAGCGAAACGTTGGGGCCGATGGTCGAGTCTTTCAGGGTGACGCCGTCTTCGATGTAGACCGGTTCCTTGATGGTCACGCCCGCGGGAATCGCCGGCTTCCGCGCCCGGCCGGTCTTCAGGACGTGCGCGTTGGTCTCGAGCAGTGTATCGACCTTCCCGCAATCGTACCACCCTTGCACTTCGGCGGTCAGGATCTTCTTCCCCCGGTCCACCATGTACTGGAACGCGTCGGTGAGGTAGAACTCGCCCTTGTTGGCGGGGCTCGCGAGCACCTGCGCGATGCCGTCAAAAAGGGTCTTCCAGTCGCGGATGTAGTACAGCCCGATATTCGCGAGCTTGGACACCGGAGTATCGGGCTTCTCCACGATCTTCGTCATGAACCCCTGGGCGTCGTGGACCACCACGCCGAAGCGCTGGTAGTCCTCGACCTCCTTGGCCCAGATGATCCCGTCGGCGTCGGTCCGCTTGATCAGCGAGAGGTCGGCGTCGAAGAGCGTGTCCACGAAGATGATCAGGACCGGCCCGTCCACGTAGGGACGGGCCAGATTGATGGCGCCCGCGGTGCCGTCCAGCGTCTTCTGCTCGACGAACCTCGCGGCGACGCCGTAGTGCGATACGATGTACTTCTCGACCGCCTCCTTCAAGTGTCCCGTGATCACGATCAGCTCGTCGACGTCGAGTCCGGCGTTCTTGATCAGATCCATCACGTAATCCATGACGGGCCGGCCGGCGACCTCGACCAGCGGCTTCGGAACGATCTTGGTGAGCGGGAGGAGCCGGGTTCCCTTTCCCGCGAGCGGGACGATGACTTTCATCACGCCCGCCCGTAGCGGTCCTGCAGCCGGACGACGTCGTCGATTTCGGGGGTGGACACCTCGAGGAGATCCGTCGCGACCACCGCTTCGAATTGGTGAATCAGGGGCGGCTCGATGTGAAAGGACTCACCGGGCTTCATCCGGCGTTCGAGCATCGCGTCCCCCGGCTTGGTCCGCAGAATGATCTCGCCGGTGAGTACGTGAATGGTCTCGTCCTTCATCTTGTGATACTGCAGGGAGAGCACCTGGCCCGGCTCGATGTGGAGGACCTTCCCGACGTAACGGTCGGTCCGGGCCCAGATCAGCTCATGGCCCCACGGCTTCTCCACCCGGTACGGCACGTCGTTCACGAAAGCTCCTCTGGCAAACGCAAAGTCAATGAAGAAGGATAGGTGACACAGGCCGTCACGCAGAGCCCGCACCCCACGCACCCCTCCGGCTTGAGCACCGGATGCCCCGCGGCATCCATCGCGAGGGCCCGCTCTCCCACCGGGCACGCCCGTGCGCACACACCGCACGCGCTGCCGTGAAACGTGATGCACCGTTCCGGGTCGAGCGCCAGGCGGCCCAGGTGAATGCTCGCCCACCCGTCGGCCGGCACCTGCAGAGCCGTGGTGGGACAGGCCGCCGCGCAGGGCATGTCCGCGCAGGCGACGCAGGCACGCCGTGAAGGTTCGAGGACTGGTGTGCCCGCCGCCAGTCCCTCGCCGGCCGGGAGCTTGATAATGGCATGCACGGGACAGACGTCGATGCACGCTCCGCACCGCGTGCAGGCCGCGAGGAAGGCCAGCTCGGGCCCCGCGCCCGGAGGACGAAAGTAACGGGTCGCCGCGACCCGGCGTTCGGTTCGGGCGGTCACCTCGCGGGCCAGCTTCGCGAACGCGTCGCGGAAGAAGGCCCGCCGTTCCGGCTGGTCCAGCTTAGAAGCTCGGTGCCAAGGATACCGACCAGCGGAACGCCGCATTCCCGCCGGACCGGACATCTTCGGCCCTGTCGAACCGGTTCACAAGGAAGGGCAC
>DASUBP010000139.1:0-15450 GCA_035763205.1 Gemmatimonadales bacterium
ATGTTGACCATCGACCGAATTGCGGTCTGCGCGCCGTTCGACCGAGTCTTCACCGTTGCCTCGGACGTGCAGAACTGGCCCGAGATCCTCGCGCATTACCGGTGGGTCCGGACGCTCGAGCGCCGGCCGAATGGCGCCCTCGTGGAAATGGCGGCGTGGCGTCCGTTCGGTCCGCTCAAGTGGCCCACCTGGTGGGTCTCCGAGATGACGGTCAACCGGCCGGCCCGTGAAATCCGGTACCGGCACGTTCAGGGCATCACCTCGGGAATGGACGTCGTATGGCGGATGTCGTCCGGGTCGGCCGGCGTCGCCATCGAGCTGGAACACCGGTGGACGGGACCCCGATGGCCGGTCATCGGACCGGTCGCCGCCACCGCAGTGATCGGGCCCGTGTTCGTTCACGGCATCGCTTCGCGAACGCTCGCGGGTCTCAAGGCCTATTTGGAGAAGAAGGGAAACGCGTGAACGAACATCGTCGTGTCGTCATCACCGGCGTCGGCGCCGTAACGCCGATCGGCACGGGCGCGCCCGGGCTCTGGGACGGCCTCCAGCGCCGCACGTCCGCGGTACGCACCATCACCCGCTTCGACCCGTCCCCGTTCCGCAGCCACATCGCGGCCGAGATTCCCGATTTCCGGCCGCAGGACCATCTCGACGCCAAGCGGGCGAAGCGGCTCGACCGGTTCTCGCAGCTCGCCGTGACCAGCGCACGCATGGCGCTGGAAGACGCCCGGATCGACATGGCGGGCGAAGACCCCGACCGCATCGGCACCATGATGGGCTCCGCCCTGGGCGGCGTGTCGTACGCCGAGTCGCAGGTCGGGAATTACTTGCGCGAGGGCGTGAAGGGCATGGATGTCGGGCTGGCGCTGTCGGTCTTCGCCGGCGCCGCGAGCTGCAACATCGCGATCGAGTTCGGATGCACGGGTCCCAACGCCACCAACGCGATGAGCTGCGCGTCCGGGACGATCGCGGTGGGTGAGGCGTTCCACGTGGTGCGCGACGGCCGGGCCGACATCATGCTGGCCGGTGGAGCCGAGGCACCCCTGGCTCCCCTCACGTTCGGCGCGTTCTCGAACATCCGGGCGATGAGCACGCGAAACGACGATCCGGCCCACGCCTCACGTCCCTTCGACGCGACTCGCGACGGATTCGTGATGGGCGAAGGGGCGGCCGTGCTGATCCTGGAGGAGCGGAGCCGGGCGCTGGCGCGGGGCGCGCCGATCTACGCCGAGGTGGTGGGACACGCCTTCACGAACGACGCGTATCACATGACGGCGCCGCGTCCGGACGGCCGCCAGGCGGCGCGGGCCATGCGGCTCGCGCTCGCGGACGGTGGTGTGACGCCCGGCGAGATCGGGTACGTCAACGCGCACGGCTCTTCCACTCCCTTGAACGATTCCACCGAAACCTCCGCCCTCAAGCAGGTATTCGGCGATCACGCCTACCGGCTGGCGGTGAGCGGCACGAAGGGCTATTACGGCCACGCGTTGGGCGCGAGCGGTGCCATCGAAGCGGCCATCTGCGCGCTGGCCATGTCGAACGGGTGGCTCCCTCCCACCATCAACCTCGAGCGTCCCGATCCGGCGTGTGACCTCGATTGCCTTCCCGGCGCGGGCCGTGACGGAACGCCTGAGGGCGTGGTCTCCAACTCGTTCGGCTTCGGCGGCATCAACGCGTCACTGGTGTTGCGGCGGGCGTAGTCCCGTCGGTAGATTGGCGCCGCTTCCCTCCTCCCAAAGGACGCCCTTGTGAATTCGCAAGCCCTGCGGCCCCTGGTGGCCGAGTTCATCGGTGTGGCGCTTTTCGTCTTCATCGGCGCCGGCAGCGTGGTCGCGAACGGCATGACCACCGGCGGCCTCGGGGCCATCGGGATCGCGCTGGCGCACGGGCTGGCGATGGGTCTGATCGTCAGCGCCACCCTGTCGATCTCCGGCGGCCACATGAATCCGGCGGTGACGTTCGCACTGTGGGTCGCGAGGAAAATCGATGCCAAGCTCGCCGGGCTGTATGTGGTGGCCCAGCTCCTTGGCGCGATTGTGGGGGCCGCACTCCTCGCCTTCGTGTTCCCGAAACCGTCCGTGGATGCGATGGCGTACGGCACGCCGCTCCTTTCGTCCCTCACCACATTTGATCGCGGCGTCGCGATGGAGGCGATCCTCACCTTCGTCCTGGTGAGCGCGGTGTTCGGCACGATCGTGTCGCGGCAGGCACCGAAGATCGCCGGCTGGGGTGTCGGTGTCGCAATTCTGGTCGACGCGCTGGTCGGTGGTCACACGACGGGAGCAATCATGAATCCCGCCCGCGCCTTCGGGCCCGCCATCGTCTCCTGGACGCTGACGGGTCATGTGGTCTACTGGTTGGGGCCCCTGCTCGGCGCCCTGGTCGCGGCCCTGGTGTGGACCAAGATCCTGCTTCCCAAGGACGGCTGAGGCCGTCAGAATCCTTTCGGAGTAGAGCCGCGGGGGCGGCCGCGCGACGCGCGGCAGCGATCGAGTCGCGGTCCCCCCGCGCTGCTCTCCGGTGGCTTCGTCTCGCCGCGCGGCTGGCCCCCGAATTCGGGCTCCCTCACCGCCGCCTCTTCGAGCTCTCCCGCAGTGTCGGCGACCGCATGGGCGCCTACCGCGCCTCCCGTAACGCCATCGTCAAGTTTCCGCACTCCGCCGACGCCTGGATGCTGGCCGGCCAGGGAGCGGAGCTCGTCTTCCGGCAGGCGGAGGCATTGACGGCCTACGAGCAGGCGATGGTGATCGAGGAGCGGGCCGATGCAGCCCTCGCCGCGGCGGCGCTCTATGTACGGGCCGGCAGGCACGCCGACGCAGCGGCGCGTTTTGCCCGGGGCTTTGCGGCGGGAGGAGGACCGGAGGCACTGCGGCAGAACGCGGAATCACTGGCTCGGGCGGGAGACACCGCCGCCGCCGAGGAAGCGATGCGGCTGTTCAGGGAGCTTTCGAACCGCGCCGGAACAAGATGAACGAGTAGCCCAGGAGGATCGCCGCGGCGATGATGTACGCGGCGATCGCGTAGCCGCCCGTGAGTGGTGTGCCGTCAGCCCACATGCGAATCCCCTCTCCCTAGTGCGTAACGCTGCGTCACGAATCCGACGTAGAGAATCGTGAACGTGAGGAAGGAAAAGAGCAGCGTCGCTAGCATGTCGCCCGGGAGGGAGGGCGCGCTCGGCTTGAGGACGATCGGCTGCGGGTGCAAGGTCCGGAACAGGTAAACGGTGAGATGAATGAACGGGACCAGGGCCGCTCCGAAGATCCCCAGCACCGCCGAGTACCGGGCCCGGGTGCCCGCTTCGGGGATGGCCCCCCGCAGGAGCAGATACCCGATAAAGAGGAAGAAGAGAAACAACGTACTCGTGAGCCGGGCATCCCAGGTCCACCAGGTGCCCCAGATCGGCTTCGCCCAGAGCGGTCCCGTGGTCAGCATCACGCACGCGAACACCGTCCCCACCTCGGCCGACGCGGCCGCGAAACGGTCGTACCGTTCGTCTTTCATCAACAAGTAGAGGATGCTCGCCAAGCCTACCAGGCTGAACGCGAGCATCGTCGACCACGCGGCGGGAACGTGGACGTAGAAGATCTTCTGTGCTCCCCCCTGCAAACGCTCCACCGGCGTGAACCAGATGGCGCGCACGTAAACCCCCGCCAGGAGCACGAGCCCCAGCAGCGTGATCGCACGGCCTCTGGTCTTGAGGGTCATTCGTCCACCGTGGTGGGAAAAAGTAGCGTCGCGAGCGACACGAACACGAGATCGTACGCGAGAAGCAACCTAAGCCAGCCGGAGACTTCGCTCAAGGGACGGCCCGAGAAAAGCCGCGCCGTCACCTGCACCGCGCCTACCAGCGGCGGGATGAAGAATGGCAGCAACAGGACCGGCAGCATCAGCTCGGCGAACCGGACGCGAATCACCAACGCCGACAGGAGGGTCCCGACGGCCACGAAGCCGATCGTCGCCACGGCGATCAGCGCCGCGAGCGGCAGGAGCACGTGAACGATGGAGATGTTGAAGAAGAGCGCGAAGAGCGGCAGCCCCACCGCCTCCACGAACCCCACGAAACACAGATTGGCGAAGAGCTTCCCCAGGTAGAGGGCGCGCCGGTCGACCGGCGACACCAGCAAGCCGTCGAGCGCCTGGTTCTCGAGCTCGAGCTGGAAGGCGCGGTTGAGGCTGAGCACCGCCGCGAACGTGAAGGTCACCCACAGGATGCTCGGTGCCAGATCCAGCGCGGCCACGGCCGTCGGGTCGCGACCGAAGTTGAACACCGTCAGGACCAATGCCGTGAACACCAGCGCGGACGCGAGGCCCGTCTTGGTCCTGAGCTCGAGGGCCAGATCCTTCCGGGCCAGTACCCAGGCGTCGCGCAGGATCTCACCCATCAGGACACCAGCTCGCGGTAGCGCGCGCCGATCTGTTCGGCGGTCCGGGCGTTCCGGGGCATGAATTCGACGAGCCGGCCGGTCTTCAGCACGGCGACGTCCGTGGCGAGGTCGGTCCCCTCCTCCACGTTGTGAGTCACCAGAATGGTTGCCCGTCCCTCCCCGGCACCCGCGAATTCCTTCACCAGAGCGGTCAGCTCCGACGCGGCAACACGGTCCAGGCCGGTGAAAGGCTCGTCCAAGAGCAGCACCGACGGATCATGGATCAGGGCGCGCGCGATGGCGGCACGCTGGGTCTGCCCCCGGGACAGGGTCCCGACGCGGCGGTCGAGCTGCTCCCGCAGATCGACCCGCGCCGTCAGACTCGCGATCCGGGCATCCAGCACGGGCGTGCGAACCCGATAGAGCGATCCCCAGAACCGGAGGTTCTCCCGCACCGTGAGCTGGCCGTAGAGGAGCGACTGATGCCCGATCCAGCCGATCGCGCCGCGGCCACCCTGTACCCCGGCGTGCCCGAGGTTCGGCTTGATCAACCCCGCAAGAACTTTCAGAAGAGTCGTCTTTCCGGATCCGTTCGGTCCGAAAAGCGCGAGGGTGTGTCCGGCTGGCAGGGTGAAGGAGACGTCGTCGAGCGCGGGAACCCCGCCAAAACGATGGCGGACGCCGTCAGCCCACAGCATCGATGCGGGCAGCGAGCTCGTTGAGATCGAAGGGTTTCACCAGGTAGCCCGAGTGCCCCAGGTCCAGGACCTTCATCAGGGGCTCCATGCTCACGTACGCCGTGGTGACCACGACCGGCAGGGTGGCGTGCGTCGCGCGGATCTTTTGCAGCAGGGCGATACCGTCGGTGTCCGGAAGGCGGAGGTCCAGGATCAGCACCTGGGGGTCGAACGACTCCAGCTGCCGCAGCGCCTCGGCGCCCGTGCGCGCGAACGCCATTTCGTACCGCGCCTCGAAGAAGCGTGCGTACGAAGAACGGAGCGCCGCTTCATCCTCGACGATGAGGACTCGGCGGCGGGGAGGAGCCTCGACCGGCATGGGCGACAATATACCTCAACCGCCCGAGCCTGCTCCGCCTTCCAATTCAAAGAGATCGTCCAGCTTGGTCAGCACCAGCAGGAACCGGAGCTCTTCGTTCGCGCCCCGCAGGGCTACGGCCACCCGTCGCTCCGCCGCTCGCCGCTGGATCAGCATGAGCGTCCCGAGTCCGGCCGAGTCCACCGCGCGGGTAGCCGAGAGGTCGATCACCAGCCGCCCGGCACCCTCCGGAAGCTGATCGAGCAGCTCCACGGCGGTACGCCGGAACGCCGTGCGGCTCTCGAGAGAGAGCGCCTCGGGTGCGGCCAATGTCTTTTCGGACGAGCGCGAGGACATCGTCATAAGCTCCTGTAAAAAACCTGGGCTCCGCGTCATGCCCCCCAATAAGCGATATCGGTGCCAAATGCTGCAAAATCAACTAATACAACATGTTAGCTCGCCATCGTGACTCCGCTCACGCCGGTTTACCACCGCAACCCGAGGGCGGTGGCGCAAAGTGCAAGGCGGGAGGTACGTTCGACCACATGACCGACCGCATTGAGACACTCCTCGACGAACAGCGCACGTTCCCGCCGCCGGCCGGATTCACGGCCCAGGCCCATGTCCGGGACGCCTCGATCTATCAGAAGGCCAAGGCCGATCGTGAGGGTTATTGGGCCGATTGGGCCCGGCAGCTCGAATGGATGAAGCCCTGGGATCGAGTGCTCGAATGGACCCCCCCTCACGCCAAGTGGTTCCTGGGCGGGAAGCTCAACGCCAGCGTCAACTGCCTGGACCGGCACGTCAAAGCCGGCAAGAGGGACAAGATCGGGTTCATCTGGGAAGGTGAACCCGGCGAAGTACGCAACATCACCTATGGCGACCTCCTCGAGGACGTCTGCCGTTGTGCAAACGGCCTCAAGTCCTTGGGGGTGAGAAAAGGGGACCGCGTCGCCATCTACATGCCGATGGTGCCCGAAGTCGCGGTGGCCATGCTTGCCTGCGCGCGCCTGGGCGCCGTTCACACCGTGGTATTCGGCGGCTTCTCGTCTGAGTCACTCCGCGACCGCATCAACGACGCTCAGGCCAAGGTCCTGATCACCGCCGATGGCGGATACCGCCGAGGCGGCCAGGTCCCCCTCAAGCAGAACGCGGATGACGCACTCACGGACACCCCGTCCATTCAGCACGTCGTGGTTCTGAAGCGCACGGGACAGGCCGTGAGCATGAAGGCGGGGCGTGATCAATGGTGGGACGCGCTCGTCACGCCGCAGTCACCAGAGTGCGCCCCCGAGCCGATGGACGCCGAGGATCCCCTGTACATCCTGTACACGTCGGGGACCACCGGGAAACCGAAAGGCATCCTCCACACCACCGGCGGCTATCTGACCCAGGTCTTCGCCACCACCAAGTGGGTCTTCGATCTCAAGGACTCCGACGTATTCTGGTGCACGGCGGACGTGGGGTGGGTGACGGGGCATTCGTACGTGGTCTACGGCCCCCTCGCCGTCGGTGTGACACAATTGATGTATGAGGGCGCACCCGACCACCCGTCCAAGGACCGATTCTGGGCCCTCTGTGCCAAGCATGGCGTCACCGTGTTCTACACGGCGCCGACCGCCATCCGCTCGTTCATGAAGTGGGGCACCGAGCTGCCCGCCAGGCACGACCTCTCGAAAATCCGCCTCCTCGGCTCCGTGGGCGAGCCGATCAACCCCGAGGCGTGGATCTGGTACCACGAAAACATCGGCGGCAAGCGCTGTCCGATCGTCGACACGTGGTGGCAGACGGAGACGGGCGGGATCATGATCACTCCCCTGCCGGGCATCACGACGACGAAACCCGGCTCCGGTACCGTCGCCTTTCCCGGCATCGACGCGGTGTTGCTGGATGGAGACGGCAAGGAAGTGAAGGTCGGTGGGGGGTACCTGGCGATCACCAGCCCGTGGCCCGGCATGCTGCGGACCATCTGGGGGGATGACGATCGCTACCGGAACGTCTACTGGAGCCGGTGGCCGAAGACCTACTTCCCCGGAGACGGCGCCAAGCGCGATGACGACGGGTACTTCTGGATTCTGGGCCGCGTCGACGACGTGCTCAACGTCGCGGGCCATCGCATCGGTACGATGGAGGTCGAGAGTGCCCTGGTGGACCACCCCGCCGTCGCCGAAGCGGCCGTGGTGGGACGCACCCACGATCTCAAGGGCCAGGCGCTGGCCGCGTTCGTGACCATCAAGGAAGGCCGGCAGGCCACCGATGCGCTCCGGGAAGAGCTGAAAGGGCACGTCGCCAAGAAGATCGGCGCGCTCGCCCGCCCTGACGACATCATCTATGCCGCGGATCTCCCGAAGACCCGAAGCGGAAAAATCATGCGGCGCCTGTTGAAGGACATCGCCGAGGGACGCGCGTTGGGAGACACGACGACGCTGGCCGATCCCGCCGTGGTGCAGAGGCTGAAGACGCTCTACGAAGACAAGGAGTGACGGGGAACGGGAAACGGGAAGCGGGAAACGTGACTACTTCCGAAGATGGTGCCGCACGGTGGTCACCACAACGTTCTTCCGAAAGAGCAGCGCAGTCTTGATCGCGTAGACGGTCTGGTTGTGCAGGAAGGCGTGCCACCAGCGCGCCGGTACCACTTCCGGCAACACGACCGTCAGCCAATCCGGCTTCTCCGTCCGCTCCACCTGATCGATGAACTGGAGGAGCGGGCTGACAATGGCCCGGTAGGGCGACACCACCACTTCGAGCGGGACCCCGGAATCCCACAGATCCCACTCGTCCTGCATCCGCTGGACCTGCTTCGGGTCGGTCGCCACGGCGACGGCGCGGATGTGCGGCGACAGCAGCAGGGCGTACGCGAGGGCGTTGGCGGTGCTCTTGGACACCCCCGCCACCGGCACGACCACCAGATGTTTGTCGGGCCATTCCGGTTGCCAGGCGTCGCTGGAGAGCTGGCGCGCGTAGAACTGGTAGTGGCGCTTGATGGCGAGGAAGACGAAGACCAGCGCGACGATCAACAGGGCGGAGATCCAGGCCCCTTCGGTGAACTTGGTGACGAGCTCGATCACGACGACGACGGCGGTGGCCAGCGTGCCGAGCGATGAAGCGACCAGCCGGCCCACCCGCCGTTCTCCCGCCTTGAGGGATCGCCGCACCATCCCCGCCTGCGACAGCGTAAACGAGATGAACACCCCCACGGCATAGAGGTGGATCAGGGCGTTGGTGTTGCCGCCGAACACCTCGAGCAGGACGCCCGCCACGAGGGCGAGCATCAGGATCCCGTTCGAGAACACGAGCCGGTCACCCCGGCTCGCCAGCTGACGGGGCAGGTAGCCGTCGGTCGCCAGGATCGACGAGAGGCGGGGGAAATCGGCGAACGCGGTGTTGGCCGCGAGCACCAGGATCAGCGCGGTGGAGAACTGCACGGCGTAATAGAACGGGCCGTTTCCGAAAGCCCCGTGCGCAAGCTGCGAGATCACGGTCTGATCACCGACCGGGACCACGCCGAAGCGGTGGGCGATGATGGTCGAGCCCGCGAAGAACACGCCGAGGATCGCACCCATCCAGATCATCACGGTGGCGGCATTCCTGGACTCGGGCGGGCGGAACGCCTGGATACCGTTCGAAATCGCCTCCACTCCCGTCAGCGCCGAGCACCCGGACGCGAAGGCCTTGAGCAGGAGCCAGAGCGTCACCGCCGTCCCGGTGCTCACCGGCAAGGTCGCCGGGGTGAACGTTCCGAACGGGTGAACCACGTCCACGATGAGCATCAACGCGAACATGCCGATGAAAAAGTAGGTCGGAACGGAGAAGATCATCCCCGATTCCCGCAGGCCCCGGAGATTGCCGATCGCGACGAGCGCGATCGCACCGATGCCGAGGGCCACCGCGTGCGGCGCGGCCGCCGGAAATGCCGACGTGATCGCGGCGACTCCGGCCGCGACCGACACCGTCACCGTCAGGGTGTAGTCGACGAGGAGCGCCGCGGCGGCCACCAGTCCGAACCCGGTGCCGAGGTTTTCCTTGGCGACGAAATAGGCGCCACCGCCCTGCGGGTACGCAAACACCGTCTGGCGATAGCTGACCACGACGATGGTGAGCAGCAGGAGAATGAAGCCCGCCACCACGAGCCCGCGTCCGACGCCGGCCGCGCCGGCGGTCATGAGGACGATGAGCATCGCTTCGGCCGCGTACGCCACCGACGACAGCGCGTCGGAGGAGAGCACGGCCAGTCCGGTCGCCTTCGACAGCCGCTCCGACTCGAGGTGCAGAGTTTCGAGGGGGCGACCGACCAGCACGCGCTTGGCGCTGCGCCAGAGGGTCATGGGTTGTCGCTCAGGACTTTCGGAGGGAGCCCGCCAGGGAGGTCACGAAGATGGCGGTGATCACCGCGGCGGATGCCAGACACCAGCGGCACCAGGCGTGAATGACGAACGCTTCGAGGGACGTCAGATACATGGTGAAGAGAAAACCGGCGCCCGACAGCACCAGCAGCAACCGGGTGGGCCAGGCGCGGGAGACCATCGCCGGCTGCGAGCCGACGATGCTGATGCCGAAGAGGGTGACGTACCCGACGACGCCGTAGAACGCGACGGGAATGCCGAAGAGACGGGCGTAGGAGGACGCCTGGACGATCTCACAGCCCCCGGTGCCACATTTCAGCGCGCCGACGACCCCGATGGCGTGCAGCCACAGGTACGTCGCGATCGCGATCCCGACCAACGCCAGGACCGCGACCGCTTGGCGGTGCAGGCTCATTTCTTTTTCTTGGGGTGTGCGGCGATGATACTGTCCGCGAGCCTCTGGAATTCGTCCGACGACCGGTCGCCCCTCGCGACTTCCTTCCCGTCGATGAAGAAGGTCGGCGTGCCACTGACGCCCAGCGCGTCGCCCCGGTCCAGCGACGCCTGGATCCGGCCGGCATAGCGGTCGGCGGAAACGCACGCGTCCCAGGTCGTCGTGTTGACCCCGACCCCTTGAGCCAGCCCACGGAATACGGAGGTCGGGTTGCTGCTCTGCAGGGCCCAGTCGTGGTGGTTGAACACCGCATCGATCATGTCCCACGCCTTCCCCTGCTCCGAGGCGCATGCCACCGCGTTCGCGGCCAGGTGGGACCAGCGGTGCGTCGTGGGGGGCAGCGGATAGTCCCGCAGCGTCCACTGCACCTTGCCGGTCTTGATGAGCTGGTCACGGATGGTGGGAAACTGCACCGTGGCGAACATCGCGCAGATGGGACACTCGTAGTCGGCGAACTCCACGACTTTCACGGGGGCCGAATCGGAGCCGAGGACATAGCCGGGGAAGGCGCTGTCCTGGGCGGTTACCGGCGCCCGGGACCCGGCCGATCCGGAGACGGCGGACGCCGGCTGATTCGCCGTGTAGATGAGGAACGCGATAGCCGCTACCGCCACGACCGCGAGGAGCCCGTAGAACCGCTTCATTCTCCGCCCGACCTCCGCCAGGGTTGATCGTCCTCGTCGTCCGTGGCATCGAACCGGAGCTCCGAAAACCGCCGCTCCGCTTCCTCCACGATACGCCGGCTCTCGGCCACCTCCGGGGTGTCGTAGGTGGACCGGACTTCGTAATGAAACAGCTCACTGCGGGCATCCCCGAGGAGCTCCTGCAGCTCCGGGGCCGACTCCAGGAGGCGCCCCGTGCGGTCCAGCTCCGCGATCCGCGCCGCCAGGGCCCGCAGGAGCGCGGCCAGCCGCTCCGCCCGCTCAGGGCCGTAAGTCTCGTCGTGGTCAGACATCCAAGGGATTATACACTCCCGGAAGTCAGGACGGGGTTCAGGTTTGCTTCGCCCTGCCCCCTTCATTAGATTGCCGCCGCTGTACCGACAGCCCCGACCCAGAGAGGAGCGGCCCCGAATGGCCAAGGCACGTACCGACACCCGAAAAGCCCCGCCGACCCCGACGAGCTTTGAGCAGGCTCGTGATGAACTGTTCTCCCACATCCTCCGCTGCGGCGTTCTCGAAGCCACTTCCGAGCATCAAAAGGAGTGGTTCGACGACACCATGCTGTATCTCGGTGACCGCTACGAGGATCTGAGCGAGGAAGAGATGACACAGCTGCGCGTCCTGGGCGAGCGGTATTGCAAGCCCGTGATGGCCCGCGCGGCACCCGCGGTCGCCAGCACCTGATTCACGGTTCCGGGAGTCTCGGGGCGCCCCTTCGAGGGCGCCCTTGTCGTTTCCCGGGCTAGCGCCACCACGCGGGAAAGCGCCGCCACCGCACCCCCACCGCCAGTCGCGCACCCCCGGACGCACCACCTTCCACGTACCAGCCGAAGCGATTCCCTTCCGCGGCTTCGACCCCAACCGTCAGCGTCAGGGCGCCGAACGAATGGCGCGAGTCGACCATCAGACAATTCACGCCCATCCCGACGTATGGGGACACACCGCTCTTCGCGGCGGGGAGCACGAGGAATTGCGCCTCTCCCCCCACCCGTCCCGCGGGCCGCCCGTCGCGAACGCCGGCCCCGGCCGTCATGGTGAACCGCACCTGCCCCGCCGGCCGGAGCCCGAGCCCCGCGTCGAGCCCGTAGTACGGACGGCGGCCCCAGAGCGCGGCGGCGCCGAGGCTCGTTTCGCTGGCCGGTGGTCCCTGCGCTGTGGCGACGGCGGCCCCGCAGACGCTGAGGGCCGCGAGCTTACTCCACCACAATGTCGTAGGTCACCGGGATGTCGGGATTGAGGGACGTGATCACGGAGCAGTACTTCTCGATCGAAAGGTCGAGCGCCGTGCGCACCTTGCTTTCGTCCGCGCCGGCGCCCTTCACCCGCACGTGCAGCACCATCGCGGTGACGCGTCGTGGCTCGGTCTCGCGCCGCGTGCCGGTGAGCCGAATCTCCAGCTTGGTCAGGTCGACCCGCATCTTCTTCAGGATGATGACGACGTCGGACGCGGTGCACGACGCCGCGGCGACCAGCAACGCTTCCACCGGTGACGTCGCGACCTTGGTGTCCCCATCGACCAGCGTCGGCTTCCCCGACTGTCCCGTGCCTTCGAAGACCAGACCCTCGCCGAGCCAGCGAAGACCGATGGTCGCTTGAGGCGCGGCCACTCAGCCCCCCCGGCGGGTGGTGAGTCCGATGTAGAACCGGTGGCGGCGCAGCGCGTCCATCCCGTGGTACTCGAGGAGCCAGTTGAACGACGAGCGGTAATGGAGCTCGAAACCGAGCACCAGGTTCACCCAGACGGCGGGGCAGCTGGGATCGGCGCCGCACGCCTGATGGCCGGCGAGCGATACGCCGGCGCCGACGTACGGGATCGCCGTCTGGTTGTCGTCCGTGAACCGCCAGAGGGCTTCCAGGCTTCCGACATACGTGTTGCCCCCGTTGAACACACCGATCTCCGCGGAGGGACGGATACGTACCTGCGGAGTGAAGAGGTCGCCGACGTCGAGGGTGGTCCCGAGGACCATCTGCCCGCCGCCGTGACTCACGTCGATGCCGCCCCGGACGCCGAACCCGAAGAGCCCGAGGCGGGTGCCGGTGGACGGCGTGCTCGCGCCCTGGGGGGGAGTGAACTGCTGCGCGAATCCGGCGCCGGGCAGAACACTCAGGACGCCTGCCGTGATGATGACCTTCAGTCGACTCACGTATCCTCCGTGCGCGGGCGCAGGGCCCGACCGTAGTCCCACAACGCGTACACCGAAATGGCCGCGGTGGCCCATGCGAGAGGACGCACCAAAGGGGACTCCACGACGAACGCCACCAACGTGAGGATCTGTCCCACCGTCACCGCTTTCCCGCCCGCCCGCGCCGGGAACGGCACTGGACGATGGAAGAGCCAGACCGCCAATCCCCCTCCGGCGGCGAAGATGTCGCGGAGCAGCACACCGGCGATCTCCCACCAGACCAGCGGTCCGCTCCGCCAGAGCGTCAGGAACGCGGCCGCCATGAAGACCTTGTCCGCCACCGGATCGAGAATCGCGCCGGCCCGGGAGCCGCCGTACCGCCGGGCGACCCGTCCGTCGAAGAAATCCGATGCCGCCGCCACGCCGATGATCGCCAACCGCAGCGGCATCCCCGTCACCAGCGGGAAGGCCACCGCCAGCGGAAGACGCAGCGACGTCAGCGCATCCGCAGGGGTGAACCATGGTTTCACTTGCCGGTCCATACGCCCCCGGGTACCTTGACCCTGTGGACCTCAATCTGCTGAAACAGGCGGCCATCTTCCAAGACCTCGACGAGGGTGAGCTCGCGCGGGTGTCGGAAGTGTGCCGGGAACAGAAGTTCACCGTGGGCCAGTACATCTTCAAGGAAGGCGAGCCCGGGAACCGGCTGTTCATCATTGCCGAAGGGGAAGTGCGCATTTCGCGGACCATCCCGGGCTCCGGCGAGGAAGCCCTGGCCGTTTTGAAACCGGGGGCGAACTTCGGTGAAATGGCGATTTTCGACCGGTCCGAACGGTCCACCGACGCCATCGCCAACATCTCGTGCACTCTGATCACCATTTCTCGCTCCGATTTCGAGCTCCTGCTCGACTTCAACCGTGACATCGCGTACAAGGTTCTCTGGTCGGTGGTGCGCCTCCTCTGCGGCCGCCTGCGGGTGACGAACGACAATCTCCGTTCGTTCCTCGCGATGTCGATGTTCTAGGGGGTCTCCCAATTCGTCCCGTCCGTCCTGCACTCATCGCCGCCGCGGCCATCGCCACGTCCGCCCTGGCCTGCTCGCACTCCGTCTCCACCGCGCCGCTGCCGTTCATCACCGTCCAGCCCCTGGTCGACTCCCTGTACGTGGGTGACTCGGGTGCCGCGCTGACCGCGACCTACTACAACGGCAACGGGAGCGTCGGTACTTCGGGTCCGAAGAACTGGTCCAGCAGCGACAGCACCGTCGTCCTGGTAGACGCTTCCAGCGGCGCGCTCAAGGCGGTCGGCAGCGGCACGGCCGTCCTGACCGTGACTGCGAGCGGCGTGACGGGACAGGCGCTCGTGGTCGTGACCGACACGCTCGATCTGGCATTGCTGCTCCCCCAGATCGTCCTGATGCCTCAAGACACCTTCGTTGTCCCGGTCTCCATCCGGAACAAGAGTGGCGGAGCCATTGCGCCCCCATGGTTCTCCGCCTCGGTCAACGGGTACTTCACGGTCGACTCGGCCACCGGGCGCGTGGTGTCGACGGGAACCGGTGCCCCCGCCCCGTATCTCGCCCACCTCGGCGCGCTCACGGCCAACGGGACGGTGCAGGTCGTCTCGATGGCTGACACGACGGGCGGCGGGGCGGCATACACCGTCAACGGCAGCGTGAGCGCACAGCGCTCGGCCAGCACGGTCCGGGCGCAGAACTACACCCGCGCCGGCGGAACACCCACGTTCCTCCTGACCCTCAAGGTCGTGGTGAACGGCGTGGCGACTGAGCTCGTTAACGTCTTGAGCCAGACCGCGGTAAACGGGGGTCCCGACAGCCTGGGCCTCGACTCGGTCTCCGTCACGGAGGCGGAGAGCAACTCGTTCCTCTGCTCCCCGCCGCGCTCAGCCGCCGCGTGGACGTCGACCGTGGGCGGGAATCCGATCCTGGCCGTTTCCCGGCCGGGGGGCTATGTGAAGATCCGGCAGGAGACTACCGTGACGGGCGGGCACGCGATCGCCGGATCGTTCTACTTCAACGGGCAGCGCGCGGACGACTACACGGACCCATCGGGCGTACTCGCGATCCGGGGCGATTTCGTCGCCCCCCTGATCACGGTCACGAATACCTGCAAATGAGGATGCCATGAACCGGTTGACACCGTACGCGGCGGTGCTGCTGCGGATCGCGGTGGGGCTGATCTTCTTGCATCACGGGATTCAGAAGCTGCACATGGGCGCTGCCGGCGTCGCCGGATTCTTCCACGGCGCGGGCATTCCGTTCTCGACCGTGTTCGCCTACATCGTGATCGCGCTGGAGACCGTCGGCGCCGTCCTCCTCATCCTCGGTGTCATTCCGCGCATCATCGCCATCGGCTACGTGATCGAGATGCTGGTCGCGATCTTCGTCGTCATTCTGCCGAGCCACCCCCAGCTCCCCGAGCTCGAGGCCCTGCTCTGCGCCGG
>DASUBP010000140.1:0-9602 GCA_035763205.1 Gemmatimonadales bacterium
GTGCCCAACCCGGACAGCGTGCGCGTCAACATCAGGCTCCTGTCGGCCTTCCCGCACGAAGCGGGGACCGAGCGCTCCCGGCGCGTGGCCGAAACGATCCTGGCCCGCTTCAAGTCGTTCGGGCTCGACGCCCACATCGAGCAATTCGAAGCGCTCATGCCCCGTCCCGTCTCCCGTACCCTCGAGCTGGTGGGGCCCGAGCGGTACACGGCGGTGCTGAAGGAGCCCGCACTCCCCGAGGATTCGACCTCCGGGCAGACGGATCAGCTGCCGACGTTCAACGCGTATTCGGCGGACGGTGACGTCACCGCCGACCTGGTCTACGTGAATTACGGCGTGCCCGACGACTACAAGGTCCTCGACAGCCTCGGCATCAGCGTGAAGGGCAAGATCGTCATCGCGCGGTACGGTGGCTCGTGGCGCGGGATCAAGGTGAAAGTCGCGGCGGAACATGGCGCCGTGGGGTGCCTGATCTATTCGGACCCGCGGGACGACGGCTATTTCGACCAGGACGTCTATCCCAAGGGACCGATGCGGCCCGACATGGGCGTGCAACGGGGCAGCGTGATGGACATGCCGCTCTACCCGGGCGATCCGCTTTCACCCGGTTGGGGCTCGGTGCCGGGCGACACCCATCGTCTTTCCATCGCGCAAGCCACGACCATCGAAACGATCCCCGTTCTGCCGATCAGCTATGGCGACGCCCTGCCCCTGCTGCGGAACCTGACTGGCCCCGTCGCCCCGGAGAATTGGCGTGGGGCGCTGCCGATCACCTATCACATCGGCTCGGGCCCGGCGCGCGTGCACCTGGCGGTGTCGTTCGAGTGGAAGACCCGACCGCTCTACGACGTGATCGCGACCATCCGTGGGGCGACCGACCCCGACCAGTGGGTCGTGTACGGCAACCACCACGACGCGTGGGTGAACGGCGCCGAAGACCCCATCTCGGGCCAGGTGGCGCTCGAAGAGACCGCCCGCGCACTCGGGACGCTGGTGAAGTCGGGATGGAAGCCCGCGCGAACCATCATCTTCGCCGCGTGGGATGGTGAAGAGTGGGGACTCCTCGGCTCCACGGAGTGGGCGGAACGGCACGCCGCCGAGCTGGAACAGAAGGCCGTCGTCTACTACAACTCGGATACGAATGACAAAGGGTGGCTCGGCGCCGAAGGTTCGCACAGCCTCGAAGCCTTCATGGAGCAAGTCGCGCGCGACGTGCGTGACCCCGCGACCGGCAAGAGCGTGCTCACTGCTCTGCTCGACCATGAGCGCACGGAACGACACGCCGATTCGACGGCGGGCAACGCCTTCCACCTCGGCGCGCTCGGCTCCGGCTCCGACTATTCTGTTTTCATCGATCACCTGGCGGTCCCATCGGTCTCCACCGGCTTCGGCGGCGCAACGCCGTCCGGCATCTACCACTCGATCTACGACTCGTACTCGTTCTATGATCGATTCCTGGACTCAGGATTCGCTTACGGCGTGACTGAAGCGCAGACCATGGCGACGGCGGTGCTTCGCATGGCGGACGCCCCACTCCTGCCGTACGAGTTCACGAGGGCCGCGAGCACCTACCGCAAGTACGCCGACGAGATCGCGAAGGCGGCCAAGAAGGACTCGCAGACCAGGTCCCTCGATCTCTCCGCTGTGCAGGCGGCGCTGGTCCGCCTCGATTCCGCCGCGGCCGAATACGGCCGGGTGTCCGCGCGGCTCGATTCGATGCCGTCGACCACGCTCGTGAAACGCCGTCCGGCGCTCCTCGCCATCAATCAGTCGCTGGCCCGAGCGGAACGGGCACTCTCGGACACCACCGGACTGCCCCGTCGTCCCTGGTACCGGCATCTCCTCTACGCACCGGGGTTCTATACCGGGTACGGTGTGAAGACGATGCCCGGAATCAGAGAGGGCGTGGATCAGGGGAAGGCCGCCGAGGCGCAGGCGCAGGCGGCCCGGGTGGCGGCGGCCCTGGACCGGTACACGGCCGTGATTCACCAGGCGGCACAAGCCCTCCAGCCGGTGCTCGCCCATTGACGCCTCTTCCGGTGACGGATACCGTAGGGGCCTCTTCTCAACGAGTTCTCGGAGCCCGATGAGCAATCCCATGCCGCCGCGCCCGTCCGTCGGACGTTCGTCCTTCGCCATCGCGATGAAGGACTACACGTTCATCCGGCCCGGCATCGCCGTCACCATCAGCGCGGCTACGCTGCTGATCGCCTTCATTTTTGGCATCGACTTGATCCACTCGCTCAACCGGGCGTCGACCACGGTGCGGACGGGTGCCCAGGTTTCGCAAACCCTGCACAGCTACTCGGCGGCCTACGAAGTGTGGCATCAGATGGCCACGAGCACGGACGCGGCGTACAAGACGCCTCAAGCCCAGTCGCAGCGCGATCAGCTCCGCGACCATCTCCGGACGAATCTCGCGGACCTCGGCAAGACCCTGGCGGACACGTCCGACCAGGCGCAGGTGCGGTCGATTCTCGAGGGTCTCGCGAGCGTCGACCCGGCGGCCACCATGAATGCCCGGCAGTCGATGACTATCCTCCTCGGGCGGCAAGACGCGGCGCTCTTCGACGCGGCCGAGACCTCCCAGCAAGGCGTCTTGCTCGCGGCCCTGCTCCTCGGTCTCACGGTCATCGCGGCGGCGACGCTGGTCGTTCCGATGGCCTGGCTGTACATCCGCTACAAGCGCGGCGCGACCATCGAAGTGAAGCTGTAACTCCCTGCCACGGCGGCCCCGGCCGGGACGGCCAGGAATGGCTGGGGCGCCGAGGTTAGGATCCCGTGAGGCTCGTGCGGACCGGGGTACCCCCGAGTAGTTTCAGGGTCCGATGGCTTTCTTCTCCCATACAGCGCCAGGCAGTGGCCGGCCCCGCGGGGTCCTGGTCGCCGTGTTGCTGGTGGCCACTCTGGGCATCACCGCGCTCCTCGCGTATCAGTCGGTCCTCGAGGTCACGTCGCACCGCGCCACGGCCGAACGCGTACTTCGCGATTACTCGGCGTTTGCCGCACATCAGCTGTCCACCCGCACCTCCAACGAGCTCGGCTACTACGGGTTCGGCCGCGCCTTGGGTGCGCTGGATCGCCTGAGGACGGAGACTCACCAGAACGCCCTGCCGTCTCCGAGTGAGCTGGGGCAACGGTCCGATTCCGCCACCCGCGCGTTCCTTTCCAAGATGTCGTTCGCCTTCGACCTGACCTTTCCGAAACATGATCTCGTGATTCGCGGCGCACCGGCGGACTCCGCGCTGCGGCGATGGGTCACGGACACGCTCGACAGCTACGTCCGGGGCGTGCACCGTCCGGAGTGGGCCGACGCCGTGATCGTGGGAGCGCCGTCCGCCCACCGGTTGATGCTGGCGTACAAGCTGGAGCGCGACGCCAAGGGAGCGCCCCGTGAAGCGGTCGGCTTCGCGGCCGAGCTTTCGACGCTGACTCCACTGTTCATCGACGCCGCGGAGAGTGGTCCCCTCATCCCGCCGACGCTGACCGGCGGCATCCCGTACGACTCCATCGGATCGGTCGCGATCCAGGATGCGGACGGGCGGGATATCTACCGCTCCCCCGGCGGGTTCCCCGCCCTCTTCACGGGGCACGATACCTCGACGACCATGCTCGGCCATTTGCGGTTTGAAGTGACCCTGCGTCCCGACATGGGCCCCAAGCTCGTCATCGGCGGACTGCCCCGCTCGCGGCTCCCACTCATCACCGGACTGCTCTTTATCACGGCCATCCTCGTGGCCGGCATCTTGTATCAGCTGCGCCGGGAGTACGCGCTCGCAGCCCTGCGTTCCGATTTCGTCGCGAGCGTTTCCCACGAGCTGCGCACGCCGCTGGCCCAGATCCGGATGTTCTCGGAGACCCTCCGGCTCGGGCGGGTGCGGTCGCAAGAGGAGCGTACGCGCTCTCTCGTCATCATCGATCAGGAAGCCCGGCGACTGACGCACCTGGTGGAAAACCTGCTCCACTTCTCGCGGTCGGAGCGCTACGCGGCCCGCATCGACGCGGCACCCGAGCACATCGCGCCGCTGATCAGGTCCGCCGTGGAGAAGTTCGAGCCACTCGCGGCCGCCCGCCGAGTCACCGTACGGACCGTATTGGACGAGCGCCTGGTCGCGGTCGTGGACCCGGGAGCGTTGCATCAGATGCTCCTCAACCTCCTCGACAACGCCGTGAAATACGGGCCGGATGGCCAGACCGTCACCATCACTCTCGAGGGCTGGGGTGGCTACCTCCGGATCAAGGTCGACGACCTCGGTCCTGGTGTACCAGTGGAAGCCCGCGAGCGGGTGTGGGATCGCTTTTGGCGCCTGCGCCGGGATCGGGGGTCGTCCGTGGCCGGAACGGGAATCGGACTCGCGGTGGTGAAGGAGCTCGCGGTGCTCCACCGTGGGCGGGTGTGGTGCGATGAAGCCGAAGCGGGCGGGGCGCGCTTCGTGATCGAGCTCCCTGATGCCACGCCCCCACAACCACTGACGCAACCGCAGCAAGCCATGGAGGCCCTGACGTGAGCAAAGTGCTGGTCATCGAGGACAATCAGGACCTCGCCTATGGTCTCCGGAACAACCTGGAGATCGAAGGTCATCAGGTGGACGTCGCCGGGGACGGCGCGGAGGGATTGGCCCGGGTCCGGAAGACCGAGCCTGATCTCGTCATCCTCGATCTGATGCTGCCGGGACTCGACGGGTTTCGGGTGCTGCGAACACTGCGGGACGAAGGTCGCCGCCTGCCGGTCCTGATCCTCACCGCCCGGGGGGACGAGTCCGACAAGGTTCGGGGGCTCAGGCTCGGCGCCGACGACTACGTCACCAAGCCCTTCGGTGTACTGGAGCTCCTGGCCCGCGTCGAAGCCCTCTTGCGCCGCGCCACAGCCGCCGAGCCTCCCAAGGCTCCGCCGGTCGAGACGTTCGGTGACATCGAGGTCCACACCGCCTCCCGCACGGTCCGGCGGCATGGCGAGGCGGTGACGCTCACGCCCAAGGAGTACGACCTCCTCCTCGCGCTCATCGACCGGCGCGGCGCCGTCGCGTCACGGGCGGAGCTTCTCACCGAAGTGTGGGGGTACAGCGCCGCCGTCATGTCCCGGACCGTCGATACCCATATCGCCGAGCTCCGGCGGAAACTCGAGAACGATCTCGCCGTTCCGCGCCATATTCTCACTGTCCGAAAGACCGGATACCGGCTCGAGCGCTGAACAGCAGGCGTCAGGTACCAGGGGTCAGGCGTCAGATGCTCCCACCGCGCCCGTGACCCCCGACCCCGACCCCTGACCCCTTGAACGGAGGATGCCCGTGCGCTTCGGAATTCTTGTCGTTCCCCTGATGCTCCTCGGCGCCGGGAATCCACCGGCCCCCAGGAACGGGCAGGAGCTGATCCGGGCCATGCACGATCGCTACGCGGGTCAGTGGTACAAGACGTTGAGCTTTACGCAGAACAACACGGCCACCGATACCGCCGGCAAGGAGACCCACTCGGTCTGGAAGGAGTACGCGAACATTCCGGGCCAGCTGCGCATCGACTTCCTGCCCGCGGATTCGGGACAGGGGTACCTGTTCCGCGCCGACTCACTCTACGTCTTCGGCCACGACTCCCTGCGCCGGGCCGCTCCCTTCCTGCACCCCCTGATGATCCTCGGGTTCGACGTCTACGCGACGCCCGCCGAGACCACCATCGCGAAGCTGACGAAGCTCGGGTTCGACCTGTCGAAGATCCACGAAGACACGTGGGATGGGCATCCGGCTTATGTGGTCGGCGTCGACAAGGGAGACACCCGACACAAGCAGTTCTGGATCGACAAGGACCGCTTGCTGTTCCTGAGAATCGTGGAGCCGGGACAGCGGGACACGACGGTGCTGCAGGACACGCGCTTCGAGGACTATCGCGCCATCGGGAAGGCCTGGCTCTCGGCGCGGGTGCGGTTCCTGATCAACGGGAAGCCCAGCTGGCTGGAAGAGTACATCGACATCCGTACCGGAGACCCGCTGGCCGCCACGCTGTGGGACCCGAAGCAGTTCGGGAGCGCGCGGCCGAAATAGCGGGACGAGGGAGGAGGGAGGAGTCGACCCCTCCCCCCTCCCTCCTCCCTTTGTCTCATCCAGCGAACGTGTAGGTACAGCCCTTCTCCTGCGTCCGATTGACCGCCAGCACTCCCGACGGCACCACCACGACCCCCGGGATGAGGTTGGCGACCAGATCGTTTTTCACGCCGTCCCCCGTCAATCCGCCACCGAGTTTCGACGCCAGCATGCCGCTGAATACCGTGAGCGCGACGTTGCAGACGCCGACGAGAACTCCCTTGGAGAGCAGCTCGTCGATGCCGTATCCGGGCAGGAGCTGGTCGGCGGCCGCCATCTTGTAGAACGGATTCCGGACCGACGGGGCGCCGGTCTTGGCGTCATTGAGCTTGATGAATTCCCCGAGCTTGTACTTGGCCCAAGCCGAATCCTGGACGGCGAGAGCGAAGGCAGAGTGCCGGACCACGATGGCCGCCGTATTGTCCGCGTCCGTGGTCCCGTAGGTGGCATTGCAGGTGTTGAGCCACACCCGCGCCCAGATGAAACAGAACCCGCTGTTGACCTCGGGCGCGTCGTACATCGACTTGTGCTTCCCGTTGATCTTGTTCAGCCAGCCCTCGAACGCCGGGTCGGCGGCGGGAGTCACGCCCGCGTTTTCCGCGGCCGCGGCCACCGGTGAGACGACGGACCCGAGGCCGAGCGCGGCGGCGCCGGCTGCGACGCGTCCCAGAAAGCCACGTCGGTGGGTGGAGAGCTTCAGGTCGAGCATGTTCGAGACCTCCAAGTGGTACGGGTGAACGCGCCCGACAGTCAGTGGGCGCGGGATCCGGGCGGCGCCGGGTGCGCCGCTTTCGTCTGATAGGCGACATCGGGAGGCGCGTCGCCGTTCGGCCAATCGTTGGCCTTCCCTGCGAAATCCGGGCGTGGCCGCGAGTTGATGTAGGCGGCGACGTCGAGGGCCTGCTGGTCCGTCAGGGTGATCGCCTTGTCGAACGGCATGTTCGCCACGATGAACGGCGCCGCCGTCCGGGCCCGCGACATGCCCGCCCCGATGTTGTACGACCTGGGACCCCAGACCGGCGGAGCCGCGATCGTGCCCCCACCGTCCTCCCCGTGACAACGGGCGCAATTCGTCGCGAAGAACTTGTTGCCCGCCGCCGTATCAGGCCTGAGGCCGCTCCAGCGGGTATCCGGAGGGGGGGCTTTGTAGCCTACGCGCTGGCCGGTCGACAGGAACGTCAAGTACGATACGATGTCCCGCATGTCGTTGCCGTCGACGGGAATCGCTTTGCCGTTCAGCGAGCGAAGGAAGCAGCCGTTGATCCGGTATTCGATGGTTTCCACCGTGCCGGAGCGCGAGCGGTACTGCGGGTACCGGCCCGTGACGCCGACCCACGACTGTGGCGAGCGGCGTCCCTCGTCGAGGTGACAGCTGACACACCGCAGGCCATTGCCCACGTAGGTGGGAAGGCTGTCATGCGTGGCGGTAAGGAGCGCGAGGCCGCGGCGGATCGACGCACCCAGAGGACCCGACGGAATCTCGGAGTCGGCCGGAACACGCACGGACGAGACCGCTGGCGTGGCGGTCCCGCGGCAGGCGGCGAGCAGGAGCAGGATCGACCAGGAGAACTTCATGGGGCGCGGAAAAACTAACCCTCGTTGCGGCGTCGGCAACCTCCATCTAGCGTTCTCGACATGACGCCTTGGATCAAGCGGCTGATTCTGGCCAACATCGTGGTCTACATCCTGGAGACCCAGTCTCCGGCGCTGATCAATTACCTGCAGCTCAGCCGGATCAGTCTCGTGGTGGCGCCGTGGACCTTGATCACGTACATGTTCACGCACGCCGGATTCCAGCACATCCTCTGGAACATGCTCGGATTGTTCTTCCTCGGGCCGCGCGTCGAAGTCCGTCTTGGCGGTCCGCGTTTTCTCGGCCTGTACTTCATCGGAGGACTTGCCGGGGGAGCCATGTCCCTGGCACTCAGTCCGGCTCCGATCGTGGGCGCCTCGGCGGCCATCTTCGCCGTGTACCTCGCCTACGCCATGTTCTGGCCCCGTGACCGCCTGCTCATCTGGGGCCTGATCCCGGTTCCCGCCATCGTCCTGGTCGGCGGCCTGACGGCCATTTCGATCCTCGGCGGAGGCGGCTACATCGAACCAGGGGTAGCGCACTGGGCGCACCTGGGCGGATTCGTGGGCGGTTATCTCTACCTGACCTTCCTGAAGCATCAGACCGGCAGTCAGAAATTCCGGGCCAAGGCCACGCCGGCCGCCCCCCTGCCCAAGTCACCCGAAACCGTCGCCCGGTGGCGCAGTATCGATCCCGCCGGACTGCACCCCGTCAACCGGGAAGAGCTGGGGCGCATCATGACGAAGCTCGACCAGGGCGGCCCGGCGTCCCTGTCTTCAGACGAGCGCAGCTTCCTCGAACGCTTCGCGAACAACTAGTTAACGGCCCCACCCCGCCGCATCGGGACCATACCGGTCCCGGATCTGGTCTACCATGCGTGAGAGCGTCCGGTCCCGCTCCGTCTCGACTCCCTGTGGCGCGCTCTCGAACAGCGTGAGCTGATCGGGAGCCCCCTCCCGCAAGAGCTGCGAGAGCCCGACCCCCAGCAGCCGCGCCGGTACGTGACGGGCTTTCCGCAACGTCGCGAGCAGCTCGCGCGCCGTCGCCAGTACGGCGCGGTCCGAAATGATCGGCGCCGGCAACGTCCGGCTCGATTGCCGCAAGGTGAAGTCGGCGTCCTTGATCCGCACCGTCACCGTCCTCGCCGCGAGCCCCGACGCCCGCAGGTCCGCCGACGCCCGGCCCGCCAATGCCACGAGCTCCCGGTCCAGTGACTCCGCGTCGTTCAGGTCCTTCGCGAAGGTTTCGTCCCTCGAGATGGACTTGGCGTCACCGGAGCTGTCGACCTGCGACTCGTCCTGCCCGCGAATCCGCCGGTGCAGCCACGCACCCGCGCGCTCGCCGAGCCATCCCTGGAGTGTCTTGAGGTCGTGGCGGAGGGCGTCGGTCACCTCGCGGAGCCCGAAACGCGCCAGCTCTTCCTGAAAACGCGGACCTACGCCGGGGAGATCGGCCAGAGAGAATTCGCGAAGAAAAGCCTCTTCCGCCCCGGGTTCCACGATCACGACCGCCTTCCCTTCGACCCCCGCTCTGGGCTTCGCTCTCCCCGCTCCCAGCTTCGCTACGAGCTTCGACGTCCCGCCTCCGATCGACACCGACAACTTGGTGGTGTCCTTCACGGCGGTACGGATGCGTCGCGCGGTCTCCGAAAGGTGCTCGTTCTTGTAGAGGCGCTCCGTGCCGGACATGTCGAGGTAGAACTCGTCCGAGCTCGCGCGCTCGACCGTGGGCGTGAACCTCTCGAGCACCGCGCGGATCTCCTCGCCCTTCTCCACACAGGCTTCCCACGGCACCGGGACGATCATCGCGTCGGGACACAGGCGCGCCGCCCGCGCCATCGGCATGGCGGAGGAGACCCCGTACGCGCGTGCTTCGTACGACGCGGACGTCACCACGCCGCGCTGGTCCGCAGATCCACCGACGATGAGGAGGGGAGATCGTCCCGCGCCATCCGGATC
>DASUBP010000141.1:0-3955 GCA_035763205.1 Gemmatimonadales bacterium
CTTGCCGGGGCCGCTGTTGTAGGCGACCAGGGCGTGGTTCAACGTACCGTACCGGGCCATCAGATCGTGCAGATACCGGAAGCCGAGGCGCAGGTTGGTCGCCGGCTCGTACAGCTGCTCGACGGACAACCCGGGCTCGTAGAGACGCGCGGTGCTGGGGAGCACCTGCGTCAGGCCGATCGCGCCCGCGCGGCTCTTGGCCCGCGGATCGAAACCCGATTCCACCCGGACCAGCCGGAAGGCCAGCACGGGGTCTACACCTTCCGAGCTCGACATGTCGTAGATATTGCTGGCCAGGTCCGCGGGAATCCCGTACTTGCTGGAAAACCCGATGATGGCGGTCGCCCGCTCCAACTGCAGCTTGGCCACCGTCAGCTCACCCTGGACCTGATCCAGAGTCTGTTCCATGCCTCGCACGTCCGCGGCTGGAACCGTGGCTTCGGGGAGGGTCACGTTGTCCGCAGTGGCGCGACGGACCCATCCGCCGACGGCACTCACCGCCAACGCGAACCCTACGATCACCGTCCCCCGCAGCATCAGTCGCTGGGTCGTGGTGCGCATATACCTCTCTTGTGAAGAACTGTCTCCGGGACAACCTGCCATCCCCGGTTCAAAGCTCCATCAAGCTTCGATGAAGGTCCCGCCATGCTTCTCAACCAGGCGCACCGGCCCGATTTCCATATGCCGGTCCACCGCCTTCACCATGTCATAGACGGTCAGGAGCGCGACGCTCACGGCCGTCAGGACTTCCATTTCCACCCCGGTCCGGCCCACCATCCGGGCCGACGCCCGGACCTGTACTCCCGGCAGGGCCTCGTCCAGCGTCGCCTCGACAGCGATGTGGTCCAGCGCCAGCGGGTGGCAGAGCGGGATCAACTCGGCCGTCCGCTTGGCCGCCATGGTCCCCGCCACCTGCGCGACGCCGAGGACGTCGCCCTTCGCCACCGCCTGGTCCCGGACCAGCCGGAACGCTTCCTCCGACATCCGGATGGTGCCTTCGGCCACCGCGCTGCGGGCCGTCGCGGGCTTGCCGCTGACGTCCACCATGCGGGCACGGCCTTCCTGATCCAGGTGCGAGAGCTTCACGAGCGCCCCCCACCGGCCAGATCCTCAGTCAAGACGGCCGTCAGGAGCTGAGGATTCACGTTGCCCTGGGCCAGCTCCCGCGCTTCGAGCACCCGTGTCATCGCCGCCATCACTTTGCTCGTGTCGCCACCCTCGCGGGCTTCGTCCCGGAGGCGTTCGAGGAGCGCGTCGAGCATCGATGTGAACGCTCCGCGCGCCTGGAACGGGGGCTGCGCCAGCGCCGCTCCATACCGCGCTGCCATTCCACCCCGTATGGCTTGCAGGAGTCGGTCCGCTGCGGCGGCCCCGCTCCCCTCGTTTCCCTCAGTCGCAACTAGCCTGCCAATCGCTCCCTCGGCACCCTGTACCCGCCGCGCGACGCTTGCGGCGTCCCCTAGGCGTGACATCATGTGTTGCTGTACGAATGATGTCACAACACTGTCTGGCAACCTGCCTACTCTCACCCGGACCGTCCGGGAGAGGATCGTCGGCAAGAGCGCGTCGGGTTCACTCGTCGTCAGGATGATGAAGGCTGTCGGCGGCGGCTCCTCGAGTGCCTTGAGCACCGCGTTTGCCGCTCCGTCCTGACCCTTCTGTGCCGCCAAACGCTCCGCATCGCCCAAGATGAAGACGGCCCGTGAACCCTGGACGGGCCTCAGTGCGAGACGCCTGAGCATCAGGCGCGCCGACGCCATGCTGTGCGCCGCCAGTCCCGCCGGGGCAGCGTAGAAAGGCTCTTCGCGACGCTCGGCCAGCACCTCGCCGATCGCCTCTTCCACGAGGTCGATCTGCTTGTCTGCGTCAGCGCCTTTCTTCGTGAGCTCAACCGGGATGAACCAGTGCAGATCCGGGTGGCTCAGGTTTTCGACCTGCCGGCACGACGCGCATTTTCCGCACGGCGCAGACGCCGTTTCGCAGAGAAGCGTCTGGGCCAGCCACAACGCCAATCGCTGCTTCCCGACCCCCCTGGGGCCCTCGAACAACAGAGTCTGTGGGAGACGGCCAGCCCGGATTGCATCGGCGAAGCGCGCCCGCAGCGCTTCGTGGCCAGCGATAGGGGGGAGTGGCATTGCGGGAAATCTAGCGGCAGGGGGCCTGGGCGACCCGATTTCGTTTGTCAACTCATTACGCTACAATGGTATATCACTACTGGACAGGTATTGCGCTACTATAATAGTATGTGCAATAATGAGTTATGTGAAAAAGTGAGCACACAATCGCCGATTTCGTCTGATAATTGCTAGTTTCTTCGGTGTACATACGGGATTTATTGACCTGGATTCAGTACCGGCTCGATGTGTTTCTCGTAGCAATCCGGGCAAATGCCGTGGCTGAATTCCGCACGCGAACGCTGTTCGATGTAGGTCTCGATCGATGTCCAACGGTTCATTTCATCCCGAATCCGTTTGCAGTAGCTGCAAATCGGAAGCAGACCCTCCAGCTGCTGCACTTCCCTCCGAAGTCCGAGGATACGCTCCGCGACCCGAAGCCGGCACTGCAGGTCGACGGCGTCGAGCGGCTTGGCGAGGAAGTCGTCGACCCCCCCATCCATCGCTTCGAGGTACTCGGCCCGCCCGCTTTTCGCCGTCAGCATGATGAAATACGTGTACTCTCCCGAGCGACTTCGGATCTTCCGGCACAGATCCAGTCCCTCCATCTGCGGCATCTCCCAGTCGGAAATGACCACCGGGATCCGGATAGACTGCAGGACTTCCCAGGCTTCGGCCCCATCCGCAGCGTCGGTAACTGCGTGGCCGGCGGCCAGGAGCAGCCGCTTGAGGACTTCCCGGGTGACAGACTCGTCTTCGACGATGAGGATTTGCACGTCCCTGGTCGCTCCGGTCTATTGGGGCCGTCGATCGAGTGCGGATTGCACCAGCCGCTCCAGTGTTTCCGTTTCGAAGGGCTTGGAGAGAAAGGCGCCACCCGTGGCGGCGGCTTCGTGGGCCAAACCCTGGTCCGCGTACCCCGACATATACACGACGGGCAGCCCGGGGCGCGACTCCCGCAGACGGCGCGCCAGGTCGGGGCCGCTCATGCCGGGCATGACCACGTCGGTGACGAGCAGGTCGAGCGTCAGGGCAGGGTCCGAGGCGAGCTCCAGGGCGACCTGCCCGTCGGTCGCCGACAGCACCCGGTAGCCACGAGCCTCCAGTACCCGCTGCGTCAGCAGCCGAACCCGCGGCTCGTCCTCCGCCAGGAGGATCTGCGCAGCGGGCGCGCGCTTCTCACCGGAGTCCGCCGGAACCGCCGCCGGCAGGGAGGCCCGCCGGAAACTGGCGTCCTCGACCCGAGGGAGAAACACGGAGAACGTGCTGCCCTTTCCGGGCGCTGACTCGACCGAGATGGACCCGCCACTCTGCCGCACAATCCCGTACACCGTGGCCAGCCCCAGCCCCGTTCCTTTGCCGACCTCTTTGGTGGTGAAGAACGGTTCGAAGAGGTGGGACCGGACTCGGTCATCCATTCCAATGCCCGTGTCGGTGATCGCCAGCATCACGCGCGACACCGGTTGATCGGAGGTCCCGGGAACGGGGGTGTCCCGCCGGTTGGCCGTCCGGATGGTGAGGCGGCCTCCCTGGGGCATGGCGTCCCGGGCGTTCACGGCGAGATTCAGCAACACCTGCTCGATCTGGCCTGGGTCGGCCATGACCCGCCCGAGGTCCTCCCCCAGAATGGTCACGAGCTCCACGTCTTCGCCGATCAGCCGCTGCAGCATCTTGTCCATCTCGCTGACGACGACGTTCAGGTCCAGCACCTCCGGCTGGAGCACCTGCCGCCGCGAATACGCGAGGAGCTGCCGGGTCAGTCCCGCGGCCCTCGCGGCCGAGCGCTGGATTTCGTCGACATCTTCACGGGACCGCGATCCGGCGGGGAGGTCCCGCTGCAT
>DASUBP010000142.1:0-3888 GCA_035763205.1 Gemmatimonadales bacterium
TCCCACCTCCCCACGCCTTCTTGTCGGGCTACTTCGTTACCGAGTCTACCGCAGCCTTCATCGTGTTGTAGTCGGCCGGATCGAGCACGTGGAACGGTGCGATCACGTGGGTGATCTTGCCGCTCCCGTCGATCACGAACAAGTATCGGACGTCGATCTTGTTCTCGACCGAATAGGCGCCGTACTTCTGGCCCACCGCACCGCCGGTATCTGAGACGAACACGAACGGGAAGTCTTCATCGTGCATCCAGGCGTGGAGCGTCGTGTCGGCATCCATGCTGATGCCGATGACCACCACCTTCTTCCCATCCTTCAGCAACGTAGCGTACTGATCACGGTACGCTTCCATTTGGATGGTTCAGCCTTTGGTGCGCGCCTCGTAGAAGAAGGCGAGGACGACGGTCTTGCCCTTGAAGTCCGACAGGTGCACCGGCCGGGCCATGAGGCCGTAGCGGGTGGCGCCGGGAAGGGCGAAGTCCGGAGCCTGGGTTCCCACCGCCAGCGGGGTGGGAGGGGCGGGCTTGGGCGCCGGCGTCTGCGCGCTCAAGCCACCGGCGAGCAGCAGGCCGGCGACGCCCAGCATCATGACTCGTTGCAACTGAACTCCCTGATGGGGACACCGGGAATGTAAGTCAGTCCGGCTCGATGGTGAGGTCACGGCGCCTGACGAAGGCCTCCACCACTGTCCGGGCCCGGTCAACATCCTCGTCGGACACCCAGACGGACGGCTCGGTATGATTGTCGAAGGGGACGCCGCCCCGGGCCAGATACAGGAACTCTCCCATCACCTTCGCCTCGATACCTTCACTCTCGAGCACCGCGCGGAGCAGATGCGCCTCCACGGGATCGCGGGCCGAGAAGACCGGTTTCACTTGATGACGTCCAGCGCGACCTCCACGCGGCCGAAGGGGGCGCTCACCTGCACGCCTTGCACGGCCCCTCGCACGCCCGCCAGCATGTCCCGAGCGACCTTGACGCCCTCTGACAGTGCCGCCTCCCGTCCTTTCTCCTGCGCGTCCCGCATCCGCCGGAGAATCTCCTCGGGTACCGAAACTCCCGGAACTTCGTTCGCCAGGAATTCGGCGTTCCGGAGGCTCACCAGCGGCCAGATGCCGGCCACCACCGGAATGCGGAAGCTCTCCACCCGCTTCAGGAACGTTTCGAGCTGGTGGGGATCGAACACCGGCTGCGTGACCGCGAAATCGGCGCCCGCGTCCACCTTCCACGCGAATCGCGACAGCTCCCGGTCCAAGTCGGGCGCGCCCGGATTGACGCCCACCCCGATCGCCCACCTCGTCGGCGACCCGATCGGGTTGTGACCGGGATCCAGGCCCTGGTTGAGACGATATACCAGGTTCGTGAGTCCGATCGAGTCGATGTCGAAGACCGCCGTCGCCTCCGGGTAGGGCCCCATCTTCGGCGGATCACCGGTGATGATCAGGACATTGTGGAGCCCCGCGGCGGCCGCGCCGAGGAGGTCCGACAGCATGCCCAGGAGGTTCCGGTCCCGGCAGCAGTAGTGCATCACGGTTTCGATGCCGGTTTCCCGTTCGATGAGGAGTGCGGATGGAATCACACCCATCCGGCTCATCGCGCGGGGTCCGTCGGGGATGTTCACCGCGTCGACACCGGCGGCCTTCAACGCCCGGCATTGCGCGAGCATGGGTGACGGGTCGACACCCTTGGGCGGCAGAATCTCCACCGTCGTGACGAACTCGCCGCGCGCGAGCTTCGCTCCCCAGCGCGACCGCTCGGCCAGCGGGACTTCGGTGACCCCCGCGGGAGGAGTCACTGCGGTCCGCGAGACGACGGTCGCGTGGCGGCGCGGGGAAACGCTGGCGACATACGCCCGGATGCGCCGGATGTGCTCCGGCGTGGTTCCGCAGCAGCCACCCACGAACCGGGCACCCGCCTCGACCATCCGCTTGGCATAGCTCGCGACATACTCGGGAGACGCCAGGTAGATCTTCCGGTCTTCGACGGCCTTCGGGAGCCCGGCGTTGGGTTGGCCCGACAGGGGACGGTCGGTGACCTTCGCCATCCGCTCGATGGCATCGAGCACGCCCGCAGGTCCCACCGAGCAGTTCACTCCGATGACGTCGGCACCCCACTCCGTGAGCGTCTTGGCGAAATCCTCGGGGGCGGTGCCGAGGTAGGTCAATCCATCGGTGCCCACGGTCATCTGGGCGACGACGGGGAGGTCGGTCGACTCCCGTACCGCGTCGAGCGCCGCCTTGAGCTCGGCCAGATCGCTGAAGGTTTCGATGATGAACCCGTCGACGCCGCCATCGAGGAGGCCTTTCACCTGCCGGGCGAAATGCGCGCGCGCATCCGCGCTGGAGGTAGGGCCGAAGGGTTCCAGACGGAGACCGAGTGGCCCGATAGCGCCCACCACGGAGGCCTGGTCGCGGGCGGCGGCGCGAGCGAGCTCGGCGGCGGCCCGGTTGATGCGCTCGGTCTGATCAGCCAACCCGTAGGCGGCGAGCTTGGGCGGATTGGCGCCGAACGTGTTGGTCTCGAGGAGCTCGGCCCCCGCCGCGACGTAGGCTTCGTGAACCGAGCGCACCAGGGCGGGTTGCTTGAGGGCCAGCTCGTCGTAGCAGACGTTCAAGTAGAAACCCTGGGCATAGAGCTGCGTGCCCATGGCGCCGTCGAAGACGTGGACGCGCCCGTCGTCGATCAGGGCGCGGAGGGTAGGAGGGGAGGCCACGGTGTTGCCCGCAATCTAATAGCTTTAGTGACCACCAACTCGGGCCCAACTCCGTGCCGAACATCGGCTTCTTTCACCCCATCATCGTCCACTTCGTCATCGCCCTTCTTTACGTCGGCGTGGCGTTCCGGCTGGTCTCCCTCACCGGCAAGCTTCAATTCACCAATTTCGGAGCGCTGACGCTGATCCTGATCGGCACCGTCGCGGCCGTGCTCGCGGTGCAATCCGGGCAGGACGCTCACGGCGCCGTGGAACGGATTCCCGGCCTTCGGTCGGCGGTCGGGTCCCATGAGGACTGGGCCCACGATGCCCGCAACGCGTTCCTGGTCGTGTCACTCATCGAAATCCTGGCGTTCGTGTTCGCCAAGCGCTCCTTCCATCGGGTCCTGCTTTTCGCCTCCGGGCTGGCGGGCGCGGCGGCGTGCATCGTGCTCTTCATTGCCGCTGACAAGGGCGGGGACATCGTGTATGAGTACGCCGGCGGACCCGGCCTGCGGAGCGGGGACACGGCGGACGTCAGCCGGGCGTACCTGGCGGGGCTCTACAACGAAGCCATGCTGGAGAGGAAGAACGGGAAGAACGCGGACGCGGCGGCGCTGATCGACGAGATGTCGAAGCGCTTCCCGAATGACACCACGGTTCGTCTCCTCACCATCGAATCCCTGATCGTCGACCGGAAGGACGGCAAAGGCGCGCTGGCGCTGCTGAAGGGGTTCTCCGCACCGGCGGACGGGTCGCGGTTCCTGCGCTTCCGCACGCTGCTGCTCAAGTCCGACGCGTATCAGGCGGCGGGATTCGCGGATTCCGCCCGCGCCGTGCTGGAGGGCGCACCGGCTGAATTCCAGAACAACCCGCAGGTGAAGAACCGGTTGGACAAACTGAAATAGCGGGCGTGCCGCGAGCGAGGTGATCGGGATCGGCACGGGTGGGGCGGTGTCGATCCCGTCGTTTGCCTATTTGCTCCGCGTGTTCAAAGGATCGCCTTCACGATGA
Organism: Gemmatimonadales bacterium; assembly: GCA_035763205.1. Classification (GTDB taxonomy): domain Bacteria; phylum Gemmatimonadota; class Gemmatimonadetes; order Gemmatimonadales; family GWC2-71-9; genus 40CM-2-70-7. Next base: position 3,704 of record DASUBP010000142.1, read on the forward strand.
GCAAGAGCACGAAGGCCGCGAGCGGGCTCCAATCTACGTTGGCATACTGCGGCAGGACTTTCGCGAGGGGCTCGATCATCCAGTTCGTCAGCACGTACGCCCACCGCGTCCACCGGTTGAACTGAAAGGCGCCCAGCAGGGAACCGAAGAAACGCACGACCAGCGCAAGAATAAGAACGTCGATG
>DASUBP010000143.1:0-3386 GCA_035763205.1 Gemmatimonadales bacterium
TCCATCCAGTCGAGCACGACTCCCCACCACAGACGCCGATTCCGGGGCCGCACCACGAAGTGCCCCTCATCGGGGAAGTACAGGAATTTGCCGGGGACGTTGTGAAGCTTCAGGGCCGTGAACGCCTGGTAGCCCTCGGACAGGTCCACCCGATAGTCGAGCTGGGAGTGGACGATCAGCATGGGGGTCTTCCAGTTCTGGACGAAGTTCAGCGGAGACCATTGCTCGTACAGAGCCCGATTCCCCCCCGCTTCCTGGTAAGGCGTCCCCCCGAACTCCCACTTGGGGAACCACAGCTCTTCCGTGGTGCCGAACATGGACTCGGGGTTGAAGACACCGTCATGGTCCACCAGCACCCGGAACCGGTTGGTGTGACCGGCCAGCCAGTAGACCATGTACCCGCCGTAGGATGCCCCCGCCGCTCCCATCCGCGTGGAATCCACGTACGGCAGGCGGGCCACGACGTCGAGCCCCTTCATCACGTCTTCGTACGGCCAGTCGCCCCAGTGTTGAGAGATGGCGTCGGTGAACGCCTGCCCGTAGCCGGTGGAGCCGTGGAAGTTGACGGCTGCGACGACGTACCCGCGCGACGCGAACATCTGGTAATTCCACCGGGCGTGCCAGTTGTCGTCCCACGCACCCTGCGGGCCGCCATGGATGACGTAGATGACGGGATACTTCTTCGTCGCGTCGAATCCGGGCGGCTTCAGAAGCCAGCCGAATACGGAATCTCCACCCGCTCCGACGAATCCGTAGGACTCGAGTGGATGCAGGTCGAGACGCGACAGCAGATCATCGTTGGTGTGCGTGAGCGCCTTGTCGTTGACGAATACCTCGGCGGGCTGGGTGTTGCTCTGGTAGAGCCACGCCCGAGTCTTGCCATCGTTCGACACGGTGAGATTGGTGTTGACGCCGTTCTTCCCGAAGAGCAGCGTGCGCTGGAATCCCGGCAGTGCGATGCGATAGAGGTTGTCCCGTCCCCGCTCCTCCACCACCGCGTAAATGCACTTGGAATCGGCGCACCAGGAATACGAAGTCACGGAGAGGTTCCACCCGGCCGTCGCCTCGACGGGCGCACCGTCGGTCCGTCCGGCACTCCGCGGAACCAGCATCAGGCGCAGGCGGTCCGCTTCGAAGCCGGCGCGCGCCATGGACAGGTACGACAGCCACTTGCCGTCCGGCGAGAAGCGCGGCGTGTTGTCGGCGCCCGCATTCGCGGCCGTGAGGTCGCGCATCCCGCTGCCGTCGGGGCCCATCAGGTAGATGTCGACGTTCGTGTTGTCGGCGACCACGGAGTCGGCGTGAATCGCCACCGCTATTTCCCGGCCATCGGGAGACATGGCGACGTCCCCGTCACCCGAGGTCGCGATCGTCGGCGCGTCCTTGTCGATGGGCGTGAGATCTTTCGCGGCGCCCGACGGCAGATCCACGCTGAACACGTGCTGCCGCATTCCCGCCCGCCAGTCGGTCCAGTGCCGGTAGAGCACGTTGGTCCACAGCCGCGCGTCGGTGGGATAGGCGCCGTTCCGTTGATCGATTTCCTGCGCCTTGGGCCATTTGACGTCCGAGACCACCAGGAAACCCCTCCCGTCGGGCATCCAGTACATCTCGCCGACGCCCTCAGGCAGATCGCTCACCCGCCGTGCCACGCCCCCGGCCGCCGGCATCACCCAGACCTGCGGCCCATGCTCGCGTGCCGAGAGAAAGGCGATCGTCTGCCCGTCCGGGGACCAGCGCGGAGAGCGGTCCGAGCCCGCCCCCTGCGACAGCTCTCTCGTCGCTCCCGTCGCGGCATTGGCGAGCCAGAGTCTCGAGGTGGACTTGTTGTCCTGAAGTGAGATCGTCCCGACCGTGTACACCACCCATTTCCCGTCCGGAGACACCTGTGGATCGCCGACGTTCTTCAGCGCCAGGTAGTCGTCGATGGTGATGGCGCGCTTCTGGGCAACTGCGGGAAGCGGGAAAAGGGAAACGGGAAGCGTGAGTGCCAGCAGATGCTTCAGGCGTGCCATGGGATCTCCAGTGTAGACCTTGCCGACTTGGCGACTTAGCGACTTGGCGTCTTAGCGACTAATAGTCCGGGTGAGTGATGATCGCTTTCACGAGATCGTCAAACAGCTTGGAATCCGGCGTCACATTGCCGGCAGCGTCGGTGTGGACGTTCCACGAGCAAAGCTCGTTCAGCGCCGTGGCTTCTTCATAGGTCATGTGAACCACGAAGTCCGAGCCTTGGGCCTTCGCCTGGTCCAGGACCCGTTTCAGGACGTCGGGAAGGTGCTTGGCGCCCAGGACCGCGTCCTTCTGCGCCCGCGTGATGGCGAGATCCATGTCCCTTGCTTTGCGGATGAGGACGCGAAATCTTCTCCGCCCCGTCCCATCCCGCAACCGGAGAAGGTTCGATGCCGCGGACTGAGTTTCTGGCTACCGGTTTCCACGTGCCGGAGAAGGTCGTCACCAACGACGATCTGTCCCGGATGATGGACACCTCGGACGACTGGATCGTCCAGCGCAGCGGGATCAAGACGCGCTTCTGGGTGTCCCCCGGGGAGACCGGGGTCGGTCTCGCGGCCGAGGCTTCCCGGCGCGCGCTCGCGGCCGCGGGGATGACCCCGAAGGACGTGGACTGCATCGTCTACTGCACCTGCACCCCCGACCACTTCGAGCCCGGGAACGGCGTGTTTCTCCAGCGCGAGCTCGGGATCGCGGACATTCCCGCCGTCGACGTCCGCAATCAGTGCAGCGGGTTCATCTACGGGTTGTCCATCGCCGACGCCTGGATCCGGATCGGCCAGTATCGCCGCATTCTCCTGGTCGGTGCGGAGGTGCATTCGCGCGGCCTGGACAAGACCACGCGGGGACGGGATACCGCGGTGCTCTTCGGTGATGGTGCCGGCGCCGTCATCCTCGGCCCCACGGAAGACCCCGGCCGCGGCGTGCTCTCCACCCACCTCTATTCGGACGGCCGGCATGCCGAGAAGCTCTGGGTGGACGGACCCGGCCTGGCCCACGATCCCTACGTGTCGGTGGAGATGATCGAGCAGGGGCTGCACCGGGCCGTGATGGAGGGGCGGGAGGTCTTCAAGTTCGCGTCGCTGAAGATGCCCGAATCCGTGTCCGTGGCGCTGTCGACCAACGGGCTCTCGACGAAGGACATCACCCTCCTCGTCCCCCACCAGGCGAACCTCCGGATCATCGAGATGGTGCGGCAGGCCACCGGGCTCACCGAGGCGCAGGTCTACGCCAACATCCAGAAGTACGGCAACACGACGGCCGCGTCGATTCCCATCGCGCTCCATGAGGCGCTGGGCGAAAAGCGACTGAAGCGAGGGGACCTGCTGGTTCTGACGGCGTTCGGGTCGGGGTTTACGTGGGGGAGTGCGGCGATC
>DASUBP010000144.1:0-5240 GCA_035763205.1 Gemmatimonadales bacterium
TGGGCTGAGGTGACCGGGGCGTGGGACATCTTTCTGGGCGTGAACGCGCTCGACTACTCCGGCTACCCGGACTGCCGGCCCGAGTACATCGCGGCTTTCGAACGGATGGCCAACCTGGGCACCAAGGCGGGCGTGGAAGGCGACGGATTCACGGTTCACACGCCGTTGATCCAGATGACGAAGAAGGAGATTGTGGCGAAAGGACTCGAGTTGGGCGTGGATTTCGGAATGACGGTGAGCTGCTACGATCCCACGCCGGGACCGGTGGCCTGCGGCCACTGTGACGCCTGCCTCCTCCGGCTCCGCGCGTTCGAGGAGCTCGGGAAGAAGGACCCGGCCCGGTACCGATGAGCTACGCCGTGAAGGAGATCTACTACACGCTCCAGGGGGAGGGCGCGAACACGGGCCGTCCCGCGGTGTTTCTCCGGTTCGCCGGGTGCAACCTCTGGACGGGTCGTGAGAAGGACCGGCAGAACGCCATCTGCCGGTTTTGCGACACACAGTTCGTCGGCACGGACGGGCTTGGTGGAGGCTCGTTCGATACGCCCCATGCGCTCGCGGATGCGGTGACCGCAAAGTGGGAAGGGGAAGCGACCCTGAAGCTGGTGGTGTGTACCGGCGGGGAGCCCCTTCTTCAGTTGGACGAGCCGCTGATCGAGGCTCTGCATCGGGCCCGATTCATGGTCGCCGTGGAAACCAACGGCACGCAGGTCGTGCCGCGCGGCATCGACTGGGTGTGTGTGAGCCCGAAGGCCGAGGCGGATCTGATCGTGAAGACGGGGGACGAGTTGAAGCTGGTCTATCCGCAAGATGGCGGGGACCCCGAGCGTTATGGCGACCTCGCGTTCACGCACTTTTATCTGCAGCCCATGGATGGCCCGGACCGCGAGCGGAATACGGAGCTCGCCATGGCCTACTGCCTGGCGCATCCGCGGTGGCGGTTGAGCTTGCAGACTCACAAGTATCTGGGGATTCCCTGACGTGGAGATCTTCAAGGAGTTCACGTTCGAGGCCGCGCATCACCTGCCCAACGTTTCTCCGACCCATCCGTGCGCGCGGGTGCACGGGCACTCGTTCACGCTCCGGGTCTCGATTCGCGGTCCGCTGGACGGGAAGGCCGGCTGGGTGGTGGACTTCGCCGACATCATCGAGGCGACGGCGCCGATGATCGCCGAGCTCGACCATCATGACCTGAACGAGATTCCCGGACTCGAGAACCCCACTACGGAGCTGCTGGCGCGGTGGGTTTGGAAGCGGCTCAAGTCCCAATTGCCAGGACTGTCGCGGATCGAAATCCGGGAAACCGCGACGACCGGCTGCGTCTACGACGGATCCGACTAGCCGTCTAGCCGTCTAGTCTTACGCCGGTTTTGCCGTCGCCATCTCGCCGACCGAAATCGTCCCGACCGCGACGTTCTGCCCCGTCACGATGCGCCGGTGATAGTCTATTTGGCCCAGATGGTAGGTGAGATGCGTGACGAGGTGGAGCAGGGCGTCACCGATGGTGAGCTGCTGCCCGCCGATCGGTTGTCCGTACGGCTTGCCAAGATCCGCTTCCGTAACGTGTCCCATGCCCTTCTGCATTGCCGCAAACGCCGCTTCGATCTCCGTCAGCACCTCGGCGCGCGGCACATCCTTCCGGCTGAACTCCGCATTGCGGTCCCGGATGTAGCCATTCGCGCCGAGGACGGCGCCGATGAAGTAGCGGACGTTCCCGGCCAGGTGCAGGGCCAGATTGCCGCCCGTGTTGCTGATCCCGGGCACGACCTTCCAGAGGTCACGCTCGTTCGGGTAGGCGGCGATCTCACGCTTGAGGGATTTCAGGTCACGGGCGAAGGCGGCGGCGATCCAGGCGACTTTCATCCCCCAAAAATGCCCTAGGCGTTCAGGTCCGCCAGATCCTTCTGCAACGCCGCCAAATCGAAACGATTCGGCGCTTGCCCGCTCGCCTGATTGACCCAGTCCCTCGACAGGACCGCGTAGGCCTCGTCGCAATAGGCATCCCAGAACGTCCACGTCATCCGCTTGAGCATGCCCCAGGTCACGCAGGTGAGCCCCCGCTCATCGTACGCAACGATCGGTACGGCATGTCCGCCCCACGATCCCGGAGCGCCGGCCCCACTCGGGCCACCGGGGGGAATGGTCCATACGGCCTGCGTCTGGGCGGTCTGCGGCAGCGCCAACCCGATGTAGCAATTCCCGAAAAGCAGGACGGCATCCATGACCTGTGTGTGGTTCTTCGGTTCGAGCGCGACATAGGCCATGATCTTGTGCTTCGCGATGCCCGTGTGGCGCCAGTAGTTCAGCACGTCGATCTCCACCGCGCCGTTGTCGTTTGCCCCGGTCCGCGGATTGTAGCCCGAGACCGCCGAGTAGGCGGCGATGACGGCGGTGTCGGAGGGAGTCGTCGTCTTCCCCGCGTACGTCGTCCACTGCTCGATCATGTGCCCCGCGGCGGCGGTGGTGCAGTCGCCGATCGAGTCATTGGCCATCATCGGCCAGGTCTTGATCCGCGACCCCCAGTCTTCGGATGACGGTGGAGGAGGCAGGGCCTGGTCTCTGAAATAGGTGGCGAAGAGCAGGGTACGCGGATCGTGACGCGGGGCGAGTTTGCCGAGCTTCATCTTCATGGAGCCCTCTCGTTGGGGATGGATGCTTTACCCCGCAGCGAATTGCCCCCGGACCGTTTTTGCGACATCGAGGGTCGCGAATGCGACACGCACGCATTTCGGATGTCGCAAAAACGGCCTATGCCTGCCGCAAAAACGCCCCTGATCCGTTTGGAACGGCCGGGGTATTTCCGCACCATGCGTCGCGTCATGGCCGTCCTCGCAGTCTTCGCGTTCCCCGTACTGGCCGGACTCGGCCACGCGCAGATCGTACGCACCGCGCTGCACGTCGTGACGGCCAATCCCAAGGGCGCCGTCAAGGTCGCGACGCTGGCGTTCGCGGTCGACGGTGGCGGGCTCCGCTACGATCCCGCGACCGACGACTTCCGCGGAACCCTCGAACTGTGGCTCGAGGATCAAGACAGCGCCGGCCTCGGCTATACGCTTCCGCAACCCGTGACGATCAACCTCTTCTCGGAAGCGGACAGCCTGTCCGAAGGACTCGCGCACTTCACCGGGACGGAACAGCCCCAGCGCATCTCGATCGTCGCCCGGTCCCCCGGAGATTCCGTGAAGATCAAGCTCTGGCCCCTCGCGCGAATCGATTCGGTCACCGCGATGGTGCGCGTGCTCCCCGCACTGCGCCTGCAGGTGACTCCGACGCAGGTCGCGGCGTGGGGACTCGAGACCGCGGTGGCGACCGTCGAGCTTCTGGGCGACGCCCACGGCGAGTTCGGCGTGACGGTGCGCCCCACGCGCGCCGATCCGATGACTTTGCAGTTCACGCATCGAGACGCGAAGTCCGCGGTGCTGCGCTCCCGAGGGCTCGGCGCCGACACCGTTCGGGTTTCGGGCGCCGGGCTCGCGCCTTCCATGACGGTCGTGACCTACGTCTTCCCGTTCGCGCTCCTCATCGCCTTGGCCCTCGGCAGCACGATCGGCACCACGGCCCTTCAACTCTCCTCGAAAACGAGATCCACGGCGCCCTGGTGGGCCTTCCTCCGGGGACTGCTTCTGGGATTGGTGGCGGTCGCGGCCTACGCCGTCGGCGTCAAGGCGATTCCGGTTCCCATCCCGGCGCAGGTGGGGGAGGGTGGCTCGTTCGTGGTCGCCGCGCTGGCATCGTATCTGGGCCTGCGGAGGCGGTAGTTCACCGGGCCGCACTTCCCTCCCGGCCGTCTGCGAACAACTATCTCACCATGAACCTCCGACTCGCGGTGCTCGTCGCCGGAGGCGCGCTCGCCGCCTCTCCGCTCTCCGCACAGCTCAGTGCCCGTGACACGTCCGAGTTTCTCACCGTCACGCAAGCCCTCCTCGACGCCATCACCACGGGCGACACGTCGGTGTGGGCACCGCACCTCGCCCCGGACTGGTTTGCCACGGACGAGGAAGGCAATCGCCTGTCGCGAGCCGACTTTCTCGCGCAGATGCATCCACTCCCCGCGGGGCAGTCAGGCGTTCTGAAGGTCGGAGCCTGGCACCTGATCGGCCATGCCGACTGGGCGGTGTTCACGTACGACATCGAAGAGACGCATCACTATTACGACCAGACCCTCCGGACCCGCTTTCACTCGACCGATACCTACGCCCGGACGGCCGGCCGGTGGTGGCAGGTCGCGACGCAGGAGACCGCGCTGCCGACGCCGGTTGCCGGTGTCACCGTCGACCCAGCCCGGCTGGCTCCCTTGGCGGGGACGTACGCGCTCACGCCATCCATATCTCTTTCCATCTCTGTGCGGGATTCCAGCCTGTGGATGGCGAGCGGCAGTCGTCCCGCCCAGCGGTTGTACGCGCTCAGCGATCAGCTCTTTGTGGTCCATGGGCGCCGGGGAGTCTGGGTATTCGAGCGGGGAGCCGCTGGGAACGTGACGAACCTGGTCTACTGGCGGGACAACAACGGCGTCCGGTGGCGCCGCAACTGACCGGTCAGGGGCTCCACTCGTCGCAGGATCCGTGCAGATCACCCTGATCGGTGACGACGTACTCACTTGATAGGTACACAGCTAGAGAGACCTGGAGGGTCCAATGCGAAAGGCCTTGTCTGCAGGCATCGGTGCCATTGGGTTCGTCGCGGCGTGCGGGACCAAGCCACTCCCGACGTCCGGTGGCGGCCTTGGGGGGATCAACGGCAGGGACCAGATCAGCGCCCTGTGGGACACGTCCGACACAGCCCTCACTTCATCGGCTGAGGTGGAGTCCGGATACCAGTTCACGGTGTCGTTCAAGACGGTGGCCGGTGGTTGCCTCTCGCCGGATTACGTGGCGGTGCAGGGTGGGGGATCGTCGGTCACGGTGACGCCATTCGATCTGAACAGTGGTGGCGCCGGTCTGATGTGCCCCATGTCCCTGACGTCGGCGGAACGGAGCACCCAGGTGGTACTCACCGCGGTCGGGCTCGATACGGTCAGGCTGCGGGGGATGGTGGGTTTCGGCGAGTCGGCGAGGCTCGTGACCGTTCAACAGATCATCAAGGTCTTACCGGCGCCATGAAAACACTGAGCGGCCCGGCCTCTTCACTAGGATGAAGAGGGGGCCGCCCAATCACACCGTGGACCGGAGTTGAAGCAGCATGCCGTTCAGAGACTCCGGGCGTTTACCCCCATCGAGTGCGCAATCGACGGTTGACCAGTG
>DASUBP010000145.1:0-9580 GCA_035763205.1 Gemmatimonadales bacterium
GCGGCGGATTCATCGTCTTCCGCGACTCGGCCGGCAATGCCCGCGCGCTGGATTACCGGGAGACCGCCCCTGCCGCCGCCACGCACAACATGTATCTCGATTCGGCCGGGAACCCCACCGAAGCCAGCATCACGGGATACCAGGCGTCCGGGGTCCCGGGCAGCGTGGCGGGCATGTACGAGGCTTGGAAGAAGTACGGCCACCTGCCCTGGCCGAAGCTGATCGCTCCCGCGATCGCACTGGCCGAAGGTCACGTGATCGACGAGAACCGTTCCCGCGCCATCGAGTACGATCGCGATCGGCTCGGCATGTTCGCCGCCAGCGCGGCGACCTTCCTGGTGAACGGCCACGCCCCGGCGGCGGGCGCCACCGTCCGGTACCCCGAGCTGGCGAAGACCCTTCGCCTGATCGCCGACTCGGGACCGAGCGTGTTCTACAGGGGCCAGATCGCCGACCAGATCGTGGCGGAGATGAAGCGCGGGAATGGCATCATCACCAAGGCGGACCTCGCCGGCTATCAGGCGAAATGGCGCACGCCCATCGAGGTCACCTACCGCGGATACCGGATCTATTCGATGCCGCCCGCCAGCTCCGGCGGCATCACGATGGCGGAGATCTTCAACATCCTGAGCGGCTACGACTCGCTCTCCGCGTTCGGGAGTGCCCGCTACGTGCACCTCGAGGCGGAGGCCATGCGCCGGGCTTTCATCGACCGGAATGAATGGCTGGGCGATCCGGACTTCGTGAAGATGCCCCTCGACCGCCTGCTCTCGGCCGCGTACGCCAGCCAGCTGCGGTCCCAGATCCTACGCGACAAGGCCACACCGACGCCGCCCTTCCAGACGAAGCCCCCCGAGAGCGGGCAGACCACCCACTACTCGGTGGTGGACGATCACGGCAACGCGGTCTCGGTGACGACCACGCTGAACAACAGCTTCGGCAGCGCGGTCACGGTGACGGGCGCCGGTTTCCTGCTCAACGACGAAATGGATGATTTCGCGAGCGCTCCGGGGAAGCCGAACATGTTCGGTCTCGTGCAGGGCGAGCAGAACGCGATCGTGCCCGGCAAGCGGATGCTGTCCGCCATGACGCCCTCGGTGGTACTCGATCCATCCGGGAAACTCTTCATGGTGGTCGGCACGCCGGGCGGACCGACCATCATTACCAGCGTATACCAGGTCATCGCGAATGTGATCGACCAGCACATGTCCCTGCCGGCGGCGGTCGAAGCGCCCCGCATTCACCAGCAGGCGCTCCCCGACGTCGTGTTCTACGAGCGGGGCGGATTGTCCCAGGCGGTCGTCGACAGCCTCACGGCGATGGGCTACACCATGAAGGAGCGCCGTGGCTACTCCGGTGACATTGCGGCGATCGAGAAGACGCCCACCGGGTGGGTCGGGGTGGCGGATCCGCGGGCCGGTGGGGGGGCGGCAGGATACTGAGGGGCTGGGGGTCAGGGGCCAGGGGCCAGGGAAAACACCCTGACCCCTGACCCCTGACGCCTTACTTCGCCGGCACCACCAACGCCGCCGTAAGCGTCAGGTTGATGTGCGCGCCCTTGGGGAGCGCGACATACGACGCGTGAGTCTTGGCCGCAACGCCGGTACCTGCCGCCGCGCCTACCACCCCACCGATCACCGCACCCTTGGTGTTACCACCGATGACGCGTCCGAGCAGCGCACCGGCAGCCGCGCCGATGCCGACCTTGGCGACGTCATTGCCACCGATCCCCTTGCTCTGCTTCACCGTTTCGAGCGAGTCGATCTTGGCGGCGAGGCCGTAGTCCTTGCCCCGAATGGTCACGCTGCTCACCGACAGGGTGAGCTGACTGGTCTGCACGTCGGTCACGGTGCCGTGCACCTGCGCGCCCTGCGGGATGACGGTCGCGCCGCGCCCATCCGACACGTTGGCGACGACGGTACCGGTAAAGGCATCGCCGACCTTGGCGGTCTTCGTCGAGATGGTGTCATTCACCGCGACGTCGAGGAAGGAGCCTGCGGAAGCGGTATAGCTCGACGGGCCTGCGGGCCGCGCGGGCGCCGGCTTGCTCGCCGGCTTGGCATTCGCAGGGATTGGCTTGTCGTTGCCGGACATCGGCGTGGCTGGTGCCGCCGCCGTGGTCGCCGAAGAATCGGTGCCAGCCTGGTTCGCCTGATCACCCTTGGCACAGGCGGCGATCATCGCGGCGCTCGAAAGCAGCGCGGCGAGGCGGAAGATCGAGACGTTCATATGCACCTCACGTTGTGATTGAAGCATCAGAGCCGGCTTTTCAAAAACTCCGGCGTCAGCCCTTGCAGATACCCCGCAAGGAGGGTGAATCGGTCCGTTACAAGTAGAACCCCGAGCAAAAGTAGCAGAACGCCCGACGTTCGCTCAACCCAGGGGAGGTACCGCCGAAAGCGCTGGAACCACTCGAGGAACCGCTCGAGCAGGAGCGCCGTCAGCAGGAAGGGGACGGCGAGACCGGCCGCGTACACCGTCAGCAGGGCGGTGCCCTTCCCCGTGCTCCCGGCCGTGGCTGCGAGCGTCAGGATGGCCCCCAGAATGGGGCCGATGCAGGGGGTCCAGGCCGCGCCGAACGTCACTCCCACCACCGCGGATCCGACGAAGCCGAGGGGTTTGGTACTGAGCTCCAGCCGCCGCTCCCGCATGAGCCACGCCGGGCGGAGGATGCCCAACAGGTAGAGCGCGAGGAGGAGGACGAGCACGCCGCCGATCCGACCCAGCCAGACCTGGGAGTGGATGAGGAGTCCACCCACGAGCGAGACCGAGGCGCCGAGGGCGATGAAGATGAAGGTGAACCCGAGGACGAAGGAGAGGGCGTGGAACAACACCAGTCGCCTGCGCCCGGTGGTCTCCTCGGCGGTCATTCCGGTGATGAACCCGACGTAGCTGGGAATGAGGGGGAGGACGCAGGGGGACAGGAAACTCAGCAGCCCCGCGAGGCCCGCGATGAGGAGCGAGACTCCGTTACTTCCTTCCACGCTGATGGAATCCGATGAGCTTGTAGACGAGCTTCGCCACCAGGAAGTCCGGCGCGACGAACCCGGGGATCGGCGCGAGCTCCACGACGTCGGCACCAACGACCCGCTTTTCCTTGAAGACCCGATCCAGAAGCCGCAGCGTCGGATACCAGGACCCGCCCCCCGGCTCCGGCGTACCGGTGGCCGGCACGTACGCGGGGTCGAAGTAGTCGACGTCGATGGTGATGTAGACGTCCGGGCCCAGGCTTTCCAGCACGCGGTCGATCCACCGCTCTTCGGGGTCGAGCTCGTACCCGAACACGGTGGGGATCTTCTTCTTCCGCATCAGCGCGCGCTCTTCGGTGGTGATCGCGCGGATCCCCACCGGCACGAGATTCACGTCCTGGTGCACCCGGTACATCACGCAGGCATGCGAGAACGGCGTTCCTTCGTACTCGGCTCGAAGATCCCCATGCGCATCGAGCTGCAGCACGGAGAGCTTCTTCCCCTTCACCTTCGCCACGTGGGCCTGAATGGGCGGCGCGGACAGCGAATGCTCGCCGCCAAGCATGATGACGAACCGGTTGGGCGCGAGGAGCCCGTCGAAGGCCTCGCGGAGCTCTTCCAGGGCCTCCTCCGGCCCGGCACCGGACAACATGAGCTCCGGAAGGGTGTGCACGCCGACCGTGTAGGGCTCGGAGTCCAGCTCGTGGTCGTACAGCTCGATGTAGCGGGAGGCCTCGATGATGCGGCGGGGGCCGAACCGGGTGCCACCCATGTACGACACCGTGGCCTCATACGGCACCGGCAGAATGACGACACCCGCCTTGCTCAGCGGGACTTCAGGCTCCGGCAATCCCAGGAAACCCTGGGGGGCACCCCAGGGCAGCTCGGCGAGCTTCTTATCCACAGAAGGCCACCGCGGACACCACGGTGGTCCAACGCCCGTCCTCACCGCACTCGGCGGTCGAAGTGACGTTCAACGTCCGCACGATCTCGCCCGACATCAGCCACTGCTCGCGCCGCGCATCCCAGGCCTGTTCGGGGTCGAACGGCACGTCGAGCACGGTGGCGAGCATCGATGCCGCGAGGTCCTCGGCGTAGTCGCCGGCGGCGACCTCGTTCTGCCCGTAGCCGTGGTGCTCGGAGATGTACCCATGGTGCGAAGGATCGGCGGGCATGGCGAGCCCGATCGAGGCCGCCACGAGCCGGCTCGGCTCGTTGGTGGACGACTCCGCGATCACCGCGAAGACCACCTGCCCCGGCTTGAGGAGGCTCTGTCCTTCTTCCCGATCCATCAGCTCACAGTGCGGCGGAAAAATCGAGCTGACCCGCACCAGGTTGTAGGCGGCCAGGTGCGCGTCGCGCAGCGCCATTTCAAAACTGGTGAGCTTGTGCCGATGGCGCCCCACACCCTTGGTGAGGAACGCCTTCGTGGGAAAGAACATCTTCGAGTCGATCAACTCCGTCACCTCGTCCGAGCGAATGGGTTCGACTGCTGACACGACCGGCAGAGCCCGTACACTTCGAGGCGATGGTGGTGGGGCCGGAACGCCACCTCCTCCGCCAGCAACCCGATCATGCGCTCCAGGCGGTCGTTCGCGAACTCCGTAACCGCGCCGCAGGAGGTGCAGACGCAATGCTCGTGGCGCTCGCCCGGTGCCGTGGGCTCGTAGCGCTTGAAGCCTTCTCCGAAATCGTGCTGCCGGGCGAGTCCACTCTGCACCAGCAGGTCCAGCGTGCGGTACACGGTCGCCGTGCCCACCGCGGTTCCGCCGGCCGCCACCCGCCGGGACACTTCGTCCACCGACAGGTGATCGCTCGCTTCGAAGACCGCGCGCGCCACCGCCAGCCGCTGGTTCGTCGCCGGCAACGTGTGGTCGCTCAGGTAGCGGCGAAAGGCGTCGGTCAGATGCGCCGGGTCAACCTTCATACCACGCTTTCGGACCGAGCGCCACCGGTGGCTCGGCCTCGCCGGTGCGCTCCGCGGTGGTCTGCATGACCTGCCGCAAGACTTCCTCGGGGGAGAGACCGACTTCCTCCACCACCACCTTCGACTGACCCCGGTCCTTCCCGCGGATGATGAGCATGTATTTCACCGTGAAAACCTGCAAGCGCCCTTCCGGATGGCGCCGGGTGATCACGGCGGTGCCCCACTCCCGTCCTTCCCGCTTGATGGGCCGGAAGACGTGAATCGCCTCGATCTCGGCGGGCGGCACCTGCGCCGCCACCGCCGCCGCCGCCTTGGCCCAGCCGGGGCCCTGGCCCGGCGTCGGGCTCAGCGGGCCAGCGGAGCCGGCGTCCGGGCCTGTTCCCATCGCTCCACGTAGAAACGCAGGACGTGCATGAAGTCCTGGGCGTTGGTGACGACGCCGTACGCTTGATGCGTACCCCGGTCCCGCAGCTTGTTCACGACGAACTCGGTCTGGTCCACGCAGATCGTCGTGAGGGGCCTGACGCCGTCGGGAGTCGCCGCGTCCACGAACGCGGGAAGCATGTTGCCGACGGCGATCGCGTGCAGCGCGGTCGCGACGAAAATCGCGAACGTCGCCTTGCTCGTGACGTCCCGCATCGCGTCCTGCGCGGCGAGCGTGTCGCTCAGCACCTCGGGGAGCGGACCGTCGTCCCGGATCGAGCCGGCCAGCACGAAGGGCACCTTGCGGGTGACGAGCGCGTGCATGATGCCGCCCTTCACCTGGCCCGAGCGCACCGCGGCTTCGATGGACCCGGCCGAGCGGATGGCGTTGATCGCGCGCATGTGGAGCGCGTGTCCGCCTTCGACTCCTTCGCCGCTCGACGACATCCCCAGCGTAGTGCCGAAGATCGCCGCCTCGAGGTCGTGTACCGCCACGGCGTTTCCACCGAGGAGAGCGCCCGCGTACCCATTCTCGATGAACCAGATCATGTCTTCACGCGCGCGGGCGTGGACGAGGGCGGGGCCGATCACCCAGACGATGTTGCCGCCGCGGGCCTTCTCTTCGCCCAGCAGCTGCGCCAGCACCGAATAGTCGACCGGTCGCTCCCGGGAAACCTCGGTCTGCATGAAGCGGAATTCGTTCGCGCTGTGCCGGCCGCCGAGGAACCCCTCGGTGTGGACGAAAATCCCCTCGCTCCCGTCCTCCGCGGACCCGACGGCGACGAGTGTCCCGCGTTTGATCTTGCGTGGCTCCGTGGTCACCAGATCGCCGGTCGGATGCTGAACGATGACGCAGTCCATGCGGGGCAGGCGGGGACGACGCCACGCGCCCCCCGTCTTGACGTAGGTGGGCAGGTTCGACGTCGAAAAAAAGCCGTCGGGGAGGACCCCGTCGGCCGGTGCGGGCTGAAAGCGCGCCTCAGGTGCCCCCGAGAGGGGCGGCGCGTCGAAGTTGGGCGGTCGGTACTGGAATCTTGGGCGGCTCACAGGACGGTCAAAATACCCGACGCGAAACGCCCAACGCAACGCCCGGGCCGTCGATCCCAGGCTGGAAGCCTGGGCCCGACACTACACAGCGCTTCAAGCGCGACGCCCGGTCGGGCCCACCCTTGAGGGTGGGGACGACCGGGGGCGGTAACAGCGCCTCTCCCCTAGCGCTCACAGCAAAGAAAGCGGGTCGCGGTCGACCGTGACTCCAGTTCGCCCGCGCCAGGCCCTCACGAGCCTCCCCAAAGGCGCCGGAGCGTCGCTCTTCACGAGCACATGCCAGCGCCAGCGCCCCTGCAGGCGCGGAATGGGACAGGGCGCCGGGCCCAGCACACGCAACGCCCCTTCCAGGTGCTCCCCGTTCACGCGGTGCAGCCATCCGGCGAGCTTTTCCGCCGACTCCTGGGCCCTGGTTTCCGTTCCTGCACCCACCACGAATCGCGCCAGACCGCAATGGGGCGGATACACCGGGTTGGGCGCGGCCCGGAGGGGGAGCTCGATCTGCGCGAACGCCTCGACCGAATGCCTGGCGGCGGCGCGTATGGCGTGGTGTTCGGGCGCGCGGGTCTGCACCAGTACCCGCCCCCCGGCGGGGCCGCGCCCCGCCCTCCCGGCCACCTGCGCGATGAGCTGGAAGGTCCGCTCCGCGGCGCGGAAATCCGGGAGGTGCAACGCCGTGTCGGCATCCACCACGCCCACCACGGTGACGTCCGGAAAGTCGAGCCCCTTCGCGATCATCTGCGTGCCGACCAGAATGTCCACTTCCTTCCTGGCCACGCGCTCGAGAATCCGGTGATGCGCCCACTTGGAGCTGGTCGTGTCGAGGTCCATCCGCGCGATGCGCGCGGCGGGATACCGCGAACTGAGAAAGCGCTCCAGCTGCTGCGTCCCAAGCCCCTTGTTTCTGACCGCCTCTCCCCCGCACCGGACGCAGGCGGCTGGAACGGACTCCGTGTGGTCGCAGTAGTGGCACTTCAATCCGGCCGGCGTCTTGTGGACGGTCAGCGCGATGGAGCAGTTGGGACATTCCGGCACGTGGCCGCAGGCCGGACACTGGAGGTACGTCGCGAACCCACGGCGATTGAGGAGGAGAATCACCTGCTCATTCCGCGCCAGGGCCCGGCGGACGCTTTCGTCCAGCACTTCGCTCCAGGGAACGCCGCCGGAATCGCGCACGCGCGGAGCGGTTCGCAGATCCACCACCTCGACGGGCGGCAGGGGGCGGTCACCGATGCGCTGCGGCAGTGAGTGCGACGTGATTCGTCCGGTCGCTACGAGGTGGAGCGTTTCGAGTGACGGCGTCGCGCTGCCGAGGATGAGCTGTGCGCCTTCGAGACGGGCGCGCACGGCGGCGACGTCGCGCGCGTGGTACCGCGGCGCCGACCCCTGCTTGTAGCTGCTTTCGTGCTCCTCGTCGATCACGATGGCCCCCAGCCGCTGGACCGGCGCAAACACCGCCGACCGGGGCCCGACGGCCACGCGCCGTTCACCACGGCGCAGGGCCCTCCACGCGTCGGCCCGTTCTCCTTCCGAGAGCCCAGAGTGCAGCACCGCCACCTGGTCCCCGAATACGCCGCGCACGCGCGCGACCGTTTGCGGAGTCAGTGCGATTTCCGGGACGAGCACGATCGCACCCCGGCCCTGGTCCACGACGTGACGCAGGACCTCGAGGTACACGAGCGTCTTCCCCGATCCGGTCACTCCGTGGATGAGCGAGGGCTTGCCTCCTTCTCCTTTCACGACGGCCTCAACCACGCGGCGCTGGTCCGCGGTCAGCTCGGCGGGCGGCGCGACGGTGAGTCCGGCGAACGGATCGCGGGTCTCTTTCAGCCGGTCGATGCGCGCCCATCCGCCCTTCACCAATCCGTCGAGCGCCGAGCGGGAGAATCCCATCTGTTCGACGAGATGCTTTACCGGTGCCGAGCCGCCGAGGGCTTCCACCGCTTCGTAGACGACGCGACGCTTGGGAGCGCGAGCGAACGCCTGCTCACGCTCGAGGAGGCTGGGCAGACGGCGTTCGAGGCGCAGGACGGCGACCGACGCGTCCGGGGGACCCGCGGGCCGTCCCACCGCCCACAGTGCCCCGGGGAGCATGGCCCGCACCGTCAGCCCGAGGGGAGCGCCGTAGTGTCGGGAGATCCACTGGGCCAGCTCGAGCATCGGACCTGAAAGAACCGGATCCTGATCGGCGACATCCGCGATCGGCTTGGCGGCCGCCTCCGGCGCGGCTGCGTCGATGGCGACGACGAGCCCGATCGCCTTGCGGTTGCGGACCGGCACGACGACCCGAACCCCGGGCGTGACCCGCGGTGCCAGGGCGTCGGGGACGGCGTAGGTGTAGGGAGTTGCGACCGGAAGCGGGAGGACGACCTGCGCGAACCGGGGGGAGGTCACCGCCTGGTGACGCCCAGTCCGGGGCCGTCGGGGATCTTGATCGGCGCGCCGCTGATTTCCGCTCCGCGGTAGGGATCGTTGGCGGTGAGCGCGGCGCCATCCAGGTCGGCGGCATCCACGAGCGGCGTAAAGTGAGCGGCCGCCGTGATGCCGATCGACGTTTCGATCATGCACCCCACCATCACCAGCATCTTGTGGGCGCGCGCGGTCGCGATCATCCGCAGGGCCTCTCTCAGCGACCCGCACTTCGCGAGCTTGATGTTGATGCCGTCGGCCGCCTGCGCTACGCGAGGGATGTCGGTGGCGACAATGCAGCTCTCATCCACCACCACCGGAAGAATCCCGGCTTTGCGCACCGCGGCGATGCCCTCGAGGTCGTCTGGCGGCAAAGGCTGCTCCACGAACTCCACGCCGTATTCCTTGAGCATCGGGAGCATCTTGAGAGCGCGTTCCTTGGTCCAGCCGGCGTTCGCATCCACGCGGAGCGGCTTGTCCGTGGCGTCACGGATGGTCTTGAGAATCTCCTCGTCCCGATCGGTGCCCAGCTTGATCTTCAAGATCGAGTACCCGGAGGCTTCCTTTACCTTGGCCCTGGTCTTTTCGGGCGTGTCGATGCCGATGGTAAAGGAAGAGACGGGTGCCTTCTTCGGGTCGAGTCCCCACAGCTTGTATAGGGGGACGCCGAGGCGTTTCCCCACCAGGTCATGGAGGGCACCGGACAGAGCGGCCCGCGCGGCGCCGTTCTTCGGCACCACCTGGGCGAACCGTGCCTCCGCCGCGTCCAGATCGAACGGATCCTTCGGAAGGTGCTGCTCCAGAA
>DASUBP010000146.1:0-3347 GCA_035763205.1 Gemmatimonadales bacterium
GCCAAGCGCCTCCTGGCGCTGGTGGAGGCACTCGAGGAGTCAGACGACGTAGCCAAGGTGTCGTCCAACTTCGATATCGACGCCGAGGCGCTCGCGGCGATCGACGGATGACGTGAGGGTCCTGGGTGTCGACCCGGGGACGGCGGTCACCGGGTACGGGATCGTCGAGCGGAACGGTGGCCCGGGATTCGGACACCTGATCGAGTGCGGCGTGATTCGCCTTCCCCGCTCCGGCAGGCTCGAAGTCAGGCTCGCGGAGCTCTACGCCGGCATCGCGGAGCTGATCGCCAGGCACCACCCCACGCACCTCGCTCTGGAAGACGCTTTCTATCATAAGAACGTCCGCACCACCCTGGTTCTCGGACATGCCCGGGGTGTGGTGCTGCTCGCGGCCGCGCAACGGGGGGTCGAAATCGCCGAGTACTCTCCCGCCCGGATCAAGAAGACCGTCGTCGGCGCCGGAGGCGCACCCAAGGCGCAGGTGGCGGCGATGGTCGCCAAGCTGCTGCGTCTCCAGACCGCGCCGAAACCCTCCGATGCGGCCGACGGCGTCGCCGTCGCCCTCACCCACATCATCCGCTCATGATCTCCCGGCTCACCGGCCGGATCGCCGGCATGCACGGAGACCGCGTCACCGTCGACACGGCGGCGGGCGTGGGCTACGAGGTGGTGGTGCCGGCGAGCGTGCTCGAGCGGCTGGGGCCTCCGGGGAGCGAGGTGACGTTGGCGACCGAGCTGGTGGTTCGTGACGACGCCTGGACGCTCTATGGATTTGGCGCGGAGTCGGAGCGGCGGTTCTTCCAGCGCCTGATGACGGTGTCCGGGGTCGGACCCAAGCTCGCCTTGGCGCTGGTGTCGGCCCTGGGGCTCGACCGGGGAGCCCGAGCCATCCGCGGCCGGGATGCGGCGACGCTCGCGTCGGTCTCGGGCGTCGGGAAGAAGACCGCGGAACGGCTGGTGCTTGAACTGGCCGACAAGGTGGGCGACTTTGTGGAGGGTGGCGCTCCGGGGGCCGCGCCCGCGCCTCTGGCCGGCGGCGCGCGGGCCGCGCGGCAGGCGCTCGAACGACTGGGCTACTCGCCCGCGGAGTCGGATCGCGCGGTGCGCCGTGCCCTCACGGAATCGGGGGCACCGGTCGACGCCGACGGGACCGAGCCGCTCGTGCGGCGGGCACTGCAACTCCTCACCCACGGATGACGATGAAGACCGCCGAGTGGATCTGTACGCGCTGTGGCAGCACCAACCGCCGCCTGGTCGAGGACGGTGAACGGCACGCGACCGACGCCTGTGTGACGTGCCATACCCGTCACGATATCGAGGCCGAAGCGCGCCCGGTCCGGTGGCAGGCACGGCCTCACGGCACGTGAGCCGGCCCGAAGTCACCACCCCTGAAGCCCTTCCGGACGAGCGGCTGTCGGACGCCGCACTCCGGCCCTCCCGGCTCGACGAGTTCGTCGGACAACCCAAGGTCAAGGAGTCGCTGCAGATCGCGATCGACGCCGCGCGCCGGCGCCACGAGCCGCTCGACCACACCCTGTTCTTCGGCCCACCCGGACTCGGCAAGACGACGCTCGCACTGTTGATGGCGAAGGAGATGGGCGTCGAGATCCGCATTACCTCGGGGCCCGTGCTCGAGCGCCCGGGAGATCTGGTGGGGATGCTCACCAACCTGCACGCCGGCGACATCCTCTTCATCGATGAGATCCACCGCCTGCGCCCCGCCCTGGAGGAGTTTCTCTATCCCGCCATGGAGGAATTCCGCGTGGACGTCCGCATCGCGGACGGGCCGCACGCGCAGAGCCTGCCCATGGCCCTCGAACGCTTCACGCTGATCGGCGCGACGACTCGCTTCGGCCTGCTCACGCCACCGATGCGGGCCCGGTTCGGCCTGGTCGAACGGCTGTCCTACTATCCGCCCGATGACCTGACCCACATCCTCTCGCGCTCCGCGAAGATTCTCGAGGTTCCGGCGGACGCGGCCGGCGTCGCGGAAATCGCGCGACGGAGCCGCGGCACGCCGCGGGTCGCGAATCGCCTGCTGAAGCGGGTGCGGGATTTTGCGCAGGTCAGGGCCGACGGCAAGATCACGGCACCGGTGGCGAAGGACGCACTGGCGCGGCTCGACGTCGATGAGTTCGGCCTCGACGACATGGATGCGCGGCTCCTGAAGACCATCATCGAGCAGTTCTCGGGTGGCCCGGTGGGACTCACCACCATCGCCGCCGCGGTCGGGGAAGATCCCGGCACGCTGGAAGAGGTCTACGAGCCGTTCCTCATGCAGCAGGGATTCCTGGCCCGCACCCCCCGCGGCCGCTGCGCCACCGCGGCCGCGTACCGTCACTTCGGATTCCCGCCTCCCGCGACGTCCGAGCAGCCGAGCATCTTCGACGGGTGACGAGATCCCTTCACACCGGCGACTTCGACTTCGACCTGCCGCCGGACCGCATCGCCCAGACCCCGCTCGCCGACCGCTCCGCCTCCCGTCTTCTGGTGCTCGATCGCGCGCAGGGGTCGGTCGCGCATCGGCACTTTCGCGACTTGCCGGAGCTCGTCGGACCGGCGGACGTCGTAGTCCTCAATGCCTCCCGGGTCATACCAGCCCGGTTGCGCGGGAAACGAGAAACCCTGAAGGACTCCCTGCCGGTCGCGGGAAACGCGGCCGAGATCCTCCTGGTCAGGGACCTGGGCGACGGCACCTGGGAAGCGATGGGACACCCCGGGGGCAAACTGAAGCCTGGGCGTCGCGTCACCTTCGGCGACGACGCCGCAGTCGAGATCCTCGCCGTGCTGGGTGGTGGCTTGCGGCGGGTGAAGTTCGTCGGGACCCTCGACGCGCGCGGCACCGTCGCGAAGTACGGCGAAATCCCCCTGCCCCCATACATCAGGCGGGCCCCTGACGCCGCCGACCGGGAGCGCTACCAGACGGTCTATGCCGCTCACGACGGCAGTGTCGCCGCGCCAACGGCCGGCCTGCACTTCACGCCCGAAGTCCTCGTCGCGATCCGCGACCGGGGTGCATCGATCGTCACCCTCGACCTCCACGTCGGTCCGGGAACGTTCAAGCCCGTCGAAGTGGACGATCCCGCCGCCCACGTGATGCACCTCGAGGCTTACACGGTGTCGCGGGAGGCCGCGGAGGAGATCAACGACCGGCGCGCCGGGGGAGGGCGAATCTGGGCCGTGGGCACGACGGTCGTTCGGACACTCGAAACGGTGGCCGATGACTCGGGTCGCGTCCACGCCGGGGCCGGTGAGACGCGGGCCTTCATTACGCCCCCCTACCGCTTCAAGGCGGTGGACCGGATGGTCACCAACTTCCATCTTCCCCGCTCCACGCTGCTCATGCT
>DASUBP010000147.1:0-2377 GCA_035763205.1 Gemmatimonadales bacterium
ACGATGTCGCGGTCGGATATCGTGCCCTGATAGCGGCGGTCTTTGGGGTTATCGACGACGGGCACAACCGAAATGTTCTTGATCCTCATCAACGCCGCGATCTCGGCGCACGTTGCGCCGGCGGCCGCGACCACGGGATCCGCGATCATTACTTCAGATGCTTTCATCTGGTTTTAACTAACTCCTATCTCCTGTAAACCGCTAGGCGCCTGAGCGCCTGGGCGCCTGTCTGGCCGACTAGCCGCCCAGTGCCTGCTTCGTAGCGTCGTAGCCCTGTCGCACAAAGCGGTCTGCCTGGTCCATGGCGAAGGTGGCATCCCGTTCATGCACCGCCCTCACGACCATGAGCTTCGTTGCGTCTGCCGGCCAATCCTCGAGATCGCGCTCCGTCTGCGCCGCCATCATGATGCGCTCGGCATCGCCATGAGCCTTGAGTAGGCCCGGCAGTTTGGCCTTTGAAGGTCCTTCATCGAATCCCGGTCCGACACTGATCGCCACGATCAGGTCGGCGGCAATCCCCCGGGCCACGTGCACCGGCAGCACGGCCCGCAGACCGCCATCCGCGTACCGCCGGCCCTCGATCTCGACGGGCTGGTAGTACAGGGGCAGCGCGCAGGAAGCGGCGAGTGCGAGGTTGACCGGGACGTCCTTTCCCCGGTCCCCGAAAAGGACCAGGTCACCCGAGTCCATGTCGGTGGCGCACACCGTCAACGGGATCCGAAAATCCGGGAAACGGGAAACGGGAATCAGACGGGAAAGGGTTTCCTGCCATACGGCGGGCTTCAACAGGCTCTTGGCGAAGATCCCCTTGAAAAAGCTCAAGACGTCTGTGGGTGCGACCTCGGGGCGAGTGAGTCCCTTCAACCGGGCGAGGAATTCATCGCCCGTCATGCCGGCCGCGAGCGCCGCGCCGACGACCGCGCCCATCGACGTGCCGACGATGTGCGTGGGGGCGAGGCCCTTCTCCTGGAGTGCTTTCCAGGCGCCGATGTGCGCGAGGGCTTTGACGCCCCCGCCCCCGAAGACAGCCACCACCCGTAACGCGGAACGCGAATCGCGGATCGCGGAACCGTCCACCGGAGCTTCCGTCACCGGTTCCGCATTCCCCCTTCCGACTTCCGCGTCGTCTTACTCACCGCGCCCCTGATTGAACCGGTTCTCCGTGACGCGGTTGGCCCGGCGCTGCATGGCGCGCTCGTAGCGGCGTTTCTCGTCGGGAGTTTCCGGCGCGATGGGCGGCACTTCGGTGGGATGGCCTTTGTCGTCGAGAGCGACGTAGGTGAGATAGCACGAATTCGTATGTCGCCGCTCCCCGGTGGTGATGACTTCGGCCATGATCTTCACGCCGATTTCCATGGAGGTCCTGCCCGCGAAGTTGACGCGCGACATCGCGGTCACCAGCTCCCCCACCCTGATGGGTTCCCGGAAGTCGACCTTGTCCACGGATACCGTCACGCACTGATGGCGCGAGTGGCGAATCGCCGCGACGGCCGCGACGTGATCGGCGAGCGAGAGAATCACGCCGCCGAACACGTTCCCCATGATGTTCGCATGGTGCGGCTCCATCAGCTGCGACATCACGGTCTCGGATTCCCTGGGGTGACGTGGCTTCATGTCAGTAGTCCACCGGTCGGAGGTAGAATTCGCCGATCGCCGTCTGGGACAGCATCGCGACCGTGGGGAGCCGCCGCTTCCAATGTGTAGCGTCGAGCCGGCTCCGCACCCGCTCCACTTCTGCGGCCGTGAAACCGAGGGCTTCGACCTCTTGAGGCTTCCGGCCTGAAATCAGCTCGTAGAGAATCCGGTCGGCCTTCGGATACGAGATCCCAAAATCCCCCTCATCGGTCTGTCCCGCCACCAGGTCCGCGGTCGCGGGCTTGGACACGATCACCTCCGGGACCCCCACGTGCCGGGCGAGCGCCCAGACTTGCGTCTTGAAGAGATCACCCAGGGGGTTCACGGGCGGTGAGTCGTCGGCGTGCCAGGTGAAGTAGCCGAGCAGGCGTTCGGACTTGTTGCCGGTGCCGAGGGGGAGGGCTTTGTGGCGCTCCGAGAGATCGAAGAGCGCGATCATGCGCTCGCGGGCCATGACGTTTCCCGAGCGTCCGGGCCCCGCGTCCTTCACCTGGGAGAGATAGCCGTCGACCGCCAGGGAGATGTCGATCGTCTCGCACGGAATGCCGAGTTGATCGATGATGAGACGCGCGTGGTCGAGGCTCTCGGGACTCGAGGTGCGATAGGGGAGCCGCACGCCGATCACGTTCTCCTTGCCCAGCGCCTGCACGGCGAGGAACGCGGTGAGGGCGGAGTCGACGCCACCGGAGAGCGCGACGATGCCCTTCTTGAATTTCCGCCGCACCACGACTTCGTCCCGGAG
>DASUBP010000148.1:0-10645 GCA_035763205.1 Gemmatimonadales bacterium
TTCATGCACTTCTGGGCGAATGGGGATGCTACGAAGGTGACCGAAGGGCTTCGCGCGGCGCTTGATCAAATGAACGTCAAGAAGGCTGGTTGAGCCGGGGTAAGTCTTCGCGATCTTCATGCCGAATCAACTGGTCGTGAAACTGCCTCAGGACCGGGTGCAAGCGATGTTGTCGTAAGCCGGGGTTCGCACAGTTCGAGCGACGGAAGAACGGGCAGTTGGTGAAGATCCCCACGATGGTGTCTGTCGTGACCTCCCTCACGAACGTGGTGTGCAAAGGTTCACGCGAAGCCGGGTCCGCGTACGGCGCAAGTGCACCCGTTATCTGCCTGCTGGTGATCCGGACGAAGCTGATGGTGAGCGGTCACGCCACCGCCATCGCCGTGCCGGTTTCCACCCCGGACTTGAGGGAAGACAGCATCCGCGGCCACGACGCCGTCGAGGCTACGTACGTCGCGGTTTCTCCATCGAAGTCGTCGTGCACGACGCGGAGCTTGGTGACTTTCGGGCCGATCGTCGTCAGCTCATAGGTCACGCGGGAAGGGCGGTCGTTGTTTTCGGCCTCGCCCCAATGCGCCGACCAGGTCATTACCATCTTCAGCCCCGGCTGGACCTCCAGGACTCTCCCATCAACCACGCTGAACTCTCCATCACCTACATACGAGTACGGAGTGTCCTTGCGCAGTGTGCCGACCAGCTTCGTCTCGAACATGAACGGAAGCGGGACGGCCCGTTCGAACAGCCTGGCCCAGACCTTCGCCGCCGGGGCGGCGATGTAGAGCTCATACGCGTACGACAGTTTTCCGTTCTTGCCGGTGTTGCTCATGCTGAAAGACTCCTGCGCAGAGAGGATGCCCGTCAGCCCCGGGCCGGGGAGGATCGAGTCACCTTCCAACACTCGATACCGAAGCAGATGGTGATCAGGGTCGAGAAGAGCAGTGGTCCCATGAAGAAATCCTGCAGGATGATCACGATGCTCGCGGCGTAACCGAGGAACAGGGTCCAGGTAATGAACCGAAGGGACCGGCGGTCCTCAGGCGACCGTCCACCCAGAAACCAGGCGATGGCGGCCGACGCGATGAAGAAGACAGAGTCGATGAGGCCAAATCCGAACCAGAAGTTGAACCAGGTCCGTTCGACGCCCTGCACGGGGAAGTGAACCGTCCGCATCGACGCCAGCACCGCGTCGGCTTGGGGACTGAACGACGGCGTGTTGAAGAGCGCCCCCACGGTGTGCCCGAAGGTGTAGAACACCAGCAGATAGGTCGCCACGCGCAGGGGATTGAAATACCGGGCGGCGACGCTCGGGCGGGGCTGTGCCTCGGCGTTCAAGTGCTTCGCGAGCCAGCCCAGGACCTGCTCCCAGCCGCGGGTGTGACTTTGGGCCGCGTCCCCCTGACCGAGGAAGCCCTCGTGGCGCAGGGTCAGCCGGGTGCCGCCGGCCACGGCCTCGAGGCGATAGGACAGCGTCGTCTTCAGGCCCGGCAACCAGCTCGGTTCCCACGTCAAGGTCAGGCGGTGGGGCGGCTCGATGACGACGTACTGGCCTTGCGCCACGAAGGCCTTGCCGTCCGCTTCGTGCCCGCGGACCTCCCAGTGTCCGCCGACGCGGAGGTCGACCTTCCACTCCTCGGTCCGGTAGACCTCGGGAGCTCCCCACCACTTCACCAGCTCTCGGGGATCCGTCAGCGCCCGAAAGACACGCTCGGGTGGCACGGCAATCTCGACGCTAGCAAAGACCATACCGCTGGTGAGATCGGCGATCGCGCGCGCACTCGACAGGCGTGCCGTCATGACTTCTCCAAGTGACGCTTCAGTTTGTTGAGGTTCGTCATCCAGTACACGCGATAGCCCTCGATCCATCCGGCGATCTGCCGGAGAGAATCCGGCTCTAGCTTGTAGATCCGCTCCCGCCCCATGCGGGTTTCGGAAACCAGCCGTGCTCGCCGCAGCACACTCAAATGCTTCGAGACAGCCGGGCGACTGACCCGGAAGTCGTCGGCCAGCGCATTCACGGGCGCCGGGGCCGCGCGCAACCGATCGAGAATCGCCCGGCGGGTGGGGTCCGCCACCGCATAGAAGACGTCCGCATGAGCGAGGGCACGTGGCATTGGCAACTCCGGTCCGTTCGTGGTCGGGCGTTGACGCGCTCACGAGAAAACAAGTAACCAATTGGTTACCAGTTTATGGAGTAGCCTCCCGATCGTCAAGGGGAAGGAAGAATGCGCGGAGCTCTTCAGCGAGTAGCTTGGGCTCTTCATGGGCGGGGAAGTGCCCCCCACAGGGCATTTCTGTCCATCGGGTGACGCGGTATGCGCGTTCGGCCCACTCGCGCGGCGGATGGGCAATGTCACCGGGGAATAGCGAGACCCCGCACGGTACTTCCACGCGCTCTCCGGGCCTCAACTGCCGTGGGTGCAGACGCCCTTCGTAATACAAGCGGATCGAAGACCCGATGGTCCCTGTCACCCAATACAGTGTGATGGTGGTGAGAAGCTCGTCCAGGCTGAACCTGCTCGTGACGTCGCCATGGCAGTCAGACCAGGCCCGGTACTTCTCGACCAGCCAGGATGCGAGCCCCACAGGAGAGTCATGCAGGGCGTACGCCAGCGTCTGCGGTTTCGTGCGGTGGAGGTGGGCGTACGCGCCCTCGACATCGTTCCATTCCCCCGCCTCCCGCAGGAACTCACGTTCGGCGGCGGTGAGGGGCGGGGCGCCGTGGTTCAGCTCTCGTTTTACCGCCGAACCTGTCACGTAGGGGAGATGTACACCCAGGAGATGCTCCGGCGTTTCGAGTCCGATCAGAGAGACGACACTCGCGCCGATGTCACTCCCATGCGCTCCGTATCGCTGGTAACCGAGCACCTTGGTCATGAGTTCGTCATACAACGTCGCAATCCGCCCCACATGCATACCGGAAGAGCTCGGAATATCGGAGAAGGCAAACCCGGGCAAGGATGGGATGATGAGATCGAAAACGTCGTCCAACAGGGGGATCAGCCGACGGTACTCGAGGAACGAACTGGGCCACCCATGACAGAGGAGGAGGGGAATGCAGTTGGGGTGGCGTCCCCGCACGTGCACGAAGTGAATCCCGGTACCGCCTACCACGGCGCGATAGTGCGGCCATTCATTAATGAGGCGCTCCTGGGTCCGCCAATTGAAGGAGTGAAGCCAGTGGTCAACCAGGCGTTGGAGAAAATCCCGATCGGTCCCGTCGCACCAGGGCTCGGCACGGACCGGGTCGGGCCACATAGCCCGCGCTAAGCGGCTCCGAAGATCTCGGAGCGCTGCCTCCGGGACGCGGATCGTAAGGCGGGTGACGCCCTCCCGGTCCTCCGCGGTCTCCAGGTGGCCGCCCGCGGCACCCGCGAGCATTTCCGTCAATTTCCAGCGAACTCCGCTCACTGGACGTCCGTATGAACGAGCGGGTGCTTCCGCTGGACGACGCGGCGACGGTCGACTATCCCATACACGACGTCAGCGCTCGATTCCTTCAGCGCGAGAAACGTCCCGTTCTGCGGCCTGTAGTCGTGGACGCTCCGGTGGTAGGAGCCATCCGGGTCCCGTGCCTCGCCACCGAGGATCCAGATGTGCGCGTGCATTGTGACAGGTGCAGGTGACGCAGTCCGGCCCGCGTGAATCGTCGAGTCGGCGCGTGGCGGGGGCGCTGCTGGGCGCGCTGCCCTGGCCGTCGGCGGCAGCACGCCGCTCAGGCGGAGGTAGATCGCCATCTGGCTGTAGTGATCGGACCAATGATTGATGGTGTTGAAGAGCGCCTGGGCCCGCGTGCCATAGTCGGGCAACGGGTCAGCCAGCCGCGAGTCGTTGATGCGGGCCAGCGCCCGGCGACAGAATTCGAACGTGTCCTTGAGGCGGGCCACCAGCGCCGCCTTCCCGTCATTCGCGGTCAGCGAGGGTCGCGCCGGCGCGGTCGTGTCACCCACGACGGCCCCGATGTCGTCATTCCCCTCCAGGACGTGCACCACGACTTCCGCGAAGCTCATTTGGGCCGTGGTGGGGCGGAACGCATACCGGTTCGCCGGCATGTCATCGGCGGCGGCGACGATCCTGGTTGCATTGAGCTCGAATTCCGTACGGTAGGAATCCGAAACGAGGTGGGCGGGTTGTTGGGCCGCGAGCCCGATGCTACCAGCCAGACCCGTTGCTACGGCGAGCACCATCCGATACATGCGACTCTCCAGAGAATTGGGGACTCGGCACCATCGCCGGGGCGGGGCCACCGACGCTTCGTCCGTCATCGAAGCATTCAGGGGCACCGTTTCTATTCTTAACCGGTTGGGTCTCTAGCGCAGGGTCTTGCTCTCGCTGGTGCTTGTGTCTAGGGTAACCAATCGGTTACGAGTCATAAGCGGCCGCCTGCCTGGGAGTCAAGGGGCAACGTCGAAGACGGTACAGCACCACGTACACGCCGCCCGCGCAGGATTTCAACCCCCGCTCGCTCCGGGGCACCATGCTGTTGCGATGGGAGTACGTTCCCGGCGCCACCCTTTCTCTCGTTTTGGACCCAGCGGGGGCAGGACGTGGCGGACAACGGGGCGCTCGACCTGGGATCGTCGCTCGGGCGCTCACTGCCCCGCAACCCGATAACGTGCTGCTCGCGAAGTTCACTTACTGGCTCTCCTGGGGAGCCCAAAGGCCGGAGGCACCGATGACCACTTCGATGACGGACGAAATGATGCGGGTGCAGATCGCGAACGCCCGCGCGTACACGCTGGTGATCCTCCACCCGACGGCGAAGCGGCAGGACCCGGGAGCGGACCAGGTAGTGTGGGAGCATGGGCGGCGGAATCTCGAGCTGCGGCGGGACCGGCGCTTGTCCATCGTGTGCCCAGTGCGGGACGGGTCGAACGTTTGCGGGATCTACGTATTTCCGGGAACGCCTGAGGAGACAGGCGTGATCATGGACGATGATCCCGGGGTGAAGGCCGGAGTCTTCACTTACGAGGTTCATGCGTGTCGTGGCTTCCCGGGCGACCACTTGCCGTGACCCCGATCTGGGGCGGCACTGTGGGTCGGTGCCTCGACGCACCCGGCCGTCCCCGCCGTGTCCCGCTCGTCCCGGATTGGTTGGTGAGTACAAGGCCCGAGCCCGAGATTCGTTCCAGCCCCAACTTGGAACCTGCCCATGCGTCTCGCGCTCCTGCTCCTCCTTGCCGTCTCCACTCCGGCGGTGGCCCAGTGGCCGGTGTACGGCGGCGATGCCGGCGGAAGCCACTTTTCCCAGCTGCACCAGGTCGATCGCTCCAACGTCCCGACGTTGCGGATGGCCTGGATCGCCCGCACCGGTGACTACCTCACCGATCGCGGCCGCTTCGAGGCGACTCCCATCCTGGTCGACGGCACTCTGTACGTGTCGACCCCGCTGGGCAGTGTGCTCGCCTTCGACCCGGCGACGGGCGCCGAGTTGTGGAAGTTCGACGGACCGGTACGGTTCGGGCACAACGACTACGGGGACTTTGCCAACCGCGGCGTCTCGGCGTGGGCGGGTGGCAGCCGGGGTTCGACGTGCGCTCATCGGCTCTACGTCGCGACCGTCAACGCGAGACTGCTCGCTTTGGATGCGCGGACCGGCCACCTGTGCGAGGGGTTCGGCGCGCACGGCACCGTGGACCTGACCCAGGGCCTGCGACATCGCCCGGCCTACGACTGGGAATACGGGGTCACGTCACCGCCGACGGTAGTCGGTGATCTCGTCATCGTGGGTTCCGCGGTGGCCGACAACCACCGGACCGATGCGCCTGAGGGCGTCGTCCGGGCCTTCGACGTCCGGACCGGCGCACTGCGCTGGACGTTCAACCCGCTCCCCGGCCTGCCCAACACCGGCGCGGCGAACGCCTGGAGCATCTTCTCCGCGGACACCGCCCGGGATCTGGTGTTCGTGCCCATCGGAAGCGCGTCGCCCGACTTCTACGGCGGTGCGCGCCCAGGGGACGACCGTTACGCGAACTCAGTGGTGGCGCTCAGGGCGTCGACCGGCGCGCTGGTCTGGGCCTTCCAGGTGGTGCACCATGACCTCTGGGATGACGACGTGCCCGCTCAACCGACGCTCTTCACGCTGCATCGTGCGGGACGGTCCATACCGGCGGTGGCCGTGGCGACGAAGATGGGGCATCTGTTCATTCTCGATCGACGCACGGGAACGCCCCTCTTCCCGGTGGAAGAAAAGCCCGTGCCAGCCAGTGACGTCCCCGGGGAGACCGCGTCACCCACTCAACCCTTCCCGCCACCGGCGTTTCGACTGGCCCCCGAGAGCCTCTCGGCCGATCAAGCGTTCGGCGCCAACGACTCCGTGCGGGCGGTCTGCCGTGCCCGCATCGCGGGGCTCCGCTTCCAGGGGGTTTTCACGCCGCCTTCGCTGCAGGGAACCATCATCTGGCCCGGAAACATCGGGGGCATGAATTGGTCCGGAGTGTCGGTGGACGAGGCGCGGGGCATCCTGATCGCACCCACCAATCGGCTCGCGATGGTGGTGCGCCTCATTCCCCGTGACAGCCTGCACGCCGCGTCTATGGCCCAGCCCGATCTCGAATACGGGAGCCAGACCGGCACGCCGTACGCGTCGAGCCGGGGCCTCCTGGGATTCTGCACGCCGCCACCCTGGGGCGCATTGACGGCCGTCGACCTGAGCGCGGGCGCCGTGAAGTGGCAGGTCCCCCTCGGCTCCATGCCGCAGATGGCGGGCGTCCCCGGTGCCTCCGGCTCCATCCAGCTGGGCGGAGCACTGATCACCGCGGGTGGGTTGGTCTTCATCGCGGGAACGTTCGACCAGCACCTCAGGGCTTTCGACATCGAAACCGGCAAGGAGCTGTGGAGCACCGGGCTGCCGGCCGGCGCGCACGCGCTCCCGATGACCTACGAAG
Source organism: Gemmatimonadales bacterium (assembly GCA_035763205.1). GTDB lineage: Bacteria > Gemmatimonadota > Gemmatimonadetes > Gemmatimonadales > GWC2-71-9 > 40CM-2-70-7. The sequence continues at coordinate 6,885 of DASUBP010000148.1, forward strand.
CGGGGGGCCGGCAGTACGTCGTGATCGCCGCCGGTGGCCACGACCACCTGCACACCACGATGGGCGATTACGTCATTGCTTACGCGCTGCCGGGGCGGGGAGCCCCAGTACCCGATACCAGCGCCGGCAATTGGACCGGGGAGTGGAGCGGTGAAATGCACATCGGGGACGCGAAGTTCGGCATGCAGGTGCGGCTCGCGGACTCCGGAGCCACGGCGCAGTTGGATTCATTACAGATCACGGCGCCGGTGCGGATGGAACGGTCGGGCCGCGGCGTGGCGCTGTCGTTTCCGATCTACTACGCGGGCAAGGCGAAGTGCACGGGGGACTTCCGCGTCGAGCTGGAGCTCTGGAATCAAGGCGCCTTGCTCGAGGGGACGGGCACCTTCGACGGCGCCTGCGCTTCCCATGGACACGAGACCGCCGCGTTCGTGTTCCACCGGCGCACGCAGTAGTTTCGCGGCATGACCAGCCGGCTGCGGGCCGGAGCCCTCTGGGTGGGATCGTTTACCGCCCTGGGGCTCCTCATGTTCGCGCACTTTTACCTCGACGTCCTCGCACGAGGGCACTCGGAGCCGGTCGGCATCAAGCTGGTCGAGGAGCTGACCGCGTCGATGGGCGCCGGCGTGGTCTTGCTGCTTCCGCTCGCGGTGCTCAGGCGACTCCGGACCGCGGGCTGGTCCGGAGTCCGCCTGGTGGTGGTGCACGCGGGACTCCTGCCCGTCTTCTCCGTGCTCCACACCTCCTGGAACTGGGCTACCCGCAGCGCCCTCTTTCCCCTCCTGGGCATGGGCGCGTACGACTATGGCCGGATGCCCGTCCGGTACCCCATGGAGTTCCCCACCGACGTCATCGTCTATACGTTCGTCATCACCCTCATGACCGTGTTCATCCGGTACCGCGAAGCCCGGGACCGCGAGGTGCGCCTGGCGCAGGTCGAGTTCGAGCTCTCTCGGGTGCGGCTCGAAGCGCTCGAGGGTCAGCTCCGGCCGCACTTCCTGTTCAACGCGCTCAACACCATTTCGTCGGTGATGTACGAGGATGTCGCGCTGGCCGACACGCTCCTGACCCGTCTCGCCGACCTGCTCCGTCACACCCTGCAGCATGCGGTGGGGACGGAGGTGGCGTTGCGCGACGAGCTCGCCACCCTCGAGCTCTACCTTGCAATCATGCGCGCGCGCTTCGCCGAGCGACTGACGGTGGACGTGGACATCGATCCCCTGGCACTGGACGCTCGGGTGCCTCCCCTCGTGTTGCAGCCCCTCGTGGAAAACGCGATCAAGCATGGCGACCCGGGGCCGGGAGCCCGGGCGAACGTGTTCATCACCGGCCGTCGAGAGAACGGGCGCCTGGTCCTGCGGGTGGAGGACAATGGTCCCGGCCTTCCCGCCGCCGTCACACCACACGTGGGACTTGGCGCCACCGCCCGGAGGCTCGCGGCCCTGTACGGGGAGGGGGGAGGCGTCGCGGTCGAGAATCGCGCCGGTGGGGGAGCGCGCGCGTCTCTGTGGGTGCCCTACCGGGTGGAAACGTGAACGACGGCCTGCGGGTCCTGATCGTGGACGACGAGCGGCCCGCGCGTCAGAAGCTTCGGCGGATCCTCGGGGGCGAGCCCGGTGTGGAAGCCGTGTTCGAAGCACCCGACGGACTCCGGGCGGTCGAGCTGATCAGGAGTGAAGATCCGGACGTGGTGTTTCTTGATATCGAGATGCCGGGCGTCGACGGCTTCCAGGTAGTCGAAGCCCTGGGTGCCGAGAGCCGTCCGCACATCGTATTCGTCACGGCGTACGACCGGTACGCGGTACGCGCGTTCGAGGCGTACGCCGTGGATTACATCCTCAAGCCCTACGATGCGGATCGTCTCCGCACCGCGCTCACCCGGGCCCGGGAGCGCCGGAACGGCCCCACGCGCGTGGACGAGATGGTCGTCGCCGTGCGGAGGGAGCGCCCCGAGCCGCTCGAGCGTCTCCTGGTGGAGGAGGGGGGCCGGGCGATCCTTCTGCCCGTCGGCAGCGTCGACCGCTTCGAATCGGATCGGAACTACGTGGTGGTCCACGCCGGTACCGGACGATACCGGCTCCGGGCCACGCTCGATGGGTTGGAGGAGCGGCTGGATCTGCGCAAGTTCGCGCGGATTTCCAGATCGGCGATCGTCAATCTGGAGGGCATCGTCGAGCTCCGGCCCTGGGGGCATGGAGACTACGTGGTGGAGCTCAAGGGCGGGGTCGAGCTGAGGCTGTCGCGACGATACCGGGACCGTCTGAAGCACTTCGTGCCGTAGTGGAGCCAGCAGCTGGGAGCCGTCAGCCGACGCGCCCCCGTACGAGTGGACCTTCGCCGCTCAACGTGTGCGATCTTAGCACGGCGTTTCCGCGTGTTGAGTGAGCGGCTGCTCACGCAAGAGCTCCGCTCCGATCGGAGCGGAGGGCTTCCAGTAAGTCCAATCACCACTCGCTTATCGCTGCTCTGTCCTTCCTGAAAGATAGGTAACACGGTATTCCGAGCACATGGGTGACACTTTTGGTCTCCTCCAGAGGAGGGGGCCATGCCTTGGAAGGAGTGTCACGTCATGGACGAGCGGCTGCGGTTTGTCGCCCGCTTGCTCGAGGGCGAAAAGATGGCGCCGCTGTGCGCCGCCTTTGGGATCTCCCGGAAAACGGGGTACAAGATCTTTGAGCGGTATCAGACCTGCGGACTGGGGGCCTTTACCGATCGGAGTCGGCGGCCCTATCGCCAGGCGAATCGCCTGCCGGCCCCGATCGAGGCGACGATCGTCCGGTTGAAACGGGAGTATCCGGGCTGGGGCGCCCCGAAGATCCGGGAGAAGCTTCGGCAGCAGGCGCTGGGGATTCACCTGCCCGCGATCAGCACCGTCCACGCGGTCCTGGACCGCCACGGCTTGGTGCGCCGGCGCCGGCGGCGCCGGGGGGCGGGGGCCGGCACGCCCCTCTCGCAGCCGACCGAGCCCAATGCCCTCTGGTGCGCGGATTACAAGGGGGAATTCCAGCTCGGCAATCGCCAGTATTGCTATCCGCTCACGATCACGGATTTCGCGAGTCGCTACCTGCTGACCTGCGAAGCGCTCTCGACTACGCAGGAGCCGTTCGCGTTTACCGTCTTCGAGCGGACCTTCCAGGAATTCGGGCTCCCCCAGGCAATCCGCACCGACAACGGGGTGCCTTTCGCGTCCAGTCACGCCCTGTATGGGCTGAGCAAACTGGCGGTGTGGTGGCTCCGGCTCGGGATTCGGCTGGAGCGCATCGCCCCGGGGCAGCCCCAGCAGAATGGCCGGCATGAGCGCATGCACCTGACGCTGAAACAGGAGGCGACCAAGCCCGCCGAAGCCAATGTGCTGCGCCAGCAGGCGCGCTTCGACGCCTTCGTCACGCGCTACAACGAGGAGCGCCCCCATCAGGCGCTGGGCATGCTCGTCCCGGCGGCGGTGTACGTGCGCTCCCCGCGGGTCTATCGGGGCCTGGAGGAGCTCACCTACCCCTATCACGACGCCACCATCACGGTGACCCATTGCGGCCGCCTCTGCTTCGGCGGCCGCAAGATCAACGTCAGTCGGGTCTTGGCGGGACAAAATGTCGGGGTCCTGCAGGTGGGCGAGCACGTCTGGCTCGTCACGTTCATGCAGTATGATCTCGGTTACTTCGACGACGAGACCTGTCGCCTCGAGCCGATCGCCTATCCCTTCGGCTCGAAAGTGTTACCTATGTGCTCGGTATAAACCGTCACCCATGTGACCGGAATACACC
>DASUBP010000149.1:0-7284 GCA_035763205.1 Gemmatimonadales bacterium
CCCGCGCCGGCCCAGAGTGCGACGTGCGAGACTCTCCGATTGACCGTGAAGAACACCAGATCTCCGGACTGGTAGGTCGAGCCGTCGTCGGAGAGCGTGACCTCCCGCCCCTGCCCGATCTGTTGCGCGGCGTCCCGCAGCAACGATGCGCCCCGCGCGGCCCAGATGGTCTGCACGAGTCCGGAGCAATCGATGCCCCAGTCACTCCGGCCGCCCCACAGGTACGGCGCACCACCGTACCAGCGCAACGCAAGCTCCGGCGCGGCGATGAGCCTCGCTTGCGCGCGGAACTCGACGTCGCTGCGCACTTCGCCGCCCACCGGATCACCGATTTCTCCGTCGGCCATCTCCACGCCGCCGCGCGAGCGGATCGCCAGACGCGCGCCGGTCGGCAACTGCCGGCGGCGGTCGCCTCCGCACAGGATCGTCGCCGCAATCACCCGCGCGGTCGCCCGCCCCACCCAGTCCTCGGCCCAATCCCGCGAACCCAGCCGGCAGTACCCATCGTGCATCCACGCGACATACCGGTCTGGAGCGCGGACGCGGATCCACCTCCCACGGCGCTCCAGCACGTCGAACTGCTCACCGTGCAGGAGCTCGCTCGCGCGCTCCGCCGTCTGGTCGGGAGCGGCCAGGAGCGGAGCCACCGCCGCGGTCACGACACCCGCCACGTGCGCGGGATCGACGTTGGGAAGCAACTGAAGGTCCGACGAGAGGCCTGCCTGGGCGGCGAGGCGCCGCAGGGCCGCGAGCGCGTCGGGATGCGTGGTCGCACCACGGAGTGCCCCCGACTCCACCGCGACGTCGAACACGCCCAAGCGATGGTCCGGCACCAGGCGGCGCCGGAGATCATCGACGTCACGCTCCCAGCGGTCGGGACTCATGCCTGCGCGTGATCCGCGAGCCCCGGAACGTCCGCGGTACCGCGCGCCATTCGGACCGCACGTTCGAGTGCCGTCGCCATCACGTCCGCCACCAGGGATTGCACCTGAAGGGGAGATCTGGCCTGGACTTCCGCGGTACTCAGCCCGAAGCAGACGTCTCCGTCGAACAGGGTGCCATAGGGCGTAATCCGGCGAGCCAGGGCGTCACACCCCACACGTCCCAGTTCCTCCAGCCCTATGCGATCGATCTCCACATTGGTCGCGACGACCGCCAGGGTCGTGTTGGACACCGCCTGCGCCATCCGTCCGAAGAGGGCGCCACCCTCGGCCAGGTACGCCTGACCGTCCCGCGGTTTGCCGTCGGCCCCGCGCGCGCCGGCGAGGATGCGCCCGTCAGGCCCACGCACGTCGCCGAGGGCGTTCACGACGACCAACGCGGACACGACCACGTCCCCCACCTGCACCGCCCAGGTACCCAGACCGCCCTTCATCGCGTGCTCGAGGCCTGTGACCTTCCCGACGGTGGCTCCCGCGCCTGCTCCAACGGATCCCTCGGCGACCGTCGTTCCCGCGGCCTCGCACGCCGCGAAGGCATCATCGGCCCTGGGCCACCGGGCCGCACCGTCGGCCGGGAGATCGAAGATCACGGCCGCCGGAACGATCGGGACCACCTGCGTCGGGGACACCGGAAGCCCTCGCCCCTGCTCCCGCAACCACCGCATCACGCCGTCGGCTGCCCCCAGACCGTAGGCCGAGCCACCGGTCAGGAGTACGGCGTCGATGTGCGGGACCAGGTGCCGGGGCGCCAGGGCGTCGAACTCGCGGGTGCCCGTCGCGCGTCCCCGGATGGCGGCCGCGGCCCGCATCCCCCCCTTGGGGGAGAGGATGACCGTGCACCCGGTTCCCCCGGAAGGATGCGTCCAATGGCCCACCGCGATCCCGGAAACCGCCGTCAAGGCTGGAACAAATGGGGATTTCATTTGCGTCCGAAGATAGCGCTGAATACCTTCGTGGCCACATGACCGCCACCGCGACTCCAACCAGCGTCCTCGTCGTCGACGACGAGGACTCCATCCGGCAGGCCCTGGAGCGCTTCGTGAGCCGGCTCGGGTACCGCGCCGTGATGGCCCGGGACGGCATCACCGCTCTCGAACGGGTGGCGCAGAACCATTTCGACCTCATGCTCTGCGACGTCCGCATGCCGGGCGTGAGCGGCGTGGAGCTCGTGCCCCGCGTGCTCGAGCGTGATCCCGACGTCGCGATCCTGATGCTCACCGCGGTCGACGAGCCCCGCACCGCCGTCGAATGCCTGAAACTCGGCGCCTACGACTACCTTATCAAACCGGTGGATCTGGACGAGCTGGAGCTGGCGATGCGGACGGCCCTTCGCCGGCGGCAGCTGGAGATAGAGCGGCGGGAGCTGGAGCGGTGGCTGGCCAGCGAAGTGCAAGTCCGTACCAAGGAGCTCGAAGACCGGACGGCGGCGCTGGAAGAGGTGTCCTTTGGCGCTCTGGCCGCGGCCCGCGACTGGCCGGGGGCCGCGGCCGCGATCAGGACCCTCGCGAAAGAGCTGGGGATGACGGAAGACGAGGTGCGGAAGGAAATCCGGGTGCGCGGACTCTAGCTCGCCGCGCCGGCCTTTTCCTGGCAGGCCTTGCACCGCGTCACGCCCCGGAAGGTGCAGATCAGGCAGATGAAGGTCCCGCAGTCCTGACACGGATACCCCTCGGACGCCCGCTCTTCGTTCCCGCACGCGCGGCAGCGCATCCCGTCGTGCTCTTTGAGTTTCTCTTTTTCCGCCATCGGAACCTCAGAGATCCAGTGAGTACGCCTTAATCTTGTTGATCAACGTCGCGCGCGAAATGCCGAGCTCTTTGGCGGCCCGCGTGCGGTTGCCGCCGTGATGCCGCAACGCCCGTTCGATCTGCGCTTTTTCGACGTCCGCCAGACTCTGCGGCTGATGCCGCGATCCCGCCATGGGCCGCCGGAGCTCCGCAGGCAGATGCTCGAGCGCGATCTGCGGCTGCCCCCGCGCCAGAATCATGGCCCGCTCCAGAACGTTGCGCATCTCCCGGACGTTCCCGGGCCAGGGCGCCGAGAGGAGCCGGTCGAGCGCTTCGGTCGAGCATTCCGGCGGAGAGCCGGGAAGTTGCCGTTGCAGGTCCCCCATGATCTTGGTCAACAGGGCAATCCGGTCTTCCCTCGAGCGGTCCCGGACGGCGGGCAGCCGGAGCGGCATCACGGAGAGCCGGTAGTAGAGATCCTCACGGAAACGCCCGGCGTTCACATCGCTGACCAGATCCCGGTTGGTCGCCGCGATCAGCCGGACATCCACCGTCAGCTCCCGCGTGCCTCCGAGCCGCCGGAACGACTTGGTCTCGAGCACCTTCAATAGCTTCGGCTGCAGCTCGGCCGCGAGATCACCGATCTCGTCCAGAAACAACGTCCCGCCATCCGCCAGCTCGAAGAGTCCCTGCTTCTTCTCCTTCGCGTCCGTGAACGCACCGCGCTCATGACCGAAGAGCTCCGAGTCCAGGAACGTGGCCGACAGCCCGGCGCAGTTCACCTCGATGAACGGACCGGCCGATCGCGGGCTCAGGCGATGTACCAGGCGCGCGGCCCAGCCCTTCCCCGTCCCGCTCTCTCCCGTGAGGAGCGCCGTCGTGCGCTCGCTGGCGGCCAGGAGTTTCACCTGCCGGGCCAGCTCCTGCATGGTCGACGAAACGCCGAGCCCGTCGATGCCGTCCCCGGCGACGCCGGCGGCGAGCCGTTCGTTCTGGCGGCGCAGGCGGACCTTCTCCGAAATTCGCGCAACCGCGGCGGCCAGGTGCGGCATGTCCACCGGCTTGGTCAGGAAGTTCTCCGCACCCAGCTGCATCGCCTGCACGGCCGTCTGGATATCGCCATGCCCCGTCAGGAGCACGACGGCGGCGTTCTTGGCCCGCAGCTGCTCGAGCGCCGTCAGGCCGTCGGCGTCGGGCAGATGCAGGTCGAGTACGACGACATCGGGCCGCATGCGATCGAAGGTGTCCAGCCCCTCCTTCACGGTCCCCTCGCGATAGACCTCGGCGCCCAGCCGCTCGAAGTACGCGCCGATGGAGCGAAGGACCCCTTCGTCATCGTCGATGAGCAGAATGCTATCGGCCATTCGAGCTCCTTTTCCCCATGCCTCCGGGGACGGTGGCTGGATCCACGAGAATGGTCAGCGCACCCGGCACGACTTCAACGTCGAAGGGCGTCTCCCCCGCCAGCTCGCCGTCGAGCTGAACAGGACGCGGCGCACCCTCCGGAACCTCGACCTTGATGGAGCGGCCCCGGGCACTCCAGATCCGTCCCGAGGCGTCGGTCGCGCCGCGGGTGCGGAGGAACGTCAGGAAGGACACGACGCTGTCGAGCGCCCCGTCAGCGCGGAGGGCGATCACGTCGAATACACCGTCATTGGGCCAGACCGCGGGCGACACCTTCACGAGCCGTGGGACCAGCTCCCGGCAGTTCGCGACCAGCACCATCGCCGCATCGACAATGTGCACCTGCCCGTCCACCGTCACCCGGTGCCGCACCGTCTTGACCGCCGGGAGCGTGGCGAGGGCCTTGTAGAAATAGGCTCCGATTTTCCAGCGCCGTTTGAACATGGTGTCCGTCGCGGCCATGATCTGCGCGTCATAGCCGGCGCCGGCGCAGACCGCGAAGAAATGCTCCCCGTCGGTGCGAGCCACCCGCCCCAGATCCATGGTGTACGGAGCGCCCTTCAGAATCGTCCGGGCGGCCCGTACCGGATCGGTCGGCAGCCGGAGGTTCCGCGCGAGGATGTTGCCGGTGCCGCCGGCGACGAGCCCCAGCGGGATTCCGCTCCCCACCAGGCCGGCGGCGACCTGCATGGCCGTCCCGTCACCGCCCACCGACAGCAAGGCGTCGAACCCACCCTGTCTCTCGGTGGCCGCTTCGGTGGCAAACCGCCGCGCATCGCCGGGCGCCGCCGTCGCCAGTACTTCGACGCGCCACCCCGCGCTCCGGAGTGTGTCTCTCACCGAGAGCACGGCCCGGGCGTCGGTCCGCGCCGCGGCCGGATTGGTGATGAGCAGGACGCGGGGCACTAGTAGCGCCGCTCCCAGAACAGATCGAGGCCGATCTGACGCGTGGCCCCGAGGCCGGCCAACCCGTTCAGGAACGTCTGATTGCAGTTGGTGACGGGCTCGAAACTCGCTTCGGTCCGCCACTCCGGACTGATCCGGAATTGGAGACTCGCGCCGAGCGTGCTGCTCAAGTCGAACGAACTGCTGTTGCCGTTGGTGCTCCCGCAGTAACCCGCGTTCAGCACCAGGAAGGTCTTCCGCCCGATCTGCCATCCCGCCGCCAACTGCGCACCGGAGAGTCCGGCTCCAGTCCCACTCTCAGGATGAAGCTCGAAGTAGTCGATGGGAATGCCGAGATCGGAAACGACGCTCTGCTCCAGCTGACCCGACACCAGGCTGGCGACCGCGGATGTCACCATCGCGCTGCGGCTGGGGCCCGCCCCTTGATCGCCTCCGATCGGGGCCGACGGCTGGCCGAACAGCAGATACGAGATGATCTCGGTTTGCGACATGTTGGGCTGGTCGGCCGACAGTGTCAGCTTCGGCACGAGCAACGAACCCCCGATGTTGGCGATCACCGTGATGTTCTCGGGTCCCGCGCTCAGTCCCGCCGCGGTGTTGGTATGCACCACGTGCGTCGCGCGGATGTTCAGTCCGGCGTCGAGATCGGGGGTCCCGAAAAACGTCACCGTCCCTTGCGTCACCGTGAAGTCCTTGGTGACGGGCTTCAGGGTCAGCCGGTAGGTGCCCCGAGGCGTCTGCAGGGTGCCTGAGATCAGGTAGTTCTTCAGCCGTTTGTTCATGTCCACGGCGCCGGCGAGCTGGATGTTCGCCTCGTTCGACCGGAGCCACACATCGTTGCCCATCGTCAGGTGCAGTCCATCGACCCGCAGGCTGTCCAGGAATACGCTCTGGAAAGCGGGACCCAGCCGCTCCCGCTTGATCAGGCCGGCCAGGGACGTGTCGATCAGGGACGCGATCCATGGATCGGGGGAATCCAGGTTGATCACGCGCTTGTTCACGAGATCGGCGAAGTAGAGCACGCCGCTCGTCACCGTGCCCCGCCCCCGCACCGTCGCGCCGAAGACGGGGCCCGTCAGGTCCAGCTCTCCGGTCGCCGTGACCGTCAGAGAGTTTCTGATGTCCAACGCCTTGAACCGGTCCGCCGAGATGTGCAGGGCGAGCACCGGCTTCGACAACTGATCGAGGCGGACCACGCCGGTCACGGTGGCGGTGCCCCGGTCACTGCGAGCCGTGAGGGATTCCACCCCGATCGTGTCACCCGAAAGACGGAACCGGCCCCGCAGCTGCTCGTAGCGGGCCCCGATGGACGGGATGGTCGCCGCCGCCGAGTCGATCGCAACGGTGCCGTCGAGGCGGAGCGAGTCCCACGTGCCCCTGATGCCGGCGTCCGCCGAGAGGTAACCGGAGACTCGCTTCAGGGTCGGGGTAACGGCTTCCAGGACGGAGAGGTCGACAGAATCGGCCACCGCCCGAACGGCGAGGGTGTCGGCAAGCTGACGGTGCTCCACCCGCTCGAGTGCCAGGTTGAGCGGGAGGTGGGCCGTCAGGTTGAGCACCCGCTGGCCCGACCGCCAGACGTGCATGGTGCCGTCGAGTCGCTGGTCCTGGTACCCGATGGTCCCATCGACGTAGGGCGTGCTGAAGTCCCCGAACGACGCGCCGGACATGGCGAATGATCCCGTATACGTCGGCTGCGACCGGGTGCCGGCGACGCCGAGCGTCGCGGTCATGGTCCCACCGACACCGGCCGTGTCACGCTCCAGCAAGGCGTAGATCCCGGCGATGGGAACCCCGACCACCTGCAGGTTGGCCTGGCCCGGACCGTTCTGACGCAGGTCGGCCTGACCGGACACCTTGCCCTGACTGCCCTTCTGTGAGAGCGAAATCTGACCGACCCGAATCGCCGTGTCGTTGACCGTCACGTCCACCGGCGCGTCCAGCGTCCAGGCACCTCCAGGAGCGGTCACCCCCAGGGAGTCGATGCCCACCGCGGTCGTACCCTGGCCCCGGCGGAGCCGTCCGCCCGCCGCCACCGAAGCGAGATCTCCAAGTCCGGTCTCGAGGTTCCAGGTCAGCGAGTCGACAGTTCCCCGGGCAGCGGCGCGGCTCCCCACGAGCCGTTCGCCCAGTCCGCGCGCCGAATCGAACGCCACGTCGGCCGTGAAGCGCGGCACGGCGCCCGGCAGGAGCTGGAAGTGGGTCAGCGCTCCGGAGAAGTACAGCCCGCGGGCGCGCACCCGGTCGAATGAGCCCCGCACCGTCACGGTCAGCGAATCGAGGGCCCCGTCCAGCGTCAGGCTCGC
>DASUBP010000150.1:0-9554 GCA_035763205.1 Gemmatimonadales bacterium
CGCATGCGGGAATGCCCGCCGGCGAGGGGGGCAGGGGAAACCGTCGGGTCATCAGTCAGCCAGCGCGCGAAGAATGCGGCCGAAGGTCGGATGGTGCGGCAGGAATACGAGGTGCCCCATCACCGCGAGATTCTGGTCGTCGAAACCGATGCGAGACCCGACGCACACGGTCAGCTGATCGGACTGGCGCGCTTCCGGCCCGACCGACCGCCGGACCAGCAAACGGTCGATGGTGCCTTCGGCCATCTCGGGGACGGAGAGAAAGACCACGCCGTGCGTCAACGCTGCCAACACGTCCGCGTAGCCGCCGGCGAGTGTGTGCGCGCTCCGCGTCAGCACCGCCTGCGTCGCCATGTCGTTGAGCGGGACGGATCCCGACTCGCGGGCCAGGAGAATGCCGGCCATTCGGGCCGCCTCGGTACGAGTCATGACCCACGCGAGGGGACCGGAAATGTCTCCCAGGAGTTCTGCCCTCACGGCGACGAGCGGGCGGGCACCATGCCCCAGGACCGCGGGAAGCTGTTCGAGCAGGGAAACCGCGAACTCCGGAACGGTGACCGACACCGGGCGGCGCAGAGACCGGGACAGCGCCCCGGACGCCGCGCGGCTGGCGGTATTCGCCACTTCGCGCAGCGCACCCAGATGGCGCCCCGGCTCGCAGGCCTCTAGCGACAGTGTTTCAGCGAACGTATGGTCACTCCTGCGCCTGGTGGCGCGAAATCGTCGACGGTCATCCTAGCGGGGTAGACAGGCCGGCAGGAAATACCGATCCGCTAGGGCTTCGATGCCGTCGGCGCATGGCCAAGGGGTCCGATGCTCCTGCGGGATTTCCGGAATTTCATCGCCGTCGCCGAGACACGGAGTCTCTCCCGTGCCGCCGCACGCGCTCACCTCGCCCAGCCGGCCCTTTCCCGACAGATCCATGAGCTCGAGCGCGAGCTCGGCGTCCCGCTGCTGGAACGTCATTCCAAGGGCGTCACGCCGACCGCCGCGGGGCAGGCTTTTGCGCGAGGAGCCGCCAACCTCCTCGTCACGCTGGGTTTCGCCATCGACCGGGCGGAGGCGACCAGCGAAGGCCGGCGGGGACGCGTTTCCATCGGGGCGATGCTCACGATCATCGCGGCCGGGATTCCAGCGGCGGTAGAGGAGCGGGTCCATCAGGAGGATCCGGACATCACCCTCGCCGTCGAGGACCTCGACCCGCCGGACACCGTGGAACAGGTCCAGGCCGGCGCGATCGACATCGCGTTGGCCATGGCGGTTGGGGATGATCCGGAACTGGTCGTTGAGCCGCTCTGGGACGAGTATCTCGACCACATCATTCTTCATCACGGACACCCGCTCGCGGGCCGCCGTCGGCTGAAGCTGTCGGATCTCGCCGACTACCCGCTCATCATTCCCCAGCGCGCGCTGGCCCCCGGGATTCTCGACGAGATCATGGCGGTGCTGCGGGAGGGCGGGCTGCGCTCACCCCTGCTCGTGGTCGACGTCGGATTGCGAGATGGCCACCTGGCGGTGTCGGCCGGGCGCGGGTGGTCTCTCATCGGCAGGGCGCGGTCGGTATCGCCGCCGCAGGGGACGACCGTGGTCGCCCTGGCGGACGCGGCGCCCAAGGTCCGGGCGGCGGCCATCTGGCGTCGTGACGACAAGCGCCCCGTCCTGCGGCGGGTGCTCGAGCATATCCTCGACGCCGTCCGCGACCACCCCCACGCGTGCCTCCGCCGTGAACCCCATCTCCCGCCATCGGCTCCGGCGCGGAAAGCCAGACGGGCGCCCTTGGGCTCGGTCCCGACGGCGATGGAAATCCGCCACCTCCGGGCATTGCTCGAGGTTGCGGCCGCACAGACGATCGGCCGTGCCGCCGAACGCCTCGGCGTCACCCAGCCGGCGCTCTCCCGCCAGCTCAAGGAGCTCGAGCACGCGACCGGTCTTGCGCTTCTGGAGCGGACGGCGCGGGGCGTGTTGCTGACCCCGGCGGGGAATTCGCTGGCGGGGGAATGTCCCGGCATTCTGTCGGGGCTCGAGCAGATCGTCCTCGACACGACGCGCGCCCGGAGGGGCATGGAAGGGCGGTGCGTCATCGGCGCCGTGGCCACCGTCACGACGGGCGAGATGCTCACGCGCGTGCTGACGGAGGTCGCGCAACGACATCCCCATGTGCACGTGGTCATCGAGGAGATTTCGACCCCCTTGCAGGCTCCCGCCATCGTTCGCGGGGACATCGATCTCGGCCTGGCCCACGCGCACCCTGGAGTCGTGCATCCCGGACTGATCGTGGAGCACGTGTTCGATGATCGGTTGCAGATGGCACTGCTGCCGGCCGGTCATCCGCTGGCTCGTCGGGCTCGTGTGAAGCCGGCAGAACTGGCCGACATGCCGTTCCTGTTTCCCGACCGCGACTTCCAGCCGGCGTTCTATGACCGGGTCTTCGACACGCTGCACGATGCGGGGTTGATCCCCCGGGTGGATGGAACCCACGCTGGACTCCAAGCCATCTGGGCGCTGGTGGCACGGGGGAAAGGGTGGGGACTGGGCTTCAAGTCTCATCGCCGGCGACCGCCAGGCGGCACGGTCGCGGTACCGCTGGTGGGGTTCGATCTGCCGTGGGGGCTCGACCTGCTTCGGCGCCGCGGGGAGCCGAGTATCGCGTTGCGATGTGCTTTGGAAGCGTTCCGGCGGGCGGCCCGGAGTGGGGGGGACCCAACCACGCCCGCGTCCCGACCGACGGCCACGCGACGGGGGGATCGAGGCCATCGTGGACGGTCATCGCGAGTGACTGAGCGGTAGGGGGCGGCCCGGCCGCCGGATTCCTACCGCGGAGACCCGGGGGGCGATGGCTTCGTGACGAGCGCGTCCACGTCTTCGGCGGCCTTCACGGCACCCAGCCGGCGGTAGCCCGCGGCGGCCCGCCCCCATGCTTCTCGGGCGCCGTCGGTATCCCCGGTGACCGCCAGGGCGCTGCCCAAGTCGCGGTCGATGTCGGCGACCGTGTCCGCCGAGCCGCGCTCGCGCGCGAGATCAGCCGCCCGCCGAAGCAGATCGAGTGCCCCGGCGAGGTTGCCCTTCAGCCGCAACACTGAGGCCTGCAACCGCCACACCTCCGCCAACCCCGATTCGAATTCCACCCGGCGGTACGCCTCGGCGGCCCGCTCGAGCTCCACACCGGCCAAGGAGCTGTCGGTCTGCTGAAGGTGGATCGCCGCCCGTCCGAAAAGCGTCAACCCGATGAGCGTGTCGTCCTTGACCATGCGCGCGAGCCGCACCGCGTGCTCTGCGGCCGCGAGCGCCCGCTGATGATCCCCCATGTCACGGAGTGTGATGCCGATGTTGTGATGCGTCTCCGCCATCCCGCGCACCAGGCCGGCCTGCTGATACGCGGCGAGGGCCAACTGATAATCGGCGAGCGCCTGCGTCCGGTCTCCCCGGAGGTTCGCGATCACGCCGAGGTTGTTGAGACACCGCGCTTCGAACAGCGCGTCCGACTGCGCCCGGGCCATCTCGAGCGCGGCGGTCAGATGCCGTTCGGCGGCGTCGATGTCCCCTTGCCGGAGGGCGATCAGTCCCTGGTAGTTCCGGGCCCGCAGCTCGGCCTGGGGTTCCCCGCGTTGGCGCGACGTTTCCAATGCCAGTGCCGCCCACCGGGCCGCGGCGGAAAGCTCGCCCATGCGGCCGTGGGCTTCGGCAGCCAGGAGCGAAAGCGGGGTCCGCTTCTCGACGTCCGGGAGGGGCAGACGCTCGAGTCGGGCCAGTACCTCGCGGTACCGCCCGGACTCGGCAAGCGTCCTGAGTTCCCGGAGGTCCACGGCCTCCGCGCCGGTCGTCATCCCGGACTCCCGATCATCCTGCCGCGCTCACCAGGCGAGGGCGTACTGGGTGAAATGGAGGACGTTGACGCTGACTTCATTGTCCTCGTCGAGGTTCACGCCACCCAGTTTGGTCCACAGGGTGTCCCCGGTCTGCCGGCGCCAGACGTCCAGCAAGGTCTGCGTCGTGGAATCGGCCGGATCGAGGTGGCCATCATCATTGAAGTCGTGATCGCAATGACCGTACTCGATCTTGAGACGGGCCGGTGATGCGGGATTGAACAGCAGACCGGTGGGCCCGAACGTGAACTCGAACCGCCCCGGGGTGGCCACCGAGATCGTGATCAGGATGGAGTCGCCCGGCTGGAACGACGTGCCATCAGGCTTCTTCAGCAGGCCGTCTCCCGGGACTTCGAACTCGAGCAGGGTTTCTCCGGTGTCCCCGGGTGAGGCGCCCTGGTAATACATCTTCACCTGGCGCCCCTGGCCGGCGACGGCGTAAAAGGACACGCTGTCGCTCAGAAGAGCGGGGGCAGTGGTATCCTGCGCGACAATGTGCAGCTGGGAATTCGGCGTGGTGGTGACCGGTGGCGCTGACGGGGACGTCGTCGCATCGGTACAACCAACCACAGCGGCCAGCATGAGCCACTGTAGCCTTCGCATCATGGGTCTCCGGGTGTCAGGGTGTTGCGCTCTTGATTTGCAAGGCTTACGCCAAGCGTAAGCGTTTGCGCTGTCGTGGGTTGGGTCTGGAGAAATGACTCGGCGCGAGCCAACTGGCTCAATCCGAGTCAGGCGTGTCGTCCACACCCTTCAGCAGGCGGGCCAGCCGCGATCGTGAGATGCCAAGACGGCGCGCCGCTTCGGAGTGATTGCCGTCCGTCTCCTTGAGCATGGCGTGCGCCGCGGCCCGCTGGATTTCGGCTAGTCGGGCAGGGAACGGCAGCGTCCCCGAGCGCGTCGGCGCGGCGCTCCCGGGGGCATTGAGCTCGGTGATGTCCAGCGTGCCGGGCGGCGAGAGCAGGATCACCCGCTCGATGGTGTTGCGGAGCTCGCGCACGTTGCCGGGCCAGGGTTGGGCCAGGATCACGGCGCGGACCTCCTTCGTGATTGCCGGTCGGGGGAGGCCGTACTGCCCGGAGAGCTTTTCGATGAAGAACTCGGCGAGCCGGATCACGTCGTCCCCCCGTTCGCGAAGCGGGGGCAGCGACAGCGTGACGACCTTCAGCCGGTAATACAGGTCTTCTCTAAACCGACCCTCGTGCACCGCGGTGCTCAGGTCGGCATTCGTGGCCGCGACGATCCGGACGTCGAATGTGCGACTGGTCGTGGCGCCGAGTCGCCGGGCGGTCTTGAGCTCGATGGCGCGCAGGAGCTTGCCCTGCAGCTCGGGGGTCAGGCGGTCGACCTCGTCGAGGAAGAGCGTCCCGCCATGCGCGACTTCCAGCAGTCCGGGTTTGGAGCCCTTGGCGTCCGTGAATGCGCCGCGCTCGTGCCCGAAGATTTCGCTCTCCAGGAGCTGGGGAGGGAGCGCTGCGCAGTTGAGTTCGACGAAGGGTGCCGTGGCTCGCGGTCCACCGTAATGCACGGCGCGGGCGAGCAGCTCTTTGCCGGTCCCCGTTTCTCCGGTAATGAGGACCGTTGCATCTGCGTGGGGCAGGACGCGCGCCGCGCGATCGAGCGCCTTGTGCAGGGCCGGGCTCTCGCCGACGATTTCCTTGAAGGCGTGCGACTGGGCTTCGAGGTGGGCCAGAGCGGCACGGTCGAGGGCACTCCGGCGCCGATCGATGGCGGCCTCGAGTGCGGACTGCAGGGCGTCCCGGTCGCCGGGGAGCGCGAAGTAGTCGGCCGCTCCCGCGGCCACGGCCCGCGCTGCCACCCGATGCGAGACGGCCGCGCCAACCGCGAACACGGGCGTGCCGGGTGGAACCGCGAGAGCCGGGATGGCCTGGGGAATGTCGGGCTCGACCCCACCCGCCGCGACGATTACAGCGACGGCTCCGACCGACGCGGATGGAGATTCCGGCGGCGTGGCCCTCCGGAGCTCGGCACCCAAAGCGGCAGCGAGCGCTCTCCAATGGTCCGAGAAGGAGTCGCTGAGGTCGACGACGAGGAACCAGGTGGGCGGGCGCGGCTCGGCGGACGAGCCGGCCCGGGGGGTCGATCCGGTAGTCAGAGATACTCCTGTTCCCATGGGGCGCCGATGCTACGAAGGAAAGTTCTACCCCAGGGTTACAGAGAGGTACAGGGCAATCGTGAAGGTCACGTCACGATTGCCCTGCCCTACTATACGCCTACGTACTCAGTACTTAGCGGGTGACCACCACCGCGTGCACGCCGGCCGGAAGGTCGGCGTCGGGCGTGACGTAGCCGATCGCGTTCGGGTGCGTCTTCACGTAATCGAGCACGGCCTGGTCGTTCAGGAGCTCAGGCGGAGGCGTAACGTCTTCGCGGTACGTCTTGGCGCGCCAGTACGCCTGAACGGCCTGGAGCGGGCGGCCCAGGACGGCGACCGAGAACTCTTCCCGGACCTGCGCTTCGGGCATCTGGTCGACCGGGGTCACGGCGGAGCCGTTCTGCCAGGTGGTCCGCTTGGCGAGGAACAGGTCGGCGACCTGCCCCGTGCTGGCGGTATAGAACTGGTTGTTGTCGTTGACGACGATGACACAACCGGCGGTCTTCGCGGCCGGCTGGAACATCATGAGGATTGCTACGAGAGCCGAATACACTGTCCCCTCCCTGAGGTGTGCGCTGGCGCGGCCGGATGGCCGCTCCGATCTGGGCAGAGTGTAGCAGGGAGGGTGGGCGGGTCTCCAATACCGGGTGCGGTGGAGTCCCATGACGGTTCGGCATGGCTGGCGGGCCAGTGTTATTTTGGGTTGCGCGTGCCGGTAGCTCAGTTGGTAGAGCAACGGACTTTTAATCCGTAGGTCCTGGGTTCGATCCCCAGCCGGCACATTCCTTCCTTATATCAGGGCGCCTCGGGGTAGGGGACCAGCTGCCCCCGGGGGGCGACAAACCGTCGCGGCGCCACCGGCGCCGGCTGCGAGAGTCGCTCCAGCAATGCGCTGGTCCCCTCGATGGATGCCGCCGCCCGCCAGACCCACCCCGAATCCGACACCGAGTCCCAGCGGGCCCCTGAGAACCAGAACCGCACGCTGTCCCCCTCCACCGCAAACGTCGAGCGATACACGACGTCCCCGAACTGCGGAATGACTCCGGCGGTGATGACCGGCGATGGGACCACCGACCACGCCAGGCCGTCCGGGCTCGTCGCCAGGCGCACCGCGGTCGGAAGGCAGCTCTCGACGTACAACGCCCACCACTCCTTGCGGTCGGGAATCCACTGGACGTCGACATGCCATGGGTGACCCGCGATCCTGGCAGTGTCGGGTACGGACCAATGGACACCATCCGTCGACGTCCGGCGTTGCAGGAACGCGGAGCCCGCCACCGCGCAGCCTCCCGCGCCGGCATGGACGGACCAGAGGTACCAGTCCCCGGGTCCCCGACGGACCACGGCGGGCGAGATCATCCCGTGATTCACGGCTGAATCGATGTCGACGGGAGAGGTCCAATTCACCCCGTCCCCCGACCGGATCAATTGCAGGACGTTCCACATCGGCGTCACCAGCCGGACGTACATCCAGATCTGATTCGAGTCAGGTACGTAGACGACGTCCGGGTCGGTGTAGGTCATGGCGGTCGGCGGCTGGAGCACCGGGTTGGGCCCGCCTGCCGGCAGGTGCCAGTGGGTACACGCCGAGTCCTGGCTGAACAAGGACGGCCACTCGCGGGTGGGATCGGCTGCCGGGTACGTCGTAATCGCGAGGTATCGGGGGGATCCCGGCCATGACGCGGGCATCCGGACGTAGTCCGGGTGCACTACGCGCCCGGTTCCGTCTGCCGTGGGGATGGTGAGGACGCGCAACGTTCCCCTCACGGACGTGTCCGGCGGAGGGGTCGTCGGGGCGGGAACCGGGGCGGCCGTTTCCCGGCACGCCCCGAGGACGATGAACAGCAGGCCGACGGCCAGCGTGCGGTTCATGGGGTGCCTGGACTCGAATCTTCACGTTTCGAGGGAGTTGTCAAAGAATGGAATTGCTGCCTTGTGAAACCTCCCGCCGTTGTCGAACTTTGAGCCCGTATGCCAACCACCATCTGGATCAACGGGGAATACAAGACCAGGGACGAAGCGTCCGTCTCCGTCTTCGACCACGGCCTCCTGTATGGGGACGGCGTTTTTGAGGGGATCCGCGCCTACGGCGGGCGTATCTTCCGGCTGAGCGAGCACATCGACCGGTTGTATTCCTCCGCCAAGTCCATCTGGCTCGATCCCGGGATGCCGCAGGCCGACATGCGGAAGATGGTAGAAGACGCGCAGGCCAAGAGCGGCATCAAGGACAGCTACATCCGGTTGGTCATTACGCGCGGTACCGGGGACCTCGGCATGGACCCCCGGAAATGCGACAAACCCACGGTCTTCTGCATCGTCGACACGATCGCGCTGTGGTCCAAGGAACGGTACGAGCGCGGGCTGACCTGCATTACCGCGGCGACTCCCATCAGCCACAAGGAGAACCTCTCGCCGCGCGTGAAGTCCCTCAACTACCTGTCGCACATCCTCGCGAAAATCGAAGGCATCGCGGCCAACGTCGATGAAGTCATCATGCTCGACAGCTCGGGGTACGTCGCCGAGGCGAGCGGCATGAACCTGTTTTGCGCCCGTCGCGGCGTGGTGAAGACCCCTCCCCCGTACTCAGGGATCCTGAGAGGGGTCACCCGCGACGCGATGATCGAGATGGCGCGGGACGCGAATTACGAAGTAGTGGAAGAGCCCCTCAACCGGTACGACCTCTACTCGGCCGACGAGGTTTTTCTGACTGGCACTGCCGCCGAGATCGTCGCTGTCACGAAACTTGACGGTCGGGTCATCGGAAATGGGCAGTCGGGCCCCGTCGTCGCTGATCTGGGCCGGCGCTTCCGGGCGCTGGTGACCCGAGGTGACTGACCCCGGAACGCCCTTGGGACTCCCGAAAGGGCTCCTCAGGGAGCCCTTTTTCGCTCCCCCCATCAGGTTATGGCTTCCATAAGCATCTCAACTATTGACAGGACTTGACGTTATGCGAATATTGCGCGCCTTGCTTTCTGGTCACCCCCGGGAGGTGAGCCTTGGCCTGGCGCGTAATTGCCCATGGCGACGAGGTTTGGCATGTGGACGCCTTGGCTGAGCGCAGGGCCCACACGGAGGCGTGGCAGCTGGTCCTGACTTTTCGGGCTGCCTCGGAACGGCTCCGGGCGGCGTCGTTTTGGGCGCCGTACCCTTTGGAAGCGACGTCCAAGTCGTCGCTGTTCATCCAGGCGGAGCGGATACGGGACCGGGACCTGTCGCGTCTTCTGGAGGAGCGTCTCTCATGAACGCGGTCGACCTGCACGATCTTCGGCGGGCGGCAGCGGCCGTGGCCCGGCTTCGGGGAGAGACGGTAAAGGATGTGACGGCACGTTCGGACTTACGCCAGCTCAAGGTAGAGCTGGAGTCGGGATTGATACTGGTGGTATCGGCAGAGCGGGACGAACAGAACCGGCCCCACCTCGAGGTGGATGTGGTGGAGGCCCCGCAGGCGGCCAGTTCGCGGCACCAGATCGAAGTGCGGTTCGACTGATGTCCGCCGATCAGGGTCCCAACGGGGGAGCTCCGCCCGCGACGACGGAGCGCCTGCGGTTCCAGGAGTTCACGTTCCAGCGGCTCCC
>DASUBP010000151.1:0-5525 GCA_035763205.1 Gemmatimonadales bacterium
CGAGAAGACCAAGATCGCGGAGGCGGTCCCGGCGACGCGCGTGGCCGCGGCGGGCAAAGAGAAGAAGAGCCTGATGGTCCCGGTCGCGGTCGGCGTGGTGGTGGTGGCACTCGGCGGTGGCGCGTGGGCCGTTTTCGGCCCAGGCCACAACGCCCCCCCGCTCGCCACCCAGCACGACACGACGACTCATCAAGTAGCGGCGAATCCGGGTCGCGACACGACCCAGATGTCGCATGCGGATACGACGACGAAGGCTCCGAAGAATCCCGGAACCCACCCGGCGAACCCTGCCAACAAGTCGCCTGGTCCCGCGGCGCTCGATTCGGCCACCTTGGCCGGAATCGCAGAGCGGTTGCTGGACATGAGCTCACGAGCGATTATCGACTCAGGTCAGCTCGTCTTCAATGGTGCACACGTATCCCCGCTCGATCGATCGACGTCGGCTTGTGCGGTCGCCCTCGCTTACCAGCAAGGCGGGCGTCGCACTGAAGCCGTGCAGTGGGCCAACAAGGGCCTTTCCATTGACCCAACCCTGTCATCGTGCAAGAACGTCCTGAACCCGGGTGGACAATAGATGTTCGGACGCTCTCCGAAGCCCGTGAAGCTCCACCTCTTCGCCAAGACCGATTTGGGGAAGACGCGTGACCACAACGAGGACAACTACCTCGTCGCGGATCTGACGCGCCGGGTGCACGAGCTCACGCCCAGCGTCAAGAACCACGACGTCGGGGAGCGCGGGTCGCTCCTGATGATCGCGGACGGCATGGGCGGCGCAGCAGCGGGCGAGGTCGCGAGCGAAATGGCTGCCGACTCGGTCTACGAGCACCTGGAGCACACCTGGCTCGCCGACAAGGAAGCCACGGCCCAGCGCTTCGCGTTCCGGCTCAAGGAAGCGATCGAGACCGCGAACACGAAGATTCACAACTACGCCAAGGAGCACCCCGAGGTCCGCGGCATGGGCACCACCACCACCGCGGCCGGCGTGCTCGGTGACCACCTCTACCTCACGCAGATCGGCGACAGCCGGGCGTACCTGGTCCGGAACGGAACCGCGATCCAGATCACCAAGGATCAGTCCCTGATGCAGCGCCTCGTCGAGGCCGGCGAGCTCACCGAAGAGGAAGCGGCCCACTCCGAGCGCCGGAACATCATCCTCCAGGCGCTCGGACCCGACGCCAAGATCAAGGTGGATCTGACCTATCAGGAGCTCCGCAAGGGCGACACGGTGGTGCTCTGTTCGGATGGACTGTCAGGCCAGGTGAAGAAGGAAGAGATCGCGGAGATCGCCGGGAAGGCCGTCGATCTCTCCGCCGCGTGCGACCAGCTCATCGCGCTGGCCAACGAGCGCGGCGGTCCGGACAATATCACGGTCATCATCGCGCGTTTCGACGGCGACGGCCTCCGGGCCGCCTCCGACGGCGACGCCGTGGGTCACCAGGTATACCCGCTCATCGACACGGAGAACAGCACCGAGCCGGTGCCCGTGTACAAGGGAAGCCGTCCCCCCGTCCCCGCCCGTCAAGTCCGTTGGCGCCTCGTGCTCGGCCTGGTGGCACTGGCCGGCCTGGTGCTCGCGGGGATCTACATCGCCTCCCGGAAGTGAAGGCTCAAGTCAAATTCCTGTCCGGCGGCCGCGCCGGGCAGGTCGAAACGATCTCCAAGACCTACATCGGGATCGGCCGCCACCCCCTCTCCGACATCCGCTTCGACGCCGAGCGGGACCTCGATGCCTCGTCCCGCCATGCGGCCATCATGCAGCGCGGCTCGGACTACGTCCTCCAGGACCAGCAGAGCAAGAACGGTACGTTCGTCAACGGGAAGAAGATCGCGGGTGACGTGGTCCTCGCCGACGGCGACGTCATCAAGTGCGGCGCCGACGGTCCGGCCTTCGAGTTCCACATCCTGGAACGCGACGCGCAGGGGACCACCCCGGCTGAGGCGGCCGCGGCGCGTGCCTCCGCCGAGCGGGTTTCGATTCCGGCGCAACGCGCCCGTTCGAGCACCGCGGTCCGGGTGGCGATGGAGGTGGCGAAGCAGACCAAGTCGCTGCGCAACACGACGAAGATCCTCTTTGCCCTGCTCATCGTGGTGGCGGCTGGCTTCGGGGGCCTGCAGTGGTGGAGCGGGCACCAGCGCGACCTCGAGATCGCGGCGCTCATCGCCCGCGCCGATTCCCTGCAACGGGAAGAACTCCACTTCCAGACGCAGGTCAAAGGCCTGCAGGATGCCTACAACCAGGCCGTCGGCGAGTCGCGCCGCCTCCAGCAGGACCTGGCGGATGCCAAGCAGAATGGCGACGCCGCGACGATCGCGCGCCTGCGCACCCAGCTCGACGCCGCCGTGGACCGGCAGCACAACCTGTCCTTCGCCGCGAACGTCGACTACCGGGCCATCTCGAACGCGAATCAGGACGCCGTGGCGCTCATCGTCGTCGAATACGGCGACTCGAGCCGGTTCTCAGGCACGGCCTTCGCCGTGGATTCGCAGGGCGACCTGATCACCAACCGGCACGTCCTGCTCGGGGACAACGACAACCAGCGTCCCAACCGGATCGCGGTGAAGTTCTCGGGCTCCAAGCAGTGGTTTCCCGCCAAGTACGTGGGCTCGGCACCTGACGCGGACCTGGGGCTGATCCACGTGGACATCCGCGGCGGCACGCCTCGCATCGCCGGCATCTCCCGCGACCACGACCTCCAGCGCGGCGACCCGGTGGCGATCCTGGGATTCCCGCTCGGCCTCGACCTCCCCATGGAAGGCACGGGCTTGAACGCCATCGCCGCTCCCACGCTGTCGGTGGGAACGGCGAGCAAGGTGATCCCGAGTCTCGTGCAGATCGACGGCTATGGAGCGCCGGGATCGTCGGGCAGCCCGATCTTCAATCGGGATGGCAAGCTGGTAGCGGTGCTCTACGGCGGTCAGGCGGAGTCGGGCGGCAGGATCATCTTCTCAGTGCCGGCGGGGACGCTCCTCAACTACATCGCGTCCGTGAACGTGAAGGCCCCCTAGCGGTCGATCATCACGGGGGAGTGATGCGGCCGAGCACCCTCGACCCGCGCGCCCCGGTCGCACCCGGCAAGTTCCCCGGCAACCCCTTCAGCGTCAGGAATCCCAGGTAGGCGAATGCCACCGCCTCTTTCGCCTCACCGTCGAAGAACAGCGAATCAAACGGGACGACTCGGCGGGGCATCACGCGCGCGGCCAGCCATTCCACCAGCGTGGGATTTCGAGCCCCGCCCCCGGAGATCACCAGGTCCGCGTCGGGGCCCGCGGGAGTCCACTCCGTGATGGCCCGCGCGATCGACTCCGCGGTGAGCGCCGTCGCCGTCGCTACGGCGTCGTTGTCCGAGCCCCCCGCCCCGCGAACCTCGGCGATAAGGCGTTCCGCGAACGCCAATCCGAATCGTTCGCGCCCCGTGCTCTTGGGGGGACGCAGCCGGAAGTAGTCATCGGCCAGGAACGCCTCGAGCACCTTCGACGCCGGACGCCCGCGGCGCGCGCGCTCGCCGTCCTGATCGTAGGCCGCCTCCCCATCCAGTGTCCTGGTCACGGCGTCGACCACCGCCACGCCGGGACCGGTGTCGAACGCCAGGGCGCCGGCGGTGACGCCGCGCCGGGGCACCCAGGTGACGTTCGCCATGCCACCGATGTTGAGCAGTAACCGGCCAGCCGCGTCGTCCCCGAACAGCATGACGTCCGCGAGGGGTACGAGGGGCGCGCCCTGCCCCCCCGCCGCCACATCGCGGGCGCGGAAGTCGGAGACCACCCGCACGCCAACCCGCTCCGCGATGATGGCCGGATCGCCGATCTGCAGGGTGGCGCGGCCGGGCTCGTGCCAGATGGTCTGCCCGTGGCTCGCGACGAACCCGATGTCCTTTGGAGAGGTCTTGGCTTCCGCGAGCAGGTGGAGCACCGCGCCGGAGAAGCGCTCGCCCAGCGCGACGTTGAGGATGGCGAGGTCTTTCGCCGAACCGCGGGCGATCGCGTCGATGATCTGACCCCGCTCGGTCGCGTTGTACGGTTCCTGGCGGAAGGCGATCAGCGTGGCGGAAGCGGGCGCATCATTGAGGCGAACCAGCGCCGTCGACACGCCGTCGAGAGACGTGCCCGACATCAGACCGACGGCGAGCGTCCCAGCCGTCCCGGTCACGTCTTGCGGATTGCGGGAGGATCTCCGGCGGCTTTGCGAACCGAGCCCCCGGCAGCCATGAGCTTGGCGCGGGCCGCGTCGGCACCGACGCCCGCCCTGACCATCACGACGGCGACCTTCACGCTTCCGCCCGCCGCCTCGATCGCCGCGCGGGCCCGGGCGCGGTCGGGGGCGCCGCACTCCATCACGATGCGCTCCCCCCGGTCCACCAACTTCTCGCTCCAGGCCATCAGGTCCACCATCAGGTTTCCGTAGACCTTGCCGAGACGGATCATCGCGCCGGTGGAGATCGTATTGAGCACAAGCTTGGTCGCGGTCCCCGCTTTCATCCGGGTGGAGCCGGTCAGTGCCTCAGGGCCCACCAGGGGGACGATCGCGACATCGCAGGCGTCGCGAAGCGCCTTCGGGGGCTCGCTGCAGGCCACGATACCCGTTCGGGCGCCCCGTTCCCGGGCGCGCTCCAGCGCGGCATGCACGTAGGGCGTCGTCCCGCTCGCGGCGATGCCGATGACGACGTCCTTCGCGTCGACCCCGGCGCCATCGACGGCCGCCTTCCCCGCGTTCATGTCATCCTCGGCTCCCTCGGCACTCTTCGTCAGCGCGGGTAACCCCCCCGCGATGATGCCGACCACCTGTGACGGAGAGGACCCGAACGTCGGCGGGCATTCGGAGGCATCGAGAACCCCAAGGCGCCCGGAAGTCCCCGCACCGACGTACAGGAGACGTCCACCCGCCTGGAACGCCGCGAGGACCAGATCGATTGCGCGAGCCAGGCTCACGCGCTGGCTGTGCACGGCTGCCGCCACGGTCGCGTCCTCGGCGTTCAGGAGGTCCACGATCTCCTGACTGGAGGCCACATCGATCATCTGGGTGCGAGGATTGCGCTGCTCGGTGAGGCGGGGGTCGTGGAAGGCGGGAGTCGTCATTGCGGTCCCCAAGTTAGACGTTGACCGCGCGCACGGTCAACGTGCAGTATAGGGAATGCGCACACGTCTTCTCGTTGCACTCGTTCTGGTCGCCGCTTGCGGCGCCTTCGTCAAACACGCGGACCCCACGTGGGGACTCACCGGCAAAGCCGTTCCCGTGTCCGGCAGCCACGCGATGGTCGTGTCCGGGCACCCCCTGGCCTCCGCCGTCGGCGTGCAGATCCTGAAGGATGGCGGCAACGCCATCGACGCCGCGGTGGCGGTCGGTTTCGCCCTCGAGGCCGTCCATCCCGAGGCCGGGAACATCGGCGGCGGCGGATTCATCGTCTTCCGCGACTCGGCCGGCAATGCCCGCGCGCTGGATTACCGGGAGACCGCCCCTGCCGCCGCCACGCACAACATGTATCTCGATTCGGCCGGGAACCCCACCGAAGCCAGCATCACGGGATACC
>DASUBP010000152.1:0-6624 GCA_035763205.1 Gemmatimonadales bacterium
CGGCGCGCGATGACCACGGCGCCCGAATCCCGGGCCACCTTCTCCTCGAGCCCGGTGCCCACGACGGGGGCCTGCGGGAAGAGGAGCGGCACCGACTGCCGCTGCATGTTCGAGCCCATGAGCGCGCGGTTCGCGTCGTCGTGCTCGAGGAACGGGATCAGGGCCGCGGCGATCGAGACCAGCTGCTCGGGCGCCACGTCCATGAAGTCGATCCGCCCCGGCGCGAGGAGCGGGTAGTCGTCCCGCTTCCGGCAGAGCACCAGCTCGTCCGCGAAGCGGCCGTCTTCGGTCAGCTTCGCGTTGGCCTGCGCCACCGCGTATTCCTCTTCTTCACTCGCCGAGAGCCACCGGATCTGCCCGGTGACGCGCCCATTCTCCACCACGCGGTACGGCGTTTCGATGAAGCCGAGATCGTTCACGCGGGCGTAGCACGAGAGGCTCGTGATGAGCCCGATGTTCGGACCTTCCGGCGTCTCGATCGGACACATCCGGCCGTACTGGCTGTAGTGCACGTCGCGGACTTCGAAGCCCGCGCGCTCGCGCGTCAGGCCGCCGGGTCCCAGGGCGCTCAGCCTCCGCTTGTGCGTCAGCTCGGCGAGCGGGTTGGTCTGGTCCATGAACTGCGACAGCTGCGACGATCCGAAGAACGCCTGGATGACGGCGCTCACGGTCCGGGCGTTCACCAGGTCGTCCAGGGTGATCCGCTCGGGGTCATTGTTGATGCTCATCCGTTCCTTGATGAGCCGCGCCATGCGCGAGAGACCCACCGAGAACTGGTTCGCGATGAGCTCGCCCACCGAGCGCACCCGGCGGTTGCCCAGGTGGTCGATGTCGTCCGTGTACCCGCGGCCCTCGGAGAGCTCGATCAGGTAGCGGATGATGGCGACGAAATCCTCTTCGGTGAGGACGGTCTGATCCTTCGCCGCGCCCACCTTGAGCCGCTGATTGATCTTGTACCGGCCCACCCGTCCCAGGTCGTAGCGCTTGGGATGGAAGAACAGCCGCTCGAGCGCCTGGCGGGCGGTCTCGAGGTTCGGCGCTTCGCCGGGCCTGAGCAGCGTGTAGATCTGCTCCAACGCCTCGGCCTCGGAGTGCGTCGGGTCCTTGAGCAGGGTGTTCTTGATCAGGGGCGACTCACTCCGGCCCGGAGGCAGCAGCACGTCGACCTTGGTCAACCCGGCCTTCAGGAGCTTCTTCTTCATCGTATCGGAGATTTCGCGGCCGCCTTCCGCCACGACTTCGCCGGTCTCCGGATCCGCCACGTCGAACGCGAGGATGTACTTGCCCTCGCGGTCACGCGTGGTGGTGGGCTGGGCGTCATCCCGCAGGTCGAGCGACGTGTACCCGGCGAACACCGTCACCTTGGTGATCCCGGCGCGGCGGAACGCGTTGAACCGGTCGAGGGTGAGCTCGTCGCCCACACGGGCGAGCGGCTCGCCCTTCTTGTTCTCCGGATCCGGCACGTCGGTGGACAGGAGGGTGCCGAGGACTTCGCGCTTCTGGGCGCGACCCTCGAGCTTGCCCGTGATGTCCAGCTCCTTGGTCGCGTAGAACAGCTTGAGGATGTCCGCGTTGGAGCCGTAGCCGAACGCGCGCAACAGCGCGGTGGCCGGGAACTTCTTCTTCTTGTCGATGTGGACGTAGATCACGTCGTGGATGTCGACCGTGAACTCCACCCACGAGCCGCGGAACGGAATGATCCGGGCCGAGAACAGGCGCTGGCCGTTGGGGTGCGTGCTCTCTTCGAACACGACGCCCGGCGACCGGTGCAGCTGCGACACGATCACGCGCTCGGCGCCGTTGATGACGAAGGTGCCGAGGGGCGTGAGGATGGGCAGCTCACCGAGATAGACTTCCTTCTCGATGATGTTCTTCGGGCGCTTGGTCTTGGTGGTCTCCCCCACCTCTTCCATGACGACGAGCTGCAGGGTGGCCTTGAGGGGCACCGAGTACGTCATGTCGCGCTCGATGCACTCTTCGACCGAGTATTTCGGCTCGCCGAGGGCATAGTGCACGAACTCGAGGGAGTAGTTCCCGTTCACGTCCTGGATCGGGAACAGGTCCTTGAACACGCGTTCCAAGCCGACGTCCGCGCGCGCGTCGCCTTTCCCGTCCGGCTGCAGGAGGGACTGGAACGCGCGGGTCTGAATGTCGAGGAGGTGGGGCATGGACATGCCCTCCTCGAGCTTGGCGAACGACAGCACCGGCAAGGTCTTGTTGTTGGTCATGTCACGTCCTTAAAGACAACGCAAAAGGCCCAGCGCCCCCCGGACCGGTGGCTGGTCCAGGGGTCGCGATGGGTGCTCAAACCGAGCAGGAGTGTAGCGATTTCGTGCATGCCGTCCAACCGAAGGAGACCAGGGCGCGCCAACGGACCCCTGTGGTCCGCGGCGTCCAACCCGACGGTCTACTTCAGTTCGACGGTGGCGCCCTGCGCTTCGAGCTTCTTCTTGATCTCGTCGGCTTCCTGCTTGGACACGCCTTCCTTGACGGTCCCGCCGGCCTCGACCAGGTCCTTGGCTTCCTTGAGGCCCAGACTGGTGATCGTCCGGACTTCCTTGATGACCTGGATCTTCTTGTCGCCGCCGCTCTTGAGGACGACCGTGAACTCGGTCTTCTCCTCAGCCGCGGGCGCCGCCGCCGCCGCGCCGGCCGGCGCCGCCGCCGCCACGGGGGCGGCGATGGTGACGCCGAACTTCTCCTTGAAGGCTTCGATCAGCTCGGCGAGCTCGAACACCGACATGTTGCCGATCGCCGAGATGATGTCGTCCTTGCTGAGCTGTGTCTGCGTGGTCATTTGAGTGTCTCCCTGCCGGTTAAGAAGCAGCGCCCGAGGAGCGCTTGGCCTTGAGCGCCTCGAGGGCACCCACCATGTTCATCAACAGTCCGTTCAACGCACCGACGAATCCCGCCATCGGCGCCTGCAGCGCGCCGCCCAGCTGACTGAGGAGCTCAGTCTTCGAAGGCAGCGCCGCCAGCCGCTTCACCTGCTCCGGCGTCACGGCCTTGCCGTCGACGAGCCCGATCTTGACGGACGGCTTCTCGAATTCCTTCGCGAAGTCGGTCAACACCTTGGCCGACGCGACCGGATCCGACCCGGCCAGCACCAGCGCCGTCGGACCCGCGAGATGCTCGTCCAGCCCCGGCACCTTGGCATCGCCGAGGGCGCGCCGGGCCAGGGTGTTCTTCACGACGACGTATTCCCCGCCCGCCTTGCGAAGCCGGCGGCGGAGGTCCGTGATCCGGGCGACGTTCAGCCCGGTAAAGTCCGTGAGGTACAGGGACGGCGACTGCTTCAGCTTGGCCGTCAGCGTCGTCACGGATTCCTGTTTTTCGGTCTTGGTCGCGCTCATGCGTACACCGCCGGGTCCAGATGGATGCCGGGGCCCATGGTGCTCGACACCGTCACCGAGCGCACATAGTGGCCCTTGGCCGCCGCGGGCTTGGCCCGCACGATCGCGTCCATGAACGCGTGCAGATTTTCCTCCAGGGCGTTCACCTGGAAGGACCGCTTCCCGATGGGGGCGTGCACGATCCCCGCCTTGTCCACCCGGAATTCGATCTTGCCCGCCTTCAATTCCTTCACCGCCTTGGTCACGTCCATGGTGACCGTGCCCGCCTTCGGGTTCGGCATCAGGCCCCGGGGGCCCAGCACCTTGCCGAGGGGTCCCAGCTGTCCCATCACGTCCGGCGTGGCCACGATGACGTCGGTATCGAGCCAGCCGTCCTTGATCTTCTGGAGGTACTCGACGCCGACCGCGTCCGCGCCGGCCGCTTCCGCTTCCTTCGCCTTGTCGCCCTGTGCGATCACCAACACCCGGACGGACTTCCCGGTTCCGTGCGGGAGCGACACGGTGCCGCGGACGATCTGATCGGCGTGCTTGGGATCGACGCCCAGGCGCACCGAGATGTCGACGGACTCGTCGAACTTCGCGAACGCGGTGGACTTCACCTTCTCCACCGCTTCCTTGGCCGGATACAGCTTGCGCGGCTCGAGCTGGCCGACGGCGGCCCGGAACTTCTTCCCGTGGACGCGCATCAGTCCTTCACCTCGAGCCCCATCGAGCGCGCGGTGCCCGCCACCATCTTCATGGCGGACTCGAGGCTCGTGGCGTTCAGGTCGGGCATCTTGAGCTCGGCGATCTTCTTCACCTGGGCCTTCGTCACCGTACCGACCTTGTTCCGGTTGGACTGGGCGGAGCCCTTCTCGATGCCGGCCTCTTTCTTCAGGAGGACGGCCGCGGGGGGCGTCTTGGTGATGAAGGTGAAGGTCCGGTCTTTGTAGATCGTGACTTCGACCGGCGTGATCATGCCCATCGCGCTCTGGGTCTTCGCGTTGAACTGCTTCACGAAGTCCATGATGTTCACGCCATGGGGTCCCAACGCCGTACCGACCGGCGGCGCCGGGTTCGCCTGCCCGGCAGGGACCTGCAGTTTCACCACTGCGGTGATTGGTTTGGCCATCGTCTTCCTCTCTATAGCGTCAGCCGACTATGCGGCCGACTCCCACTTGGCCCGTGGTAGGGCTAATGCGCCTTCAACTGTAGATAATCCAGTTCCACGGACGTCGGTCTGCCGAACAACGAGACCGACACCCGGACCTTGCCCTTGTCCGGGATCACCTCTTCCACCGTTCCCGAGAAATCCGAGAACGGACCCTCGATGATCTCGACCACCTGCCCGACCAGGAACGGGATCTCCTGCACCGGCTCTTCTTCCTGTACCGGCTCGGCGATGCCCAGCAGGCGGTTCACTTCCTCGCTGCGCAGGGCCATCGGCTCCTTGCCGGTGCCGACGAACTTGATCACGCCCTGAATCCCGTTGATGACGTGGCTGGTCTCCTGATTCAGCGCCATCTCGACCAGCACGTACCCGGGATAGATCTTCCGCTTGACCGTTTCCTTCTTGCCGTTCTTGATCTCCACCACTTCCTGGGTGGGGACCATCGCGAGCTTGATCGGCTTCTCCTCGTCGGACCGCGGATCGTCCTGGATCCGGCGCTCGATGAGGGAGCGGACCTTGTTCTCGTGCCCGGCCGTGGTCTGCACGGCGTACCAGCGGCGGTCCGCCATCAAAAGACCTTGGCCACGGCGGTCACCAGCAGGAACTGCAGCAGCGTGTCCATGAGTCCGATCACGATGCCCAGCACCAGCGTGAACGCGATGATGGCGACCGTCGCCTTCCGCAGCTCGATCCACGACGGCCAGGTGACCCGCTTGGTCTCGGCCTGGACCTCACGCAGAAACGACACGAGCCGGGAGAGAAAGCCCGGCCTCCCGCCTTCCGGCGAGGTGACCGCGTCCGTCGCCACGGCTACTTCGATTCCTTGTGGACCTGCGGCTTGTTGCACCGCGGGCAGTACTTCTTCCACTCCGCGCGCTCAGGGTGCTTCCGCCGGTTCTTCGTCGTGAAGTAGTTCCGGTTTTTGCACGTCGTGCATTCCATAATGATGTTTTCGCGGGGCATTTATCCCTCAGATTTCGGATTTCGGATTGCGGATTGCGGATTCATCGGATGTCCCGGCTTCAGGCACTCAATCCGCAATCCGCACTCCGCAATCGGCAATCACTTTCTGATTTTCGTGACCACGCCCGCGCCGACCGTCCGGCCACCTTCCCGGATCGCGAACCGCAGGCCCTCTTCCATCGCGATCGGCGTGATCAGCTCGATCGCCATCTTCGTGTTGTCCCCCGGCATCACCATTTCGACGCCGGCCGGCAACTCCACCGTCCCCGTCACGTCCGTCGTCCGGAAGTAGAACTGGGGCCGGTAGCCCTTGAAGAACGGCGTGTGCCGCCCGCCCTCGTCCTTCGTCAGGACGTAGACCTCGGCGTCAAAGGCCGTGTGCGGCGTGATCGAGCCCGCCTTCGCCAGCACCATCCCGCGCTCGATGTCCTTCTTCTCGATGCCGCGGAGCAGGAGGCCGGCGTTGTCGCCCGCCTGGCCCTCGTCCAGGAGCTTCCGGAACATCTCGACCCCGGTCACGACCGTCTTCTTGTCGGTCCCGAAGCCCACCATCTCCACTTCCTCGCCGACCTTGATCTTGCCGCGCTCGATCCGGCCCGTGGCCACCGTGCCCCGGCCCGTGATCGAGAACACGTCCTCGACGGGCATCAGGAACGGCTTGTCGACCTCGCGCACCGGGATCGGGATGTTCTTGTCGAGGGCCTTGAGGAGCTCCCAGACCTTCTCGACGTACTTCGCATCGCCCTCGATCGCCTTCAGGGCGGCGCCCCGGATCACCGGGATCTCGTCGCCCGGGAACTCATACTTGGACAGGAGCTCCCGCACCTCGAGCTCCACCAGATCCAGGAGCTCGGGGTCGTCGATCAGATCGCACTTATTGAGGAAGACGACGATCGCCGGCACGTTCACCTGCCGGGCGAGCAGGATGTGCTCGCGCGTCTGCGGCATCGGGCCGTCGACGGCCGAGACCACGAGGATCGCGCCGTCCATCTGCGCGGCCCCCGTGATCATGTTCTTCACGTAGTCGGCGTGCCCCGGGCAGTCGACGTGCGCGTAGTGGCGCTCGTCCGTCGAATACTCCACGTGGCTCGTCGCAATCGTCAGAATCTTGGTCGCGTCGCGGCGCCCCTGGGACTCCGACGCCTTGGCGACGGTGTC
>DASUBP010000153.1:0-6697 GCA_035763205.1 Gemmatimonadales bacterium
TAGGTCTGGAGAATCCCCATCATGCCTTCGTCCTCGTGCTCGAGGATGTGACAATGGAACATCCACTTCCCTGCGAAGTCGGCGAAGTGGACGATGATGCGTACCGACTGGTGCTTGGGCACGTTGACCGTGTCCTTCCAGCGACGGTGCGGCTCCGGCACCCCGTTGCGATCGAGGATCTGGAACCGGAATCCGTGCAGGTGGAATGGGTGATCCATCGCCACCAGGTTGTCGATCTCCCAGATCTCCGTCGTGCCGACGCGTGACCGGAAATCCACGCGGCTCATGTCCATCGTGCGGCCGTTTACCAGGCCCTGCGTGAACACCACCACCTTGGTCGCCGCCACTTGGGCGGTGTCGATGGCGGGGACCGGCCGGACCACATCCGGGATCGCGGCCGGGGTAACCGGAGGCAGCGTCGAGTACGCGAGGCGGGCAAGCTCGTGGGTCTCGTCCCAGTTCGCGGGCCGGGTGTGCGGGTCATACCGGTCGTATGGCAGGGTGACGAACGAGGCCTTCGACCCCGGTGCTCCGTTGCCCCGGACCAGGATCTCGACGCGCTCGGAGTTGGCGATCAGGACGTCGTGCACGTCTTCGGGGTGCTCGAACAGGCCGCCGTCCGACCCTACCCACAGAATGCTTTGACCCGGTATCGAGAGCCGGTAAACGCGCGCGGCCGAAGCGTTGATGATCCGCCAGCGCTGGATTTCCCCGCTTCGGATGGGAATCACCGGGTCGAGCTGGCCGTTGATGAACAGGTCCGGGCCTTCCCGGCCGTTCTCCACGTCGATTTGTCCCGCCAGTGAATTGGGGTCGGGGAAGTCGACGGAACCGTCGGGGTTGAACCGGTTGTCCGAGAGGATCAAGAGCTTTTCGGGAATCGGCGGCAGCGGGTCATGGGCGGCGTGGACGATCAGGCCCCCATACAGACCCATCTCCACCTGATGGCCCGACCGTTTGTCCGGGTGCGGGTGGTACCAGTAGGTGCCCGCGCGGTCCAATCCGACTTTGAAGACGTAATCGGTCCGGCCCCCCGGGGGGACCGCGTAGATCGGGCTCCCGTCCATCTCCGCGGCGAGGTGCATCCCGTGCCAATGGATGGTCGTCGCTTCGGGGAGGTCGTTCGTGAAGTGCACGATCACGCTGTCCCCCTCGTTGACGTCCAGCGTGGGGCCCGGCACCTGGCCGTTGTAGGCCCAGACATCCGTGACCTTCCCGGGATAAAGCGCCAGTCGCGCCGGCGCGGCGGTCAGGTCGACTTCGACCACGTGGGGAACGTGTGAGAGATTCTTCATCACCGCGGGGGCGCGGAGCGTGTCCGGCGAGGCCTGGGGTGTCTGCATGGCGGCGGAAAAGACGAGGATCCGGAAAGCGTTCATCGCAGGTGGAAGCACCGTTGGGACCTCCTATGATCTCGAAGATCTCGAGCAACGCCTCAGCCGCCGATGGAACCGCGTTAACGCGGGTGCCAAGGTGCAGCCCCGCTTCACGTCTGGCTAGTGCGGGCATTGGGCTTTTCAGGCACTCCCCCGGTTCAATCCCAGGGATTCTGTGAAGGGCTTCTGAAGACGTGATTACAAAGAGCATTCCACAGTGCGGTTCGCGGCGGGCCGTGCGCCTTGCGGCAGCAGGAGAAGGCCACTGGCCGCGTCACAGCGCGTCGCCGTGTGGCCCGTCCTTTGCACCCCCAAGACCGGGGACGGCGATACCAGTCACGAGACCACGGAGGACGCATGACCGCCATTGCCAACGACAAGCTGGTGCTGGAAGATGACCTCGACGTCGGCCACCTGGTCATCATCACGAATCGCCCCAGTGGTGCCAGGACCTTGCGTCGGCTGCAACCCTCGGAAGCCGATACCTACTTGGGCGACGTGTTGCGCATCGAGGCCGGCGAGGGCCCCGGTGAGCGCCGGCTGCGGGTGGTGCGTCCCGCCGGACGCTAGGACCGCCGCAACCCTTGCGCGGCCGCGGCCTCGCCCCGGCGGTTTGAAGACAAAGGCCTGACATCGACTTCGGGTGTCAGGCTTTCTCTTTCCTAAGCTCTGACGCCGACGTGTGAAACCCGCTGCCGAGCACTACGTCCATCTAGGTATCCGTACCATGGAGGACGGTATGAAGCGTCAGCGGATGGCCCAGGTCGCTTTGATCCTGGTGGGCTTGCTCTATCTCTCCTGGTTCATCCCCCTGCTCCAAGCACTGTGGCAGTCCAGCTGGATTCAAGGGAATCAGGAAGCTTTTCCGATGTTCACGACGGTCAACACGGTGCTTGGGGTCTTTCTCCTGCTGGCGGTCAGGAGACCGGCCCAGCATCGCTTGCTGATCGCCTTTGGCGCGTGGTCGAGCCTGGCCCATGCGTCCACGATGGCGATCATGACGGCGGAAGCCCGGGCGCACGGGATTCCCAGGAGTCCTTTGGATGTCTTCGTCATTGGCGCGGCGGGAGTCGTACTTCTGACGGTCCTCGCAGCGCTTCGGGAAAAACACCCATCGCCATCCGGTCCCGCCCCGATCAGTGCGCCGCGCTTTGCCGAAGGCTGATATGCACCCTCGCCGTCCTACCGGTGGTCGGTGCGCGAGAAGTCGATCCCGGCCCCCCCTGCCCGGCCGCGGCGGCTGGCGTGGAGAATGGTGTGCGCGCGGGTATCGATCTCCCAGGTCCAGATCCCCTCGGCCGTCGCCGATCGCGCCGTCATCCGCCCCGGCGCGACGTCCTCGACGCTCAACGTGTCGTCGACGAGCCCGCCGGCCTCATACTGGTACTCACGTATGACCCCCCGTATGCCGCGTTCGGCCGGCAGAGAAAGAATCGCCAGAGGCGTATCGGTCGAATTGAAGTAGGGGGGAGGCGTCGGCGTCACCACGTGATGGGCCCCACCGGAGTCGGTGACGTCGGCAATCGTGCTGTCCCGGTCAAACCGCAGGTTCATGATCTTCGTGGACTGATGTGATCGCTCCGAGACCGGCACCATTCCGTCCACCATCAGCGTCACGCTGTCTACGGTCAGGGTCTTGCCATTCAGGCCGGAAAAGCGCGACACATACTCCACCGCCTTCGCCCCGCGGATCTCCACCGCACGGTACTCGAGATGCCAGGTGGCGACGCGAGCCCCGACGCCGGAGTCCGTCACCCGGGAGACGGCGAACTCCATGGTCTGGGGAAGGGCCGCCGACGGGATTCGAAGCGGCAGCAGGGGCCGGGAGGCCTGCGCGAGTATCAAGAAGAGAGCAAACGTCACAAGAGTCCTCGGATGAAGGGAATCTGGCCAACGCCCTCTCGTACGGGGAAGGTGCCGGTGCTGTCACACAAGAACCCGTAAGAAGAATGTCCGGAGCCTCCCTCCCGATTCCGGACCCGCCGGGTTGCAACCTTCCGCGCATCCCCCCCGTCCACAAGCCGACACCCCTTGGAGAGCCTGTGCGGAGACCCTCAGTCATCCTCTCGCTGTCGCTGCTGATCCTGGCCACCGTTCGCTCGGCCGCCCAGATCAGCGATCCCTTACCCGCCACCGGAATCAGCTTCGCGGGAGTGGACGAGTTCTGGAGCATCGGTGGAATTCTCAGTCACGACTCCGAGCCCACCGCCGCGCAATGGCAGGCGTTGTTCTCTACTCCCGGATACCGGCTGGCGTTGAAGAACCTGGGACCCGGATTGAAGGACGACATCGATCTCGCCCTGCGGCCATCGCGGCACGCCGAGTTTGTCCGGGTGAGCTCCGGCACGGACGATCACAGCCTGATGGTGGAGCACTTGGCCCAAGCCTGGTCCCGCCGGGCCGTGTTGCGCGCGTATCGGGATTCCCTCGCGCGAGGGACGCCCGTCGCCGACGCCCGCGCCCTGGCCTCCCGCTTCCTCCCTCCGGGCGCCACCCGGAATGGCCCGCCGCCGCTCGTGACCTTCGCATTCTTCAAGGACGACGGATATTCGTTCCCGGAGGGGATCGTCGTCGATCTCCTCTACGCCCGGTCCGAAGCGGCCGGCGGAACTCCCCTCGTGCGAAACCTGGCCCACGAATTTCACCATTCCTACGTCAATCGCATGGCGCGTCCCGCCTCCCCCGGCGCGACGCCGGCCGAGGGTGCCCTTCGGGACGCGCTCTACGCCTTGCGCAACGAGGGTCTCGCCGATCTGATCGACAAGCCCTACCCGTTTCGCGCGCCGGTCCCAGGATTGGCCGCCTATGCCGTGCGGTACGACACCGAGTACGCGCGGACCCCGGCGACCCTCCGGACGCTCGACTCCCTCCTCGCGGCAATCGCCGGCGATTCAGGCGCCAGCGCCGACGCCGCGATGCAAGCCTCGATGTTGTTCTGGTCGAACGGGCATCCGAACGGCGCGTACGTGGCCCGCGAAATCCTCGAAACCTTCGGCGTCGACTCGCTCTACCCGGCGGCCCGGAGCCCGGCCGCGTTCCTTCGGACCTTCCGGTGGGCGGAGCGGAAGCATGGTCGCCCCGACCCATTCTCGGACGCCGCGCGGCGGGAATTGGATTCGTTGGACGTCCGGTACTGGCGGTGACGCGCAACCAGGCCCACCACCCACCCCTCCCAGATCACCAACGGGCGGGCCGGCCACTCGAATTGCCGCACGGCTCCTTGAGCAAGGTGCCGCAACGGCTATGCTGGGTCAGCGTTTGGGTTGCCGGTGTCCGTCACGCTGAAACAGGGGGCCGAATATGGATAGAAGGATTGTGGTCGCAGTTATTGCGTCGCTCGTGCCAGCTGCCGTTGGCGCTCAAGCAGCACCCGCCTCACCCACGCCATCGGCGCCCTACCCCACCACCATGGCTCCCGTCGACCAGTACCGGATGGATCGGAGCGCGGAGATCGCCCTGGCGAAGAGCGCGGCCCCGGCATCCATCTCGGATAGCGCCGACGTCATGGTCCTCGGTGCTTCGGGATACGAGACGGCCGTGAAAGGGAAGAACGGGTTCGTCTGCATCGTGGGACGAGCGTGGTCGAGAGACTTCGGACTGGACGATTTCTGGAGTCCGAACACGCGGGCCCCCGTCTGCTTCAACGCGGCAGCCGTGCGCTCGGTCCTGCCCTGGTATCTCATCCGGACGAAGTGGGCCCTCTCCGGGATGACCGAGGCGCAGATGGAAGCCCGGGCCAGGAAGTCGCCGGTGGCCGCGGGCGTCCGCGCACCGGAGCCCGGCGCGGTCGGTTTCATGCAGTCGAAGGAAGGCTATATCAACGAGGACGTCAAAGGGCCGTGGCACCCGCACGTGATGTTCTACGCGCCCCTCACCAAGCCCCTGACCGACCCCACCGCGTGGGGCGCGAACCTGCACGGCTCGCCTCTCCACGTCAACGATGCGGAGACCGCGTATTACACGACCTTCGCCGTTCCGGTCACCCAGTGGTCGGATGGTACACCGGATAAATAGAAGCGAACGCGAGGAGTCGACTGAAGGAGAAAGCCCTGCATCGACGTCGATGCAGGGCTTTTTGTCTTCTCAGCCCGGCCGGACCCGCCCGGTGAAATTCAATGGGTCCCGGAGGGCCTGCAGGGCCCGATAGTAAAACAGCGCCGTCGGATGACGGCCATCGGTCGGGAGCCGCTTCAGCCACGTCAATTCCCCCTCGGTCGCCGTTCCGCTCATCGTCGGATCATTCAAGAATGCCCGGAACCCAGGCTCCTCCTCAGCCGGCCCCTCGAGGGGTTGTTCGGTGAACTCGAATCGCTGATCCGGCACCGTGGTCAACCGGCGGTTCAAAATCACCTTGAGCCCGAAGGTCACGAGATCGATGTCCCACGACTCGATCAGCGGCCCCAGAAACGCCTCGCCATCCCGGATGGAGAGGTGGAAGATGTCGGTGTCGAGGAACTCGAGGGTGCGCACCCGCGTACGCTCGTAACTCCGCCCCGCACGACGGGCAACCCCGCGGGTCCATTTCTCGTTCTCCAGCTCCTCTTTCGCGGCGCGCTTCGTGACGTCCAGCAGCTTTTGAGCCACCAAGCGCTCGAGCTCCCCGAATGGCTGCTTTTCAAAGATGGCCCGGACTGCAGCCGCCTTGGCGGGGTCGCACTTGTTGAGAATGAGCGCGCGCAGGTCCGGAAAGAGCGGGACCGGGACCGCTTCGTCGCCGAGGGTCCGTTTCAACTGTTCCCGCCGCTGGAAGGCCGCCAGACGCGCCAACTCTCCCCGGGGGAGCTGCAGGAACTTGTCCATCCGGCCGTAGATGTCCGTCCGGCCCGGGGCCGGCGGCGCCTTCTTCCGCTTCAAGAGCTGGGAGATGTAAGACTCCGTGACCTGCGCCGCCCGGGCGAGATCCCGTTGCTCCAGGCCGAGGGTGGCCAGGCGCGCACGAATCAACAGGGGTACGTCCACGCGATTCCTCACTGGTGACAGAGTCCGGAACTGAACTTCAGTTGGTTAAGTGATAATCTAATCGATATTCATTACTTGACAATAGTGGTTCATCCGGATAGTATGATGTTGATTGGCAGTGCTGGCAGCACGCTGGAGCGCAAAACCTGAGGAGTTGCCAAATGTTCGCACGGAACGTCACGCTGCACCTGAAGCCGAACACCGCCCCCGAATTCACCCGTACCGTGGAAACCGACGTCCTGCCGGTCATGCGCAAGCAGAGCGGCTTCAAGGACGAGATCACTTTCATCGAGCGTCAGGGCACGGAAGCCGTCGCCATCAGCCTCTGGGAGAACAAGGAGAACGCCGAGGCCTACGGCCGC
>DASUBP010000154.1:0-7372 GCA_035763205.1 Gemmatimonadales bacterium
GCTCCATCTTCTCCAGCGCTTCCTGTACCCGATTCTCACCTACGCCGGTCAATCCCGCATCAAGCGCCGCCTTTACGGCGTCGGGCCCGAACCCCTTCGTGACGGCGAGCACCGTCACCGGGTGCGTCCAGCCCCCCGCCACTTGGCGTCGAGCAATCTCAGCCCGTATCTGGCTCAGGCGGTCTGAGAGCCCGGCGAAACTCATAGCCGCGCAAAATACCGACTTGGCGGGGGGGAAACAACTTAGCGCGATTGGGGCCGATGTTGCTAACCCCGGGCGCAAGCCCGGGGTGGTGCGGAGCTGCGGCTACTCAGGAATTGCGGTCATCCGCGTGGACAGCCGCTCCGTGCCTTCCAGGTTGGTGGAAGCCCCGGAGAGGAGGTCCCGGACCTGGTCCGGAGTCAGGGGTCGGTGGAGGATGCCGTGGCTGGCGACGGAAATGGTGGACGTCTCCTCGGACACCACCAGCACCGTCGCGTCGCTCTCCTCGGAGAGGCCGAGCGCGGCGCGGTGACGGGTGCCGAGGGACTTGTCGGCGACCTTGAACTGCGTAAGGGGCAGAACACATCCCGCGCCGATGATCTGATCGCCGCGAATGAGCACCGCGCCGTCGTGCAGGGGCGAATACGGCGTGAAGATCGTCGTGAGCAGGTCCGCCGAGACCTTCGCCTCCATCGGTACGCCCGACGAAATGAATTCCTCGAGCCCGATGTCCCCTTCCACCGCGATGATGGCGCCCGTCCCGGCGCGCGACAGCCGCCCCATCGCTTCGGCGATCTCTTCCGCGACCGACTGGCGGTCCCCCCGGGCGAAGGCGCGCATGAACCGCGATTGCCCGAGTTTCGCCAGGGCGTTGCGGAGCTCCGGCTGGAAGACGACCACCGCGGCGAAGGGCGCCACGGCGAACACGACCCGGAGGATTTCACTGATCATCGTCAGCTGCGCGACGGTCGCGCCCGCGTAGACGAGCGAGACGATCACGAGTCCCACCACGATCTGCATCGCACGGGTGCCCACGAGGAACAGCAGGAAGCGATAGATGACGAACGCGACGACGAGGATTTCGAACGCGTCGGGCCACAGCTTGGGCAGCAGAAACTTGTAGGCGTCGAGATTCACGCGTTGGGCCTCACGGCGGCGGCGAGTTTCAGGGCTTCCACGGTCAGAGCCGCATCGTGCACCCGAAAAATCCGGGCTCCACGTTCCCAGGCCAGCGCACAGGCGACCCCCGTGGCGCGGTCCCGGTCCTCCACCGGCCGCCCGGTCACGGCTCCGAGAAACCGCTTGCGGGACGGGCCGACGACTACAGGATAGCCGACGCCGGCGACCGTGGCCAGTTCATCGAGGAGCCGGAGATTCTGCTCGGCGTCCTTGGCGAACCCGAACCCGGGGTCGACCGCGATCCGGGCGTGGTCGATTCCCGCGTCCAGGGCCCGGCCCACCGCTTCCTTGAGTTGCCCAGCCACCTCCGCGGCCACGTGCCCGTAGTTCGCGAGGGCATCCATGGTATCGGGGGTTCCCCGCATGTGCATCAGCACGATCCCGGCCCCCGCTTCCGCCGTCACGGCCGCCAGACGCCGGTCGAACGACAGACCCGACACGTCGTTCACGATCGCCGCCCCCGCGTCCAGCGCCGCCCGGGCCACTTCGGCCTTCCGGGTATCCACCGAGACCGTCCCCAGCTTCCGCTGGACGATCGCCTTGATGACCGGCACGACCCGGGAGATCTCATCCTCGGCTGCCACGACACCCGCCCCCGGGCGCGTCGACTCCCCGCCCACGTCGAGGATCGTGGCCCCATCACCGGCCAACTGCTCGGCCCGCGCGATCGCGAGGTCCGTCGCCGCGTAGTGACCGCCGTCGGAGAAGGAATCGGGCGTGACGTTGACGATGCCCATGACGACCGGATGAACGAGCGAAATCGAGCCGCCGGCGACAGCCCAGGACGTCCTCGGCTCGGCGTGCGTTACCATGAATCCCGCGACCTCGGGGGTCAGGCCCGCCAGCTCGGTGGGGGCGCGGTCGGGACGCGCGAGGACGGCCAGACGGCTCGCGGCCGTCGAGACCAGAGCCCACCCCTCCCCGGTCAGGACGTCGGCGCCGGCGCGCGCACCCCAGTGCACCAGGGCTTCACGCTCCGGTTCGCCGATGTCTTCGATGAGGATGGTGAGGGGCTGGATGCCGACGGAGGCGAACCAGGCGGGCTGGCTTTCCCAGCCACGTGCCGCGAGCGCCGCGCGCACGGCCTGAGGCGTGTGCGCGGCGAGCGCGGTGAGCTTCACGCTCCCGCGGGCTCGGGAGGCGGAGAGCCGAGGACGCCGCGCGCCGGAATGGCCGCGGGACGGGAAGGCGTGACGGGGGACGGGCTCCCGGGGGTCGGCGGCCGGATGATCGGCGGCAACGGCTGCCCGGCGACCACGAGGTCGACCTCGTTGCGGTCGAGCGTTTCCCGCTCCACCAACGCCATGGCCAGGCGGTCCAGCTGATCCCGATGTTCCGTCAGAATCGTCCGGGCCTTTTCGAACGCGTCCGACAGAATCCGCTTCAGCTCCTGATCGACGAGCTCGGCCGTCTTGTTGGAGACCTCGTGGCGCTGCATGACTTCGCGGCCCAGGAAGATTTCCGACTCGCGGTCACCGACGGCGATGGGCCCGACCGCGTCACTCATGCCGAAATGCGTCACCATCCGGCGCGCCAGATCGGTGGCCTGCTGAATGTCCTGCGCGGCGCCGGTCGTCACCTTCTCCGCCCCGAACACCAGCTCCTCCGCCACCCGCCCGCCGTACGCGGTCGCGAGACGGGAGTGGATGTATTCCTTGGTGTAGTTGTGCCGGTCCTCTTCGGGCAGCCAGTGCGTCACGCCGAGCGCGCGGCCGCGCGGAATGATGGTGACCTTGTGGAGCGGATCGGTGGACGGCACGTGGAGGCTGACCAGCGCGTGGCCGGCTTCATGGTACGCCGTAAGCTTCCGCTCCTCTTCGGTCACCACCATGGACCTCCGCTCGAGGCCAAGCATCACTTTGTCCTTGGCATCCTCGAGGTCCACGTTCTCGACCTGCTGCTTGTTCCGGCGCGCGGCCAGGAGCGCCGCCTCGTTCACCACGTTGGACAGCTCGGCACCCGAGAGTCCGGGAGTGCCGCGCGCGATCCGGTCCAGGTCCACGTTGGGCTGGAGCGGGATCTTCCGGGTGTGAACGCGGAGGATCTGTTCGCGGCCCTTCACGTCCGGCATGTCGACCACGATCTGGCGGTCGAAGCGGCCGGGACGGAGCAGCGCGGGATCGAGGATGTCGGGCCGGTTGGTGGCGGCGAGGAGGATCACGCCGTCGTTCGACTCGAAGCCGTCCATCTCGACCAGGAGCTGGTTCAGCGTCTGCTCCCGTTCGTCGTGCCCGCCGCCGAGTCCGGCACCACGATGGCGGCCGACGGCGTCGATCTCATCGATGAAGATGATGCACGGCGCGTGGGCCTTGCCCTGCTCGAAGAGGTCGCGGACGCGGGACGCACCCACGCCGACGAACATCTCGACGAAGTCGGAAC
Organism: Gemmatimonadales bacterium; assembly: GCA_035763205.1. Classification (GTDB taxonomy): domain Bacteria; phylum Gemmatimonadota; class Gemmatimonadetes; order Gemmatimonadales; family GWC2-71-9; genus 40CM-2-70-7. Next base: position 3,542 of record DASUBP010000154.1, read on the forward strand.
CGGACATCGAGAAGAACGGACGGCCCGCTTCTCCGGCGACGGCCTTGGCGAGCAGGGTTTTCCCCGTTCCGGGCGGACCGACGAGCAGCGCGCCCTTGGGCAGGCGTCCGCCGAGCCGCTGAAAGCGCTGCGGATCCTTCAGGAAGTCGATGATCTCCTCGAGCTCCTGCTTGGCCTCGTCGCACCCCGCGACGTCGGCGAACGTCACCTTCGGGGTGTCACCGGCCAGCAGTTTGGCCTTGGACTTTCCGAAGGCGAACGCGCGGTTCCCGCCCTGCTGCATCTGCCGGATGAGATAGATCATCACCGCGGCGAACAGGAGGAGGGGCCACAGATTGAGGAGGATGACGCCGAAGGACTGCTTGGGCTCCTTGGCGGTCACGTCGACGTTCTTGGTGCGCAGATTCGTGATCCACGCATCGGTGGCGTCGAAGGGAAGCAGCGACGTGAAGTGCTCCACGTCGTGGCCCTTGTAGCTGATGACGTGCCGGAAGTCGCCCTTCACTTCCTGCTTGTCGGTGATCTCCACGGCCGCGATGTTCTGCGCATCGAGCTGCGTCGCGAAATCCGAGAAGCTGATGTCCGCCGTGTCCTGCTTCTTGTTGGCCGCAAACTGGACCAACGCCACCGCTCCGACGAGCAGCAGCGCCCAGAACGAAAAGGTCCGGAAGGTCCGGCTCCAGCTGAATTCCCGCTCGCGCGGGGGCAAACGCGTGGCCATCTACCGCAAGCTCGCTATATAAGGAAGGTGCCGGAAATTCTCCGCATGATCCAAGCCATACCCCACAATGAACTCCTTCGGGCAGTCGAACCCCACGAACTTCACCTCACGACCCAGTTGCTCGGCCACATGCTTGTGCAAGAGCGCGCAGATCTCCAGGCTCTTCGGGCTCCGGGCCGCCAGAATCGACAGGAGCCGGTTCAGGGTCTTCCCGGTGTCCACGATGTCTTCCACTACCAATATGTGCTTCCCATCCAGCCGGGTTTCAGGGTCGTACAGGAGCCGCACGGTGCCGCTCGAAACGGTGTCGGCCCCGTAGCTGGCCGCGACCAGGAAATCGACCTGCAGCGGCCGGTCGATCTGCCGCACCAGATCCCCAAGAAAGATGAAGCTCCCCTTCAACAGGCCCAGCACCAGCAGCTCCCCGTCCGGGTACGCCGCCGTGATCTCCTGGCCCAATTCGGCCACCCGCTTCGCGATCGTCTCCTGATCGAAGACGATCCGCGCGAGCTCCCGGCCGCCGGTCTGCTTAGGCCTCGTCGTACTCGGTAACATCGAGCCGCACCGCCGGAGTTCCAGGTTGCGGGACCCGGGCCTCACCGCGACAGATGCCCGGGACCCAGACGATGGTTTCACCCACCGCCAGGAGCGGATACCCTGCCCGCGCGGCACGCGGCACCCGTGCTTCCATCAACAGCCGTCGCACTTCCCGTCTTCCCACGCCACCCAGGGGTGCCAAGCGGTCCCCCGCCTGTGGAGCTCGAATCACGAGACCGCTCTCGAGCCCTGACACCCAGGTGGTCCACCCGGCGCGCTCCATCCGGGCCGGTGCTGCTTCCATCCGCCACACGAGCCGGTAGTCGCCGAAGACCGCCGACCCGGGCTCCCGCATGGTGATGGTTTCGCGCGGGTGATCGGGCACGGTGCCTACCGTCAGCCGATCGAAGACCGCTTCCCCCACCCAGCCACCCCCCAATTCCACGCGCCGTCCCGACTGTCGTTTGGCCAACTCATGGAGGCGGAGGGCATGCCGGGGCCCGAGCGGAATTCCGGCCCGGCGGGCTGCGGCGCGGAGGAGGGCCGCGGCTACTGGTGCATCATACCCAGCGAGGGGGAGCCGGGCAACGCTGAAGGAGCCCGGCGTGAAGCGAACATCAAGCTCCGGAAGGAGTTCGGGGAGGGCGCTCCACGCCCTCGCATCCCGCGACGCGTGCCGGCCGAGGCTCAAGAGGTCGCACCGAGCCCGATCCCCCAGCCGGTCAGTAATAAGAGGAAGGAGCGTCGTTCTGACCCAGGACCTGAGATGCTTTTGGTCTCGGTTGGCGGGATCTTCGTAAGGGGTCAGGGCCCAGGGGTCAGGGGTCAGGGATGACAATTCGGACTTGGTGAATGGCAGCAGGGGCCGCACCAGTCCCCCGCGCGATTTGGCGGCAATCCCCGCCAACCCGGTCGGCGCACTGCCCCGCAGGACCCGCAACAGAATCGTCTCCACCTGATCGTCCTGATGATGCGCCGTGACGATGTACCTGGCGTTCAGCCGTTTCCTGGTGTCGCGCAGCCACGCGTAGCGCGCTTCCCGGGCCTCAGTTTCCGTCGCATCGGGGCCGAGGTGAAGCTCGGCCACCTCGAACGGAATGCCCAGGTCCTTCACATAGCGACTTAGCGACTTAGCAACTTGGCCACTCGCCTCTTGAATCCCGTGATCCACGTGGGCAACCACCAGGTCGAGGCCGAGTTGCTCCCTTGCATCATGGAGCAAGGCGAGCAGCGCGAGCGAATCGGGACCGCCGGACACGGCGACGAGCGCCTTCCCCGGCTTCGGAAAAAGCCGGTGCGACGTCACGTGTGCCAGGAACCGTTCCGACAGGCTGCCCATATATTCAAGTATGCTCCCACCAGACCAGGTTTACCAACTCCTGCGGAACCTGACCAGCCCGGTCGTCGCGATCACGTCGGCACGGGGATCCGAGAAGAACGGCATGATCATCGATTCGGCCATCCGCGCTTCGATCGTGCCCACCATCCCCCGCATCGCCATCTTCATCCACAAGTTCAACTACAGCCACCAGCTGATCCATGAATCGGGCAAGTTCGGCCTGCATCTCCTCCACACCGGCCAGTTCGATCTCATACACCACCTGGGATTTCAGAGCCGGCGCGCCGCCGACAAGCTCGCCACCGTGCCGCACCGCACCGGGCGCCTGGGCGTTCCGGTGCTCGAGGAGTGCCACGCCCATTTCGAGTGCCGGGTGGTGAACGCCATGGACACCGGGAGCTCGACCTGCTTTCTCGGCAACGTGGAAGCGACGGGACATGGGGGGACGTCGATGCCCCGCGGGGATGTGATGACGGCGGCCTACTTCCGGGCGAACCTGCCGAAGGCGTGGAAGGGTGACTACGAGCGGCTGCTGAAGGAGGCGCAGGGGCACGCCGAGGAGGCGTCGCGGAATATCAAGCTGGAGGCGTGGATTCCGAAGTAACTCTTCAGAGTGTGAAATCCCTACTGAATGCTCCCCTGCCACACGCCTACCCCCGAAAAACATGCCGCCCCGGCATTGTCGAAGAACGTCCCGCTCACCTGCACGCCCTGGTGGTTTGACGCGGTGCCGGAGAGCGAGGCCGTGTCCCCGAGCGCTCCAACCAGGGTGAGCCTCGTGGCATTATGGACGTTGGTGCCCGTCACGGCGTAGGTCTCGGTCGACGCGCAGTCGAGTGACCCGGACACGGCGTTCCCGGTCTGGGTCAGGGACGCGGACCAGGCGGTGGTGGGCCCGGCAGGGCTGGTGGTCACGAAGGTCCCGGTCCAGCTCCCGGTGAGGTTCTGATCGGGCTCGGTCGCGCTGCATCCCATCGCGAAAAGCAGGCAGAGTGCGAGGTATCGCTTCATCTGGAGAAGCTGGAGTCGGTGATTCGCAGGGTCAAGGCGTTTCCCGTACCTTCGAGGTGATGCGCGTGCTCCTCCCGGCGTTCCTGATCGTTCTGGCGCAAACGGGTGTCACCCAGACGGTGACGGTGAAGCAGAACGTCAACTTGCGGCCCGACCCCTCGAGCGAGTACGCGCCCATCAGGCTGCTGAAGCCCGGCGAGCCCCCTCTCACCTTGCTCGATCC
>DASUBP010000155.1:0-2835 GCA_035763205.1 Gemmatimonadales bacterium
CCTCGAGCGGATCGCCGTCCAGGATGGACGCCATCCGCCCCTCTCACCTCCCAAGAAGACCACTCCCGTCTAAGCCCGCAGGGATACGCCCGCCAGCTGGACCCGATCGACGATCTGGTAGCGTCCGGGGCCCCAAGATCAAGGATGCTCACAGTCTTCGCAGGAACCAAAGGTCCAGCCTCTCCCTTCCTTCCACGTTCCCGGGGATCCGCCAAGAGCCCCATGCTGCCTCAAGCCCAAGCGGGTCCTTAGCGTCGCGCGCGGTCGCGCGCTCGCTCAGGATGACGGCGCGCTTGGTTTGTAGAGAAAGGAAAGGGGAGTTGGGAGGGCGTGAAGAGCCCTGTTGACGTATCAATATTTGTTGATATATTCCTCCCATGGCCACCGCGCTCCTCCCGCCCCCCTCGCGCGCCGCGCAGTGGTTCCACGCGCTGTCGGACCCCACGCGGATCAAGATCGTCGAGATGCTTTCCCACGGAGAGCGGTGCGTGTGCGAGCTGCAAACGTCCGTCGACGCGGCACAGTCGCGGCTCTCGTTTCATCTACGCGTGCTCAAGGATGCGGGGCTGGTCTCCGACCGGCGCGAAGGACGCTGGAGCTACTACACCCTCAATGCCCACGCCTTGGACCAGATCGCGGATTTCGCGCAGGCGGTGAAGCCTGGTGAACACGCCGGGAGCTGTCGTGCCGCCTGCTGCTAGGGGTTCTCTCGTGTCTAATGCATCAACAAAACTTGATTGATGGAGGATCGATGACCGACGCTGAACTGATCACCAAGACCGTCCGCGAGAAGTACGGCGCCGCAGCGCTCAAGATCGTCCAGGGCGAGTCGGCGGCCTCGGCCTGTTGCGGCGGGGGCTGTGACCCCGTCAGCGACAACCTCTACGCCGCCGACCAGGTCGCCCAGCTCCCCGAAAGCGCCGTGCTCGCGTCCCTGGGCTGCGGCAACCCCACCGCCCTGGCCGACCTCCACCCCGGCGAGATCGTGGTCGACCTGGGCTCGGGCGGCGGGATCGACGTCCTCCTCTCGGCCCGACGGGTGGCCCCGGGCGGCAAAGCGTACGGCGTCGACATGACCGATGAGATGCTGGCCCTGGCGCGGGAGAACCAGCGAAAGGCCGGGGTCGAGAACGTCGAGTTCCTGAAGGGCTCCATCGAAGCCCTGCCCTTGCCCGGCAACCACGCCGACGTCGTGATCTCGAACTGCGTGATCAACCTCTCGGCCGACAAGGCCAAGGTGTTGGCGGAGGCGTTCCGGGTGCTGAAGCCGGGTGGGCGGTTCGCGGTGTCCGACGTCGTGATTCGCGGCGAGGTGCCCCCGGCGGTCCGGAGCAGCATGGAGCTCTGGGTGGGCTGTGTCGCCGGTGCGCTCGAGGAATCGGAGTTCCGCGATCTCCTCACCCGGACCGGATTCGTCGACGTCGACATCGAGCCGACGCGGGTCTACGCGTTCGAAGATGCCCGGGCGATTCTGACCGGCGCGGGGCTCGATGCGGATCAGGTCGCCCGCGAGGTGAGCGGCCGGATCATGGGAGCGTTCGTCCGTGGGCGGAAGCCGGCGTGAGCGGAGCGCGACCCGCCGTCGCCGCGCCTTCAGCCCCCGGCGCCCCCGTGGGGAGCGTCGTGCGCCGTCTCTCCACCCTGGATCGCTTTCTCCCGGTCTGGATTTTTCTCGCCATGGCGGCGGGGATATTGCTCGGCCGCGCCTTCCCCAACCTGGGAGCGCTCTTGGATCGCGCGCAGGTGGAGGGCGTGTCGGTTCCGATCGCGATCGGCCTGCTGTGGATGATGTATCCGGTGCTCGCCAAAGTGCGCTTCGAGTCCATCGGCCGGCACGTGACCAATCCCCGGTTGATGGGCACGTCGCTGTTCTTCAACTGGGTGCTCGGTCCAATCGTGATGTTCGCCCTCGCCTGGGCGTTGCTCCCCGACCTCCCCGCCTACCGCACCGGGCTCATCCTGATCGGGCTCGCCCGGTGCATCGCGATGGTGCTCATTTGGAATTCGCTCGCCTCGGGCTCCAATGAGTTGGCCGCGGTGCTGGTCGCGCTCAACTCGGTGTTCCAGATCCTGATGTACAGCGTGCTCGGCTGGCTCTTCCTCGACGTCGTGCCCGGGTGGTTCGGTGCTGACACCGCGCTCGTACACGTGTCCATGTGGGCCATCGCCAAGAGCGTGCTGATCTTTCTGGGTGTTCCCCTGATCGCCGGTTACATCACCCAGCGCGCGCTCATCGCACGCCGCGGCGAGACCTGGTACACGAGCGTCTTCATGCCGCAGTTCGGGCCCACCGCATTGGTGGGGCTGCTGTACACGATCGTGCTCATGTTCGCCATGCAGGGCAGCCGGATCGTTCAGCTTCCGCTGGACGTGCTGCGGATCGCGGCGCCGCTCCTGCTCTACTTCTTCGTGATGTTCAGCCTGGCGTTCACCGTGTCGAAGCGATTGGGCTTCAGCTATGAGGAGACAGCCTCGCTCTCGTTCACCGCAGCCGGAAACAACTTCGAGCTGGCCATCGCGGTGGCCGTCGCGACGTTCGGCATCGGGTCCGGCGAAGCGCTGGCTGGCGTCGTGGGGCCGCTCATCGAGGTGCCCGCCCTGATCAGTCTCGTGTACGTCTCTCTGTGGGCCGGCCGCCGCTTCTTCGGCGTAAGCTCCGACTCCCTTCGACAAGGGTCCGCGCATGACCACCCCACCGCCTCGTGAGTACCGGCTCCTCTTCCTTTGCACCGGCAATTCGGCGCGGAGCCAGATGGCCGAGGCCATTCTCAACCACCGCGGAATAGGCCGGTTCCGGGCCGAGAGCGCGGGATCAAAGCCGGCGGCGCGGGTGAA
>DASUBP010000156.1:0-5319 GCA_035763205.1 Gemmatimonadales bacterium
GGCCCGTCGGAGCACTTGTTGCCTCGCGCGTCCGTCATCCCCTTGCCGCCCGCTCCCCCCTTGCCGCCCGGGCCGCCCTTGCCCCCGGGGCCTCCCTGGCCTCCCGGCGCGCGCGCCGCGACGAGTCCGGCGAGATAGGGATTCTCGGCAGGGGCCATCACAGTGACCTGACCGCCGCGACCACCGGGTGCTCCACTGCCACCCGCACCCCCATTCCCTCCGTTGCCGCCGGCTCCACCGGGGCAGGCATCCTGACCCGCCACGCCATCGGAACCAGCCGCCCCGGGTCGGCCCGCGCTGCCGTTGCCGCCCTTCGAGTCGATGGTGAGCCAGTTGGCGGGCGGGATGGTGCTCGCGTCCGCGAAGAGAAAGACGGGGGGGTCGTTCTCGACCGAGATCATCGAGACGAGCAACTTGGGATAGAAGGGCGAGCGGACGATTCCCACGCGCACCGACACCGCGGGCCCGTCCGCGCCGGCGGCGCCACGGCTCCCTGAAACTCCGAAGAAGTGGAAGTCGTGGGGCATGCAGCTGTAGTCAGGGGCCAGCATGACGGAGTCCCTGATTGACGGCTTGGCCTTGAGAATCGCCCTCAGCCGGAATCCCGTCCTGACGGTCTGGAGGGGGTCGGGGCTCGCGGTCCAGCCGCCGTCTCCGCGCGGCCGGGCCTCGAAGCTGTCGAAGTCCAAAAAGGACACGTGCAGCTTCGGCGGGTTGTTCTTGTCGTAGCCCGTGGCGAACTGCACCCGCGTGCCGTCGTCCAGATACGCGTCGTAGTAGACCGCGAAGCTCTGTCCGGGACAGGCGTATTGGGGGGCCCGGATCGAGATCTTCCTGATGCGGGCGACCAGTCCGGGGTCGGGCGCGAAGTCCGGCGGAGGGCCATGGGAGCAGGCCGCGAGGGCGGCGGCCAGGGCGATCCCGGCAAACGGGAACAGGCGGCGAAGTGTCATATGTCAATCTTTGAATCGCCCGCTTCTGGTGCAATAGGCAACTTGCTCGCCCCGGCCCCGCGCGGCATACTGGCGGTGCTAATTGGCGAAGTCGGAACGTGGAACGCGGAGCGCGGAACCCCGAGAGGGGCCTCGCGTTGGCGGGTTCCGCATTCCCCCTTCCGCGTTCCGCGTTCTAACTGGAGGACTGATGCGCAAGACGCTGGCCGTACTGACTCTGATCGCACTAGCATCCATCGCCCGCACTGCGGCGGCCCAGGATCCCGGCTCCGCGGTTCCCAGCGCCATGAAGCGCGGAGGGTCGCCCAATATCCGCATGCTCGGCCACGTCGAGGTCAATACCGGAGCCTGGAAAGCGGCGGACATCGAGATGGAGCAGGATGCGGATCGTCCCTATGTGTATGTCTCGGGGTTCGTGAACAACAACACCAAGATCTACGATGTGCGGGATCCGGCGCATCCCAAGCTCGTCTACACGTGGACCATCGAGAACCCTGAGCTGCACCGCGGCATCGGCGCGATGGACGGGAAGTACTTCAAGATCGGTACTCACTACTACTACGCCCAATCAGTCCAATACATGCAGGGCAGTCCCGACGCCGATCTGGGCGCCGTCATCCTCGACGTCACGGGGCTTCCTGACGGGTCGAAAGTTCACGAAGTCGCCCGGATTCACTATCCGGCTTCGCCCGGGGGCTTCCACAACACCTTTGCCTACAAGCATTCCGACGGTCGCGTCCTCTACTTCGCTACGGTCAATCAGGCCGTGGCGCTCGAGTACGATCTCGGCAAGGTCGTGAGCGGGGCGGATTCCAGCACGTGGCTCGTGGGCAAGGTCCCGAACCCCACCCCCTTCCGCGCCTTCGGGAATGGCGGATACCACGACTTCTACGTCGGGTACGATCCGGGTACCCACCAGGACAAGTTCTATGGCGCGGGGTTGGGGGGATACTCCGTCTTCGACGTGACGCACCCCGAGACGCCCAAGCAGCTGTTCACCATCACCGGTTTCGGGATGGACATCGCGCACACCTTCACGCCGTCCCCCGACGGGCATTACGCGGTGACCGAGACCGAGTATCAGTACACACCCTTGCGGGTCTGGGATCTGACGGAAGGGCAGAGCGGCAAGAAGGCGAACCTCGATCTCGCCATCGCCGGCTGGACCGCGGACTGGCACGATCTGTCACACAACCACGAAGTGCGCTGGCCGTTCGTGTTCGTTTCGGCGTACGAGGATGGCCTCCAGGTGTTCGACCTGAAGGACCCCAAGCACCCCAAGACCGACGGCCACTATTTCACCTGCCTGTGCAAGCACGAAGACGGATTCGGCGGCAATCCGGACAACGGGTGGAAGACGGCCCCCGACGCGCCGAGTGTGGAGCAGGGGGCGTTCGGCGTGGACGTTCGAAACCGCGATGGGCTCATCGCCATTTCGGACATGCGCACCGGGCTGTGGCTCTTCAAGATGACCGGCTTCAACGGATGGAACGGACACGCGGTGGGCATGCCCAACATCTCGAGCGTGCAGGACTACGATCACGGCCCTGAGGGGGCACCAGCGCCGGCGTCGGGCTCGGGCGGCCATTGATCAAACGTATCGGCGCCGCCTTCCTGGCGGCGGGTGTGTTGGCAGGTGGGCCGTACGACATCACGCTGCTTTCGACGCCATCAGCACCAGCCGCGCATGGCACCGCGCGGCTGGTCAGCGCGTCCTCCCCGTTCGGCATCGCGGTGTCCCCTGACGGGCATGCCCGGTACGACGTCGTCGTCAAGATTGCGGGGCTCCCGGCACCCGCGTCGCTGGGAGCGTATCACACCTACGTCGCCTGGGCGGTCACACCGGATCTGAACGACTGGACCCGGCTGGGCGTCGTGTCCAACGGATCGTCGACCGTCGGCGTCGCCGAATACAACAAGTTCCTGCTGGTGATCACCGCCGAGTCGAGTGCCGAGGCCACCACGCATGGCGGGCCCACGGTGCTCCATGGGACGTCGCCCTCGGGCTGGATGCAGACCTTCCTCGCGCACCCCTTTTTCCGCGGCGCACCGGGGAAATGATATGAGACCCACTCTCGTGGTTGTCGGCATGCTGATAGCCGGCAGAGGCGTGGGTGCCCAGACACCCGATTCGGGGATGGCGAACATGCCCGGCATGGGACCCTCGATGCCGATCCCGATGCCTCGAGGAATGGTCATGCTGCCCGGGCTCGTCGGGCTCGCGCCCGCGGTGTCTCCCTTCCTGCCCGGAGCGGGGCGATCGCCCTCCGCGTTTCCGGAGGCGGGGCCCATGATGCCCGTCGAACTCAAGGCGGGCGACACTCTCGACCTGACGGCCAGGCTCGTCCGTCGCACCATCCGTGGGCATGCGTACGTCGCCTATGCGTTCAACGGGCAGATTCCCGGTCCCCTCCTCCGAATCCCGCAGGGAGCGACCGTGACGGTCCGGTTTCATAACGCCATCGATCTTCCCAGCTCGACGCATTGGCATGGGATCCGGCTCGACAACCGGTTCGACGGGGTCCCCGGGATCACGCAGGACCCGGTCCTCCCGGGTTCGAGTTTCGTCTATCAGGTGCACGCGCCCGATGCGGGGGTGTACTGGTATCACCCGCACGTCCGGGAGGACATCGAGCAGGCCATGGGGCTGGCGGGCGGGATTCTGGTGGAGTCACGGGACTCCGGGTACTACGCGCCGGTGAACGAAGAGCGGGTGTTGGTCTTGAGTGACCTGTTGATCAACGGGGATACGTTGATTCCGTTCGGCCGCGAGGAGCCCGATTTCGCGCTCATGGGCCGCGTGGGGAACGTGCTGCTGGTCAACGGGGCGCCCGACTACCGGCTGTCCGTGCATCAGGGGGATGTGGTCCGCTTCTTCCTTATTAATGCGTCGAGCTCGCGGACCTACAACCTGTCCTTCGGCGGCGCGCCGATGAAGGTCGTGGCGGGGGACGTGAGCCGGTTCGAGCGGGAGGCATGGGTGGAGAGTGTGGTCATCGCCCCGGCCGAGCGCTACGTCGTGGAGGTTCGGTTTCCCCACCCGGGGTCCTACGCCATCGTGAACGCGGTCCAGACCATCAATCATTTCATCGGCGAGTTTCGCGCCGAGGTCGACACGCTGGGGGAGGTAACGGCCGACGGCGTGCCGGCCGTGCCGGATCTGTCCGCGGCGTTCAGCACCCTGCGTGACAATGCCGATGTGACGCGGGAGATCGACCGGTATCGGAAGGCGATGGATCGTCCGCCCGACAAGCGCCTGACCCTGACCATGCGGACCCACGGCCTCCCGCTCGTGACGGCGCAATTCATGACCATCGACACGGCGTACTACGCGCCGGTCGAATGGAGTGATGCGATGCCCGACATGAACTGGCTCTCCACGGGGGACCAAGTGACCTGGGAGATCCGGGACGATGCGACGGGGAAGACCAACATGAACATCGACTGGCACGTGCCGGTCGGGTCGCTCGTGAAGGTGCGATTCTTCAATGACGACAAGTCCTTCCATCCCATGCAGCACCCCATTCACCTGCACGGGCAGCGGATGCTCGTAGTGGCACGGGATGGGGTGAAGACGCGGGACTTCGTCTGGAAGGACACGGTCCTGATCCCGGTGGGTTCGACCGTGGATGTCCTCATCGACGCCGCGAACCCGGGGGCGTGGATGATGCACTGCCATATCGCCGAGCATCTGGGGTCGGGCATGATGACGGTGCTGCACGTGGATCCACGATAGCCGCGGCCTCGAGGTTGCCGGCGCGGCATGAAGCCGCGGCTCGGCGCCGGCCGCATGACAGCGGCGTTCGCGCCGCCAGGCCCGTTTCACCGGGCAGACGCCGAGCCGCGACTATTACGTCGCGCCGGCAACTCCGATGCCCGGTCCAGTGAGGTACCAACCAATGGTCGACCGCCGCTTGTTTCTCACCACCGCCTCCCGCTTCGGTCTCGGCGCGACACTGTTTCCCGGTGCGCTTGCCGCGCTGGCGCAAGCCCAGGGAGCGATCACGAAAGAGATGGTCCTCCAGGCGGCGGCGATCGCCGACGTCCCGATTCCCCCCGAGGACGTCGACGCCATGCTGCAGACGCTGAACAACCGCGCCGCCGGGTACGAAACCATCTACAAGCTCGGCATGGCGAACGGTGTCGCGCCCGCGCTGGACTTCGATCCGGTCCCGCCGGGGATGGCGATCGATACCGCGCAACGCCCGTCGCGTCCCACTCTGCGGGCGGCCGGGAGTCGTCCGAAGAATATTCAAGACCTCTGCTACGCGACGATCCCGGAGCTCGGCGCGCTCATCCGTACCAGGAAGGTCTCGTCGGTCGACCTCACCCAGATGTACATCGCCCGGCTGAAGCGTCTCGACCC
>DASUBP010000157.1:0-7915 GCA_035763205.1 Gemmatimonadales bacterium
CCACGCCGGCTCCCAGCAGCCCGAACAAGATTTTGTTCATGGGTCCCCCCGCGAAGAGTCAAACATGGAATCCCTCTTGATACGCCTGAAACTACAGGGGGCTCCGGCCTGAGCCAGAGCCCCCATGTGCCGGATCGGAACCCCCGCTAGTGCTGCTCCCGCTCCAGCGTGTCCACCGCCAGACGCGGCGAGATCATCGGGTACTTGCCCGCGAACCACCCGTACGCCAGCAGGAACAGGCCGGCGAAGAACGCCAGCGCACCGAACTCCGGCAGGCCCAGGCTGGGCCCTTGCCCGGGCGTCAGCGACGGGACGACCTCGAGGTACCGCTCGAGCCACACGCCCGCCACCGAGATCAGCGCGAAGAGCACGAAGGTCGAAGGTGTCTTCTTGGGCTTCACGCCGAGGAGCCCGATGAACGGGATCACGAAGACCATGAGGAACACCGCGGTGCCCACGGCGCGCCATGGCCCCCAGAGCCGGTAGAAGATGAAGTAGGTCTCTTCGGGCAGGTTGCCGTACCAGATCACGAGGAACTGGGCCCACATGAGGTAGCCCCAGAAGACCGTGAAGCCGAAGGCCAGCTTGCCCAGGTCGTGGCGCTGCTTGGGCGTGATCAGCTGCTCGAGCTTCATCGCCCCCCGCATCCAGTGCAGGAGCAGGGCGAGCGCCATCAGCGCCGTCAGGAACGACCCCATGAAGAAGAACGCGCCGAAGAGGTTCGAGATCCACCGGGGCGCGAGCGACATGATGAAGTCGAAGCCGATGATCGAATACGCGAACGCCCAGCACAGGGTCAGGATCGCCGCATCCCGGCTCACCAGGCGCTTGGACGTCACGTCGTCCGTGGCGGGCGCGCCCGTCGCCAGCTCCGCGATGTCGGGCGCCATGTCCCGGCGCACGAACCGCCACGAGAGCCACGCCATGAGCGCGAGCAGCAGCCAGTTCCGGGTGAACAGGAAGGCGCTGCCGAACCAGAAGCCGACACCCGGCCGGTCCACGGGGAGCGTCTTGAAGAGGTACTCCCGGCCGAGGATCAGGCCGAGATAGAGCACCAGGGCGAGCACCAGGAAGGCGGCCGCCGCCTCGGCGAACCGGATGATGAGGCCGGCCCAGTGCGCGCGGGCGAGCTTCTGGCTCGCGGCGAAGATGACCAGCGCCTGCGCGGTCGCGGTCCAGAACAGGAAATTGAAGTGGTACGCGTGCCAGACCTGGGCGGCGTGCCCGGTGAGAAGCCCGCCGATCAGGGCCACCGCGCCCGCGATCGCGAGCACCGCTCCGATCATCCGGAAGCGGGCGGCCGGTGCCTCGCGGGCCTTCTGAACGATCTCCGCGCGATTGATCGTGGCCACGGCGCTCACTTGGCCCCCCTGGCTTGTTCCTGGAGGGAGCGGATGTAATTCACCACGTCCCAGCGGTCAGTCCCCCGCACCTTGTCTCCATACCGGGGCATCAGTCCCCGCCCCATCGGCAGCGCGTAGACCAGCACGCCGTAGATGTAGCCGTCGGGTTTCCGGGCCAGCGTGTCCGTCACGAGGGAGCGGACGCCGACGAACGGCCCGCCACCCGCCGTCGAGACGGGCCCATCCCCGCGCCCGGCTTCGCCATGGCAAACCTGGCAATACGTCTGGTAGACCCATTTGCCCTGGTTGAGCGATTCCGAAGTCCGCGTCCGCGGATTCGTCAGCTTGCCGGCATCCGCCACGGACAGCGAGTCGGGATCGTGCCCCGTTATCGGGATGGTCCCGGGGGCCGGCAGGCGCGGCATGGCGTACGGCTTGAAACTGCGCTGATGGCGCATCGTCGCGAACCAGCCGACGCGATGCACGGCGTCGTCGGGATTGCAGGCGGCCACCACGAGCGCGCCGGCGAGGAGGGGCAGCAGCTTACGCACGGCGCACCTCCTCGGCCCCGTGCTGCTTCAGCCAGGCCTCGGTGGCGCCCGCCTTGTCCGGTCCGCACGGCACGAACACACCGAACTTGTCGTTCGAGAAGCGCGGGTCGTAGGGGATCGTCCCTTCCCGGCGGGCGGCACGCAACGCGTTCAACGCGACTCCCACGAGCGTGTTCAGTGCTCCGAAGAGCACCGTCATCTCGAACATGATCACCACGTACGGCGGGATCGATCCGATCGGCTTGCCGCCGACGAGGGTCGGCCAGTCGTAGGACATGTAGAGGGTGATCCACGCGCCGATCGAGCAGCCGGCGATGCCGCCCACCAGCGTGTACATGCGTACCGAGCTGACGGGGCGGTCGATCGCGTGCTCGAGCTCGTGCCGGGGCATGGGGGAGAACACCGTGAAGTCCTCCCGGCCTTCGGCCTTGAGGTCCTTCACCGCGCGGGTGGTGTCGTCCAGGTGACCGAACACCCCCAGCACGCCGGGCGTCATCGCGCCGCCGAAGAGCTCCTTCAGGGGGTTCATCATCAGTGCGCCCCCTTCCCGCTCCGCACCGGCGGCGGCAGCACTTCCTTCACTTCGGAGATCGAAACGGCCGGGAAGTTCTTCACGAAGAGCAGGAACCACATGAAGAACCAGCCGAACGAGCCGGCCATGATGCCCCAGTCGGCCCAGGTCGGATTGTACCCGGCCTTCACGAAGGGCTCGAAGGGCTCACCGGCCAGGTGGATCGCGATGATCACGAAGCGCTCGAACCACATGCCGACGTTCACGAAGATCGAGATCACGAAGAGCGCCGTGAGGTTGGTCCGGACCTTCTTGAACCACAGGATCCACGGCAGGAACCAGTTGCACACGTTCATGGTCCAGCCGGCCCACCAGAAGGGCCCGAACGCCCGGTACCAGAACGCCTTGTTCTCCGGCGTCGGACCGGAGTACCACGCGATGAAATACTCGGTGGCGTAGGCAAATCCGACGATCATCCCGGTGAGCAGGCAGAGCTTGGCCAGGTTCTCGAAGTGGCTGATGGTCACCACTTCCTCGAGATGGAACAGCTTCCGGATGGGCACCAGCAGGGAAATCACCATCGCGACGCCCGAGTAGATGGCGCCGGCCACGAAGTACGGGGCGAAGATGGTCTCGTGCCACGCCGGAACCTGCGCCATCGCGAAGTCCCAGGACACGACGCTGTGCACGGACAGCACGAGGGGCGTCGCCAACCCGGCGAGATAGAGATAACCGCGCGAGTAGTGCCGCCACTGTTCGTTGGTGCCCCTCCATCCCAGGGAGGTCAGCGCATAGAGCTTCTTCCGCCATCCGGTGGCCAGGTCACGCACCGCCGCGATGTCGGGAATCAAGCCCATGATGAGGAACACCGTGGACACCGTGAAATAGGTGCCGATGGCGAACTCGTCCCAGATCAGGGGCGACTTGAAGTTGGGCCAGAGTCCCCGCTCGTTCGGATACGGAACCAGCCAGTAGAAGTACCACTGGCGGCCGATGTGAATGAGCGGGAAGAGGCCGGCCGTCATCACCGCGAACACCGTCATCGCTTCCGCGACGCGGTACACCGCCGTGCGCCACGCGGACCGGAACAGGAACAAGATGGCTGAAATCAGCGTGCCGGAGTGCGCGATACCCACCCAGAACACGAAGCACGTGATGAAGACCGCCCAATACACCGGGTGCGAATAGCCCGCGAGTCCCAGTCCGTACCGGAGGATGAACAGCAGGCAGATGATCCCGATGGTGAGCAGACCCACCGCGACCCCGAGCAACGCGAAGTATCCCTTGCTCGGATTGCCCAGCGTGTTGTTGATGACGCGGGTGACGTAATCGTACGTCACGCGAACGCCCGACGTGCCGGGTGCCGTGGTCTGTGCCATCAGGCCTGCGCTCCGGCGATGACGCGCGCCAGATAGGTGATGCCGGGCTTCGTATTGAGGTCCTGCAGCACGTGGTACCCCCGCGGATCCTCGCTGAGCGCGTGCACCCGTGACGCGGGATCGTTCAGATCACCGAACACGATGGCGTCCGACGGACAGCCCTGCGCGCACGCCGGCACGATGTCGCCGTCCTTGAGCGTGCGGTCTTCGATGCGCGCGGAGTGCTGCGCGGACCGGATGCGCTGGACGCAGAAGGTGCACTTCTCCATCACGCCCTTCTCGCGGACCGTCACGTCGGGGTTCAGCTGCCAGTCGAGCGGAGTCGGCCAGGCCTCGTACTCGCCCCCACGCTCGGCGTAGTTGAACCAGTTGAAGAACCGGACCTTGTAGGGGCAGTTGTTCGCGCAATAGCGCGTGCCCACGCACCGGTTGTAGACCTGACCATTCAAGCCGTCCGGCGTGTGGTAGGCCGCGAACACCGGGCAGACCGGCTCGCATGGGGCATCGGCGCACTGCTGACAGAGCATCGGCGTCGTGACCGCCCGGATGGCTCCGTTCTCACCCTTGTTGAAGTACCGCTCGATCCGCATCCACGGCATGAAGCGCCGGCGGCGGGTCAGCTCATCGCCGACGGTGGCGATGTTGTTCTCCGCGTAACACGCGGTGACGCACGCCGAGCAGCCCGTGCACTTCGACAGATCGATCGCCATCGCCCACCGTATGGTCCGATTGGCGTAGTTCCCGAGGTCCGTCTTCTCCTTCTGCGCGGCGGCCCAACCGGCCTCCGCGGAGTCGGCGTAGGCCGGCGATGCGGATTCCTCGAACGCATGCTGCCCCGCGTGCAGGCTCGCCGCCTTCCCGAGGGTCAACAGCTCGATGATGCTCTCGCCACCCTCACGCGGATCCCCTTCGAGGGTCGCGAGGAACCGGTGGTCGCGCGTGACGTCCACCTTCGCGAGCACCGTGAAGGTCCGGCCGCCGTAGGTGTTGGCCTGCGCGGGGAGCAGGTCGAAGGCGTTGACGTCGCGGCCCTGTGCGTAGCGGCCGTAGGTCGCATGTCCCTGCCCCGTCGGCATGGCGAGGACCCCGGGACGGATCGAGGGCGTGACCCACGCGGTCACCCGTGCCGTGCCGCCGGACGCGGTCTTGATCAGCAGGTAGTCGCCGTTCTCGACCGCCCAGGTCGCCGCGGTGTCGGGGTGCACCTCCACCCACGACTGCCACATGATCTTCGAGACCGGGTGCGGGAGCTCCTGCAGCCAGGGCTTGTCGGCGCCGCGGCCGTCGTACAAGGCGTAATGCGGGTAG
Organism: Gemmatimonadales bacterium; assembly: GCA_035763205.1. Classification (GTDB taxonomy): domain Bacteria; phylum Gemmatimonadota; class Gemmatimonadetes; order Gemmatimonadales; family GWC2-71-9; genus 40CM-2-70-7. The sequence continues at coordinate 5,093 of DASUBP010000157.1, forward strand.
ACGATGAGGGCGTACTCGTCCTTGCCCGGCGCCAGCGCGGCGGCGGGCGCCCCCGCGAAAATCTTCGGGGCGTCGCCGCCGAGGCGGGTGCCGGCCGACGGCGCGTCGCCGAACGCGCCACCATGCTGCACGGCATCGGCCCAGCTCTGCCCCTTCGGCGCCTTCCACTTGGCCTGCACGTAGTCCTTGAACGTGCCCGTCTTCCCCGCGAGCGAAGCGACCACGTCACCGGCGCCCCGGGCGTTCGACTGAACAGGCTGCATCGCGGGCTGCTGGAGGGCGAAGATGCCGGCGCGCGGCCGGGAGTCGCCCCACTGCTCGAGCGGATGCAGATCGGGCAGGACGAGGTCGGCCTCGCTGGCGGTCTCGTCGAGCATGGTCGCGAACGCCACCCGGAAGGGGACTTTGCCGGCGGCGGCGGTGAACCCGCCGACCGAGTAAGCCGGGTTGGCCCCGTGGGTGATCAGAACCGCGACCTTCCCCGCGGCCATGTCGGCCATCAAGGCCGTGAGCTCGCGGTACGAGCCCGCCTGGCCGTGCGCCAGCTCGGCGCCGAACTTCACCGTCTTGCCGACGTTGCCGGCGACGTAATTGAGGATGTTGACCGCCGCGACGATCTCGGCGCCATTCGGATACTGCGCCGCCATGCCGCCGGCGACCGCCAGGCCACCCTTCGCGCCGCCGAACTCCTTGGCGAGCCGCTCGATGGTTTGCGCATCGACGCCGGTCGCATCCGCGACCAGCGCGGGCCGGTGACGATTGAGCAGGTCGGAGAGCCGGCCCGCATCGCCCGGAGCACCACCGGACTTCTGGATCACGTAAGCCATCGCGAGCGCCAGGAGTCCCTCGGACCCCGGGACGACGGCGATCCACTCGTCCGCGTTCAACCCCTCGAGGGACATCCGGGGGCTCACCGCGACGAACTTGGCCATCTGCGCATCCCGGCCCGCCTGGAATCCATGAGCGCTGGAGAAACCGCCCTGGAACGCCACGGGCGACAGCCAGGTCTCCATGAAGTCGGCGCCGAACGAGAGGATGTACTTGGCCGAGGCGAAATCGTACGACGGAATGGCGGCGGTCCCGAACGCGAGGCGATTGCCCTCGCGGAGCGCTTCGAAGGCGAACGGCTCGTACGTGACGTGCCGGCCGCCGACCTGCTTCATCCAGTCATCCACCAGGTCGCCGAAGCTCGAAGCTTCCAGGCCGGTGATGAACGCGATGCCCTTGCCCTTCGCGTCCCTCACCTTGCCCGAGAGGCGCGTCATGGCGTCTTCCCAGGTGATCTTCGCGAGCTTCCCGGTCGCGTCTTTCGCGAACGGATCGGTCAGCCGGTCAGGATTGTAGAGTCCCTGGAGCGCCGCCTGGCCGCGGGCGCAGAGGCGCCCCGCGTTGATCGGCGACGCCGGGTTCCCCTCGATCTTGATGGCCCGTCCCTCGCGCGTCTTCACCAGGATGCCGCACCCGGCCGCGCATTCGCGGCAGGTGCTGGCGTAGAACGTGGGAACGCCGGGGACTTCGTCTTCCGACTGGACCAGGTAAGGGATCAGGTGCTGGGTCGGCTCCGGGCCGATGCCGCACCCGGCCACCACCGCCGCGCCGCCCCCGGTCACGCCGAGGACCTTGAGGAACCGGCGCCGGTTCATCCCGTCGACCATGTCGTCTCCGCTGATCATGCTAGTAGTGACACGCCGTGCAGTCCCGCGTCACCTTCTTCTCCACGTGACAGCGGATGCACCAGCCCATCCGGAGCGTCTGCACCTGCGCGACCTGAGTCGTGTGCGCGATGTCACCGTGACAGAGCGTGCAGGAGGTGTCCCCGAGAGCCTTGATGTGGCGCATATGCGGGAAGTGCACGAACCCGGGCAGGGTGTGCACGCGGATCCACTCGGGCGGCTGCCTGTCGCTCCAGGCCTTTCGGACCTTCGCGATTTCGGCCTGATGGGACGGCGTCGAACCGCCGACGAGCTGATGGCACCCCATGCAGGTTTGCAGCGACGGAATCCCCGGCTCGGTGGAGACTTTCACCGTGTAATGGCAGTACATGCAGGGGATTTGGGATTGACCGGCGTGGATGTCGTGACGGAAAAAAATCGGTTGGCGGAGGCCCGTGAGCCGGGCCGTATCCGTCACGACAGGAGCTTGGTATCTGGGCGCCGCTTGGGCGGCGAGCGCGGAACTGGCGCCTATGAGCAGGACGGTCGCGAGCGCGAGCCTGCTCCCTCCGTGCATCGTCATCAATGCGTGGGCCTCGATGGCGAAATCAAGTCGAGTCGGAAAGCCTCGGCGCCTGGGCCTCGGCGCCTGTGAACGGCTAGCGGGCGCCGTGAATGTAGCGCCTATCGGGAACCAGACACAAGCGGGGAACCGTCATTCCGGTCGGGCCAAAAGGTGATGCTTGAAACGGATCACCTCGACGAACGCATCCACCCGTTCGAGGTCGTCGAACTCCATCCAACACCAGCGCACGCCGGAGTCCATGGTCCCATCCTTCACCGCCTGCCGGACCGCGCGTGGAATGCCGTCTCCCAACCCCAGCTCAGATTCTTCAGCCGGGTTGAGGACGAAGGTCCCGCTGACGCCAGACCGCATCGGGTGGAGATATCCCAGCTTCCGGCCGCCGACCTCGTACATCCAAACCCATTTCCAGGTGGTGCCGAGGAACACCACCTGCTCGGTGACATGCTTGAGCGCCCGGATGCCCTCGCGTGCGCGTTTGAACCGGCCCGCGGCGCGCTGGGGCAAATCCCGAATAGGAGAGTCGGTTTTCGGGCGCTGGCGGGGACTGGGATACAGGTTCGTCGCCCAATAGGCTGCGGAGGGGGT
>DASUBP010000158.1:0-4566 GCA_035763205.1 Gemmatimonadales bacterium
GTCCCGAACGCCGCGGCATACCGCGCGACGTTCTCCGGGGTGAGATCGGTGCCCACGATGCCCCGGATTCCCGAAACTCCCACCATCAGCGTGTTCGACATGGGCAGGAAGATAAGGGGTCTAGTGCCCCGAGCCGTTGCCCCCGGCCGGCGCCGGCGTGGCGATCGGCAGTTTGGAGGCATCGGGGAAGGCGTCCAGGAAAGCCCTGACGGCGTCAGGCCAGAATTGCTTCCCACTCATGCGCTTGAGCTCGTCCACCGCATGGTCCACCGGAAGAGGAGGCCGGTAGGGACGGGCGCTGGTCATGGCATCGAACGAATCCGCGACGGAGACCAGGCGCACCGGGACGGGGATCTGATCCCCCTCGAGTCCGTCCGGGAGACCTTTGCCGTCGAAGCGCTCGTGATGGGACCGCACAATGGCGAGCGCCATCGGTTCATCCCGGAGCATCCGTGCCAGCATCCTGGCTCCAACCACCGGGTGCTCCATGATGTGGCGGTACTCCGCATCCGAGAGCTTGCCGGGCTTGTGCAGAATTTCTTCGCGGACGCCGATCTTGCCGACGTCGTGCAGGCGGCCGCCGAGGAAGATCGTTCCCAGCTGAGTCGCGTCGAGGCCAAGCGTCCGTCCCGCGTGGAGCGCGTACTCTGCGACTCGGAGCGAGTGACCCTGGAGGTAGGGATCCTTCGCTTCCTGCGCATCCGCCATCATCTCGACGCCCTCGATGAACATCTCCTCGAGACGCCGCGCCTGGACTTCCACGCGCTCTTCGAGCTGGCGGTGATAGTTCTTGTTCTCGAGCAGCAGGCGGCGCTTGTCGAGCGCCTGCGCGACGCGGGCGCGAACCTCGTCCAGATGGAACGGCTTGGCGACGTAGTCGAGGGCGCCCAGCTGGAGACAATTCACGGCACTGTCCACGTCGGCCACGGCGGTCACCATCACCACGGCCGTATCCGGCCAGCGCTTGATCACTTCCCGCAGCAGCGCGACGCCGTCCATGAGCGGCATGCGCACGTCGGACAGCACGAGGGGCACGGGCTGGCTGTCGAGCGCTTCGAGCGCTTCGACACCCGATCCCGCTTCCCGGCAGACGAACCCGTCGCCCTCGAGGAGCCGGACCAGGACCCGCCGCAGACGCGGCTCGTCGTCCACGACGAGACATTGCAACCCGTTATGTGAGGCCATCATCGCTATTGTACGGCTCGCTTGCCCGGTGGGGAAGGCGCCCTTACGTTCCGCCTGTGAGCCGAGCCTTCGACAAGGACCTGCAGCGCCGCTTCGGCACGCGCGCGGTCCACGCCGGACAGACCTTGGACCCGCTCGCGGGCGCGGTCATGTCCCCCATCTATCAGACCTCGACCTACATCCAGGAAGCACTGGGCCGGCACAAGGGATACGAGTATGCCCGGACTCAGAATCCTACCCGCGAGGCGCTCGAGCGCTGCGTCGCGGCACTCGAGGGGGGACGGCACGGGTTCGCCTTCGGCTCCGGGCTGGCGGCGCTCGACGCGATCCTGAAGCTGCTGTCGGCCGGGGACCACGTGGTCTGTGGCGAGAACGTGTACGGCGGGACCCACCGCGCGATGACGCACATCTGGTCCCGAATGGGTCTCAAGTTCACCTTCGTCGATACGGGAGACGCCGACGAGATCCGGAAGGCCCTGACGCCCGCGACGCGAATGATCTACGTCGAGACGCCGACGAACCCGATGATGCGGCTCACCGATCTCGAAGCCGCCGGAGAAATCGCCAAAAAGGCCGGCGCCCTCTTCGCGGTCGACAATACCTTCGCCTCCCCCATCTTCCAGCAGCCCCTCGCGTTCGGCGCCGACGTCGTCCTCCACTCCACCACGAAGTATCTGAACGGGCACTCCGACATGATCGGGGGCATGCTGGTCACCGATCGCGACGACCTGGGGGAGCGAATCGGATTCCTGCAGAACAGCTCCGGCGCCGTCCCCGGACCGATGGACTGCTGGCTGGCCCTGCGCGGGATCAAGACCTATCCCCTGCGCATGCGGCAGCACGATGCCAACGGCCGCCGCATCGCCGAGTGGCTCTCGCACCACCCCAAGGTGAAGCAGGTGTATTACCCCGGGCTCCCGTCGCATCCGCAGCACGACCTGGCCTGCCGGCAGATGAAGGGCTTTGGTGCCATGCTGTCGCTCGAGCTGGGAGATGTGGAACGGGCCAGGAAGTTCGCCCAGGGGACCGAGATCTTCTCTCTGGCCGAGTCGCTGGGCGGGGTGGAAAGCCTGATCGGGCACCCCGCATCCATGACCCACGCCAGTGTCCCGGTGGAGATGCGCAAGAAGATGGGACTGACCGACTCCCTGGTCCGCCTCTCCGTCGGGATCGAGGACCCTGAAGACCTGATTGCGGACCTGGACCACGCCCTGGCCGCCTCGTAGGCGGGCCGAAACCCTGCACGGGATTCGGCGTAGGTTCAGGAACCCCGAAAGCTTCCGGAGCGCCGTATGACCGATCCCACGAACCTGCCGGCCGCGCGTCAGCGGAAAATCCTCACCCAGATCGCGCCGGTCACATGGGAGCACGCCGCGGACCGCGCGGCGCTCCAGACCCTGCGGTCGGTGCCGGGCTTCGATGAAGTGGTGAAGAAGATCTACGGCTTTCTGGGGGAGCGGGGCATCCGCCTCATCTTCCAGGCCGACGCCGTCCGGGTGGGGCCGACGCAGTTCCCCCGGCTCAACGCCCTGTACACCGACGTCCTGACCTCCCTCGACTGGCCCGAGCGGCCGGAGCTGTTCGTCTCGCAGACGCCCTTCGTCAACGCCGGCGCCTTCGGCATGGACAAGCCCTTCATCGTCCTGAATTCGGGATCGCTCAAGCTCCTCGATGACGACGAGCTCCGCGTCCTCCTCGGTCACGAGCTCGGTCACGTGATGAGCGGGCACGCCCTCTATCACACCGTCCTCGTGCTCATTCTCTCCGTGAGCCTCTCGGCCCTGCCCTTCCTGGCCGGGATGGCCATCCTGCCGATCGAGCTGGCGTTGCTCGAGTGGTTCCGGAAGAGCGAGCTGTCGAGTGACCGTGCCGGCCTCCTGGCCTCTCAGGATCCGAACGCGTCCCTCCGGCTCCATTTGAAGCTCGCCGGCGGCGGCGACATGAAGGAAATGGACCTGAACGCGTTTCTCGTGCAGGCCAAGGAATACGAAGAGTCGGGCGGGGCGCTGGACCGCATCTTCAAGATCCTGGGCGTGCTGCGGCGCAGCCATCCGTTCACGACCATCCGCGCGGCCGAATTGCAGCGGTGGATCGAGGGCGGGAACTACGACCGGATCATCCGTGGCGAGTATACCCGCCGCGGGCCCGAAGCCGATCAGCGTCCCGTCGAGAGCGACATCGACGACGCCCGCGAGCACTACATGAAGGAAGCGAAGGCGGTGGCCAAGGACGTCGTGGACGGCGCCCGGCGGGCCGCTCAGGCGTTCTCGGACGCGTTCAAGAAGAAGTGAGAGTCCTGGTCGTCGGCGGAGGGGGCCGTGAGCATGCCCTGCTCTGGGCCCTGAAGCGCGACGGCACGGCGAAAACGTTGTTCGCGGCCCCCGGGAATCCCGGGACCGCCCTCCTCGGTACCAACCTCCCCATCCCCGCCACGAACGTCGACGGACTGGTCACCGCCACCAGGGACCAGAAGATCGACGTCGTGATCGTCGGACCCGAAGCGCCACTCGCCGCGGGGTTGGCTGACCGACTGCGCCAAGACGGCCGCGCCGTGTTCGGTCCCGGAGCGCGGGGCGCGCGCATCGAGGCCTCCAAAGCCTACGCGAAGGACCTGATGGTCAAAGCCGGCGTGCCGACCGCGAAGAGCGGGACCTTCACGGCGCTGAAGCCGGCCCTCAGGTACATCGAGGCGGGGCGCGAGCCGGTGGTGGTGAAGGCCTCAGGGTTGGCGGGGGGCAAGGGCGCGATCGTCTGTGCCACGAAGGACGACGCAACCCAGGCCGCCGAGGCGCTCCTCGAAGGGGGAGCACTGGGCGAGGCGGGCAGGGAAATCGTGATCGAGGAGTTTCTCGAGGGCGAGGAGCTCTCGGTCTTGGCGCTGACCGACGGTGAGCGCATCGTCATCCTTCCACCGGCTCAGGACCACAAGCGGGTGCGCGAGGGAGATGAAGGCCCCAACACCGGCGGGATGGGCGCCTACACGCCGGTCGGGCTCACGACCCCCGCCCTGCTCACGCGGGTGCGCCAGGAGGTCCTCGCGCCGACGTTGAAGGCCCTCGCCAACGACGGGGCACCGTACTCGGGCGTGCTGTATGCCGGACTGATGGTGGCTCCCGACGGGACCCCGAACGTGATCGAGTTCAACTGCCGCTTCGGCGATCCCGAGACGCAGGCCCTCTTCCCCGTACTGCCCAAGGGCTCGACGTCCCACCTCACGGCGATTGCGTCCGGCAAATGGCAACCAGATCGCGACGTGATCGAACCGGTGGCGGCTGCGGTCACTACGGTGCTCGCGGCCCCGGGGTACCCCGAATCGCCCAGGCTCGGCGAAACGATCCGGCTGCCCAACGAGTGGCCTGAAGACCAGATCCTGTTTCACGC
>DASUBP010000159.1:0-6264 GCA_035763205.1 Gemmatimonadales bacterium
TGAAAGAGACCCCGGCCCCGTGAGTGAGGCCGTAGCGCCTTCCGGGCCCGCCGGGAAGCTCACCACCGGAGATCTTCGCTCCACCATCCTGCGCCTCGCGGCACCCACCGTGGCGATGATGGCGTTCAATACCGGCTTCAACGTCATCGACTCGATCTGGGTAGGTCAGCTGATCGGACCCGCGGCGCTCGCCGCGGTGTCGACTGCCGGGTTCACGGTTTGGGTGATGATGAGCCTGGCCGAAATGCTGGACGTGGGTGTGGTGGCCTTGGCGGCACACCGCCATGGGGCCCGCGCACCCGACCAGGCGGCGCGCGTGGCGGCAGCTGCGCTCGTGACCGGCCTGGTCGCGGGGCTCCTTGCAAGCTTCGCCGGACTGGCCGCGCTCCCCAAGCTCTTCGACTTGATGCAGGTCCCGCCCGAAGTCGCCGTCCTGGGGCACACCTATCTGCACACTTGGCTCCTGGGCGCGCCCCTCGTCTTCGGGTTCTTCGCGCTCGAGGCGACGTTCCGCTCGTCCGGGGACACGACGACCCCGTTCATGGTGCTGGCCGCATCCGCCGTCGTGAGCGTGATTCTCGACCCCCTCCTCATCGCCGGGATCGGGCCATTCCCGAGGCTTGGCGTCGAGGGGGCCGCGCTGGCATCGGTCATGGTGCGCGGCGTGGCGTGTCTCGCGCTGGTGTGGCTCGCCTTTCGGCGCGGTCACATCCACTTCCGGGCGCCCGACTGGGCATCCGCGCCCCACATCCTGCGGATCGGCCTTCCGTACTCGATGAGCGGGATTCTCTTCTCGCTCGTCTACATGTGGCTGACGCGGTTCACCTCACGCTTCGGGACGCCGGCGCTCGCGGCGCTGGGGGTGGGACATAAAGTGGAAGGCGTAGGGTTCGTGGCCATCACCGGGTTCACGCTCGCCGCCGCGGCATTGGTGGGGCAAAGCCTCGGCGCCAAGGATGAGGCACGAGCCCGGAAGGCGGCCTGGCACACGGTGGGCTACGCCCTGCTGGTGACGACCTGTACCGCGCTCGCCTGTCTCCTGGTGCCCCGGTTCTTCGTCCGGCTCTTCACGTCCGATCCGCAGGTCATCGCCAACGGGACGGGCTACCTTCGGATCATTGCGATGGCGCAGATAGGCCAGACCTTCGAGCTGATTCTCGAAGGCGCGCTCGCCGGCGCGGGCTATACATTCTGGCCCATGGTGTGGAGCTCGAGTCTGACCTTCGCGCGAATTCCCCTCGCCGCCTGGTGGTCGGGGATCTGGGGTGTCACGGGGATCTGGTGGGCTATTTCCCTCACCGCGACCCTGCGCGGCGTCGCGATGACCGTGCTGTGGCTGTCGGGCGCCTGGCGCCCCGTACCGAGGACCGCGTGAACTCGATCATTACGCTCCTGACGGACTACGGCGCGGGGGACAGCTACGTCGCCGAGGTGAAGGGCGTCATCCTGACCGCGGTGCCCGACGCCACATTGATCGACGTGACCCACCAGGTATCTCCGGGGGACGTCCGGGCCGGGCAGTTCCTGTTCAACAGAGCCTGGCGGCGCTTTCCGGCCGGAACCGTTCACCTCGTGGTGGTGGACCCCGGTGTCGGGACGTCACGGCGGGCGCTCGCCGCCGAAGCGCACGGCCACTTCTTCGTCGCCCCCGACAACGGGCTGCTCACGTCACTGCCCGAGGACGCGGAATTCGTCTCCCTCCCCGTGCCGCCGTCGGCATCGCCGACCTTTCATGGCCGCGACGTCTTCGCTCCCGCCGCGGCGCGTCTCGCGATGGGGGTGTCCCTCGACGAGCTTGGCGATCCCGTGGACGACGTCCGCCGGTCACCACTGCCGGAGCCTCGCGCGGATGGCGTCGCGCTCCTGGGCGAAGTGATCTACGTCGACCGCTTCGGCACGCTGGTCTCGAACATCAGAGCCGAGGACGTCGATGAGGGAGTGCGGATCACGGTGGAGGGGAATGACGTCGGCGCGTTGCGCCGGACTTTCGGGGATGTGGAGCCCGGCCAGCTGGTCGCGTACACGGGCAGCGGCGGGGAGGTGGAGATCGCCGTCCGCGGCGGTAGTGCGGCCCGGCTCCTGGGAGTGGGCGTGCGGGCGGAGGTGAGGGCCTGATCGTACCCACCCTGAAAGGGCGGGCCCGGAAAAGCGCTGCGCTTGAAGCGCTGTGCTCTGTCGGGCCCCGGCTTCAGCCGGGGTTCGACGAGTGATGGGCTTTCCCTGAAGACACGAGGGCGGCTGGGGAGTCACACCCCTGCCGCCCTCGTCAGTTACCGGGACCCTGGAACCGGTCAGCCGTGATGGCTGCCCGAAGGGGTCGGAATCCGGACCTGTGCCAGCACCTTCTCGGCGAAGTCCGCCGAGGGGGCGAACCGCTGGAGCTGCGCCAGCTCGACGAGCAGCTTGCGCTCGCGCTCCGCCACTGCGAGGCACTCGGCACATTCCGTCAGATGGAACGTGCGGGCCGCGCTCAGGAGGCCGGTGGCCCAGAGCTCGACTTCCTCCGGGGTCAGATGGGTCTGAAGTCTCTCGTTCATACGGTCTCCATACGGGGGCCCGTAATGGGTGGTTTCACTCCCGGGCGTCCTCCAGATAGACCCGCAACTCATTACGCGCCCGATGGATATACGTTTTCACCGTGCCGAGCGGAAGGTCAAGCATCTGGGCGATTTCTTCGTAGGAATGGCCCTCCACGTGGCGGAGCAGAATGCACGACCGGTACTCGGGCCGGAGGCGGCCAATGGCCCGTTCGATGGCGCCCCCCAACTCCCGGGACTCGACCTCATCGAGCGGGCTCTCGGATACGTCGCCGAGCTGCGGGGCACTCGCGTGCATCTCTTCGGGCGAGCGGGCGGTGGGGGAGCCGTCGAGGGACAGGGTGTCGAGCTGCCGGCGCCGCAGGTGATCGATGGCCGCGTTGTTGGCGATCTTGAAAATCCACGACGAGAACTTGTACTCGGGCTTGTAGCTCTTGAGGGCGTTGAGGACCTTGATGAAGGTCTCCTGGGCCAGATCCTCGGCCAGCGCGCGGTCACGCACCATCCGGTAAATGAGCGAAAACACCGGCCGTTCATACCGGTGGACCAGCTCGCGAAACGCGGGCTCGTGTCCGTCGCGAGCCCAGCGCACCACGTCCTGGTCGCTGGCGCCCGTCAGGTCGTTCGGCCTATCTTTTCCGCCTATGGCGCCGTCTCCTCAGTCAAATGTGATGCGCGCGGGGGGAGGGGCAGAAGGCAAGCGCTCGTACGTTCGCGATGTGTTCACCGCGATCGCCCCCCGGTACGACTTCCTCAATCACCTGCTCAGCCTCAACGTCGACCGCCGCTGGCGCCGCCGCGCCGTGGCGCGGCTGGGCTGGGAACGGCGTCCCGACGGCCTCTATCTGGATCTCTGCGCCGGTACGCTCGACCTCGCGGCGGCCCTCGCCTCCGCCGAGGGCTTCCGCGGGCGGATCATCGGGGCCGACTTCGTGATTCCCATGCTGCAGCGGGGTCGCGGCAAAGCCGCGGCGGTCCGCCCGGTCGGCGCCGACGCCCTGGAGCTGCCGTTCCCCAATGAGGGATTCGACGGCGCGCTGGTGGGCTTCGGGGTGCGCAATCTCGCGGACCTGGACCTCGGACTCTCCGAAGCCCGGCGGGTCCTCAAACCGGGAGCCCGGCTGGTCATCCTGGAATTCACCACTCCGCGTTTCGCGCCCCTCCGCGCCGCCTACCTCTTCTACTTTCAGCGACTGCTGCCGCTGATCGGCCGCACGGTGTCGAAACATACGGACGCCTATACCTACCTGCCAGAGTCGGTGCTCAACTTTCCCGATCCCGACGCCCTTTCCCGTCGTCTGGAAACCGCTGGTTTCTCGGACGTGCGCTACGAACTCCTGACCGGCGGTATCTGCGCGATCCACCATGGCACTCGATAACCTGCGGGACTTCCTGGCGGCCCTCGACGAGGCGGGCGAGCTGGTGCGCGTGCACCGGCCAGTCCTCGTCGATCGCGAAATCACGGAGATCGCCGACCGGTGCATGAAGTCACCAGGCGGGGGACCGGCCTTGCTGTTCGAGCGCCCGACCTTGACCTCGGGTGGTGCATCCCCTCACCCCGTCGCCGTCAATCTCTTCGGGTCCCAAAAGCGCATGTGCATGGCGCTCGGCGTCGCGAAGCTGGATGAGATCGGTGACCGGGTTTCGGAGTTCGTGAACCTCAAGGTCCCGGACGGCCTCGTCGGCAAGCTCGCGATGCTCCCCAAACTGGCCGAACTGACCAAGTTCCCCCCGCGCAGTGGCGGGGGAAGTCCGGCGTGCCAGGATGTGGTGCTCAAGGGAGCCGACATCGACATGGACCGTCTGCCGGTCCCGATCTGCTGGCCGCAGGATGGCGGACCGTACATCACGCTCCCGCAGGTCGTCACCCGCGATCCGGCGACGGGCGCCCGTAACGTCGGGATGTACCGGGTGCAGGTGCTCGGGCGCGACTCGCTCGCCATGCACTGGCAGCGTCACAAGGTCGGTGCGGCACACTGGCGCGAGATGGCGGCCCGGGGTGAAACCATGCCCGTCGCGATCGTCCTGGGTGGCGACCCGGCGAGCATCTACGCCGCCTCGGCGCCCCTGCCTCCGGGGATCGATGAGTATCTCTTCGCCGGCTTCCTGCGCCGGGAGCCGGTGCGGCTCTCCAAGTGCGTCACCTCGGATCTCGAGGTGCCGTCGGAAGCGGAGCTCGTCATCGAAGGGGTGATCGATCCGCGGGAGCCGCTCGTCACCGAGGGGCCCTTCGGCGATCACACCGGGTTCTATTCCCTCGCCGATCTTTATCCAAGAGTTCAGGTCACGGCGATTACCCGGCGGGAAGATCCGGTGTGGCCGCACACGATCGTCGGGCGTCCGCCCATGGAAGACTTCTGGCTCGGCCATGCCACGGAGCGGATCTTCCTGCCCCTGCTGCGGCTGACGCTCCCCGAAGTCGTCGACATGCACATGCCGGCCGAGGGGATCTTTCACAACCTCGTGTTCGTCAGCATCGACAAGCAGTTCCCGGGGCAAGCGTACAAGGTGATGAACGGTCTCTGGGGGCAGGGGCTGATGTCGCTCGCCAAGGTCATCGTGGTGGTGGACAAGGACGTGAATGTCCGCGACCCCAAGGAAGCGTGGTGGGTCGCCCTCAATCACATCGATCCGGAGCGGGACGTCCGGTTCTCCATGGGGCCGATCGACGTACTCGATCACGCGAGCCGCGAATTCACGTACGGCTCGAAGATGGGGATCGACGGTACGCGGAAGTGGAAGGACGAAGGGTTCCACCGCGAGTGGCCCGACAAGATCGTGATGGACGAAGAGACCAAGGCGAAGGTGGACGCGATGTGGAGGGAGCTTGGCATCTCCATCCCGTGAGGGGCAGACCCTCGGCGGTGACTCACTGTTGGTCCGCTACGCCAATTTCGTCAGGCTGCCGCACACCGTCTTCGCGCTCCCCTTTGCGCTGATCGGCGCCGTCGCGGCGTCATGGACGAGCCCGGTGACCTGGCGTCAGGCCGTGCTGGTCGTGATCGCCTTCACGGCGGCGCGCTTCGTGGCGATGGGGTTCAACCGGATCGCCGACCGCGACCTGGACGCCAGGAATCCGCGCACGGCTTCCCGGGACATTCCCCAGGGCCGGATCAGCGTCCGCGAGGCGTGGGTGTCCGTGACCCTCGCCGCCCTCGTGTTCGAGGGCTCGGCTTGGGCTCTCAATTCCCTCTGCTTTGCGCTGTCCCCCATCGCGCTCGTCGCCATCACCGGGTACAGCTATACCAAGCGCTTCACGTGGTCCTCGCATCTCTGGCTCGGGCTGGCGGATGCCATCTCGGGGCCCGCGGGCTACCTCGCGATCACGGGGAAGTGGAGCGAGCCCTGGTGGGTGCTGCCGGTGCTGGCGTTGGTGGTGACCGCGTGGGTCGGTGGCTTCGACATGTTTTATGCACTTCAGGATGAGGAGTTCGACCGGAAAGAGGGACTCCACTCGGCGGTGGTTCGATTCGGTGCGGGGCCGGCGATCTTCCTGGCGAAGACGTTGCACGGGCTGGCGATTCTGGCCCTGGTGGCCTTCGGGCTCGGCGCCGGATTCCATGTGCCCTTCTACGTCGGCGTGGGGATCGGTGGGGGGCTCATCGCGTGGGAGCATCAACTGGTGAAGCCGGGCGATCTCTCGAAGCTCAACGCGGCGTTCTTTACGATGAACGGGATCATCAGCATTACGGTGTTTCTTGGTGCGCTCGTGGATCGGGTGATATGA
>DASUBP010000160.1:0-11629 GCA_035763205.1 Gemmatimonadales bacterium
ACCTCCGGGCGACCGCCCAAGGCATGATGCTCACCGCGTCCCACATCTTCCGGCCCAAGGTCACGATGCAGTATCCGGAAGAAAAGGGCAGCCACGACTGGACGATGTCCAGCCGGTGGCGCGGGACGCACCGCATGCTCACCGACGAGCAGGGCCGCGCGAAGTGTGTGGCGTGCGGCCTCTGCCCCCAGATCTGCCCGGCGAACTGCATCAAGCTGGTGCCCGGTGAGGACGAGCAGGGGAACCGGTATCCTCTGATCTACGAAATCGACGAATTCCGCTGCGTGTTCTGCGGCTACTGCCAGGAAGTCTGCCCCGAAGAGGCGATCCACGTGGGCTGGCATTACGAGAACGCGGAGTACTCGCGGGATCGCTTCGTCTACGATCTGGAGCGCCTGTGCGCCCAGACCCACCCGGTGTCCACGTTGTGGGACCCGGCCGATCCGAAGGGCGAATGAACCTCGTCACGATCGTGTTCTGGATCTTCGCAGGGTTAGCCCTCGGTTCGGGCGTCCTGTGCGTCACGCGGCGGAGCCCGGTGGCCAGCGCGCTGTGGCTGGTAGTCACCATGTTCTCGCTCGCCGTGCTCTTCGTGCTGCTCGACGCCCAGTTCATCGCCGTCCTCCAGGTCTTGGTCTATGCCGGCGCGGTGATGGTGCTCTTCCTGTTCGTCATCATGCTTCTGAACCTCGGGCGTGGAGCGGGGCAGGACCGCAAAGGGGTGGTCGGGCTGACGGTCGGCGCGGTGCTCGCGGGCATTCTGTTCATCCAGCTCAGGTTCCTGTGGAATGCCGCCCCACCGGCGCTCATCCAGGTGCCGAACGTCATGGCCCAGCTGCAGCAGCAGCATGGCATGGTCGGATCGGTGGCCGGGCCGCTCTATGACGCCTATCTCGTGCCCTTCGAAATCACCAGCGTGCTCCTCCTCGCCGCCGTGGTGGGCGCGGTCGTGCTCGCGAAACGGAAGCTCTAGATGCTCCTCGGACCCAGCCTCGCGGTCGCCGCGGTGCTCTTCGTGATCGGCGTCCTCGGCGTCCTCATCCGCCGGAACGCGATCATCATCTTCATGTGCGTCGAGCTGATGCTCAACGCCGTGAACCTGACGTTCATCGCCTTCGCGCAGTCCCTCGGCGTCGGCGGCCAGATTTTCGTGTTCTTCGTGATGGCCGTCGCTGCCGCCGAAGCGGCGGTCGGGCTCGCCATCGTCCTCGCGATCTACCGCCACAAGGAGACGGTGGATCTGCGGAACATCAACATTCTGAAGGGCTGAGGCCGCCTCCCGATGCAACTGGTCTGGCTGGTCCCACTCCTGCCCCTCCTCGGCTTCGTGCTGAACGGCACGATCGCCCTGACGCGCCCCCAGGCCAAGACGGCGGTGTCGCTGATCGGCCCCGGGGTGCTGCTCGCGGCCTTCGGGGTGGCCGTCGCGGTGGTCAAGGATCTGGCCGCCGCGCACTCCGGAACCCCCGCGGTCTTTACCTATTGGGACTGGATCCCGGTGGGGGCGCTGCACATCTCCGCCGCCCTGCAGGTGGACCCGTTGTCCGCGGTGATGATCCTGATCGTGACCGGCGTGGGCTCGCTGATCCACATCTTCAGCGTCGGCTATATGCGCTCGGACGAGGGGTACGCGCGGTTCTTCGCGTATCTCAACCTGTTCGTCTTCTTCATGCTGGTGCTGGTCCTGGGAGCAAGCTTCCCGGTGATGTTCGTGGGCTGGGAGGGGGTCGGACTCTGCTCGTACCTCCTCATCGGCTTCTGGTTCGACGTCACCGCCAACGCGGACGCCGGCAAGAAGGCGTTCATCATGAACCGGATCGGGGACTTCGGCTTCCTCGCCGCGATGTTCCTGATCTTCCAGGCCACGGGGTCCCTCGACTTCACATCCGTGTTCTCCGCCGCGCCGAGCACATTCGCGCCGGGAAGCGGGACGGTCACGGCGATCACGCTTTTCCTGTTCCTCGGGTGCGCGGGGAAGTCGGCCCAGATTCCGCTCTATACCTGGCTGCCTGACGCCATGGCGGGTCCGACGCCGGTCTCGGCCCTGATCCACGCCGCCACCATGGTGACGGCGGGCGTTTACCTGGTCGCCCGGGCGAACCTCCTCTTCGCGCTGGCGCCCGTCTCGTCCGCGGTCGTCGCCGGGATCGGCGCCCTGACGGCGCTCTTCGCGGCGACCATCGCGCTCAAGCAGTGGGACATCAAGAAAGTGCTCGCGTACTCCACTGTCTCGCAGCTCGGCTACATGTTCGTGGGCGTGGGGACGGGGGCCTACGCCGCCGGCGTGTTCCACCTGGCCACGCACGCCTTCTTCAAGGCGCTCCTGTTCCTGGGTTCCGGCAGCGTGATTCACGCCATGCATGGCGCCTATCATCACACCCATGCCCACGACGACGCGCAGGACATGCGCAACATGGGTGGTCTGCGGAAATACCTGCCCTGGACCTGGGCGCTGATGTGGATCGCGACACTCGCCATCGCCGGCATCCCGCCCTTTGCCGGGTTCTTTTCGAAGGATGAGATCCTGGGCGCGGCGTTCGCTCGGGGTGGCGCGCAGCCCATCTGGTACGTCTTCTGGGCGTTCGGCCTGATCGCGGCCCTGCTCACGGCGTTCTACATGACCCGAATGATGCTGTACACGTTCCACGGGCCGAACCGGACCGGGGAAAAGGAGCGGGAACATCTCCACGAGGCTCCTTGGGTGATGACCGGACCGCTCGTGGTGCTCGGCATTCTGAGCCTCGCGGGCGGAGTGCTCAATCTGCCGGCGCTGATCGGCGGCAATTCGTGGCTCGAGCATTGGCTCGAGCCGGTGACCGCCGGATCGGCGTCATTGCTGCCGGCCGCGGAGGTTTCTCAGGGCACCGAGTGGGCGCTCCTCGCCGTGGCGGTGGCGATTGCGCTCACCGGTATCATCGGGGCAATTCAGCTGCTGAAGCCCGCGGCGCTGGTGCCGGCCCGCCAGGCGCCCGCCGAGCATGGGCTGGGGAAGGTGCTCGCGAACAAGTGGTACGTGGACGAGCTGTATGACGCCGTGGTGGTCAAGCCGCTCGGCTGGCTCTCCCGTGTGGTGCTGTGGAGGGGAGTGGACCAGGGACTGATCGACGGAGCCGGGGTGAATGGCTCCGCCGCGGTCTCGCGCGCCCTGGGGTGGGTGGGGAGCAAGCTCCAGACGGGCGAAGTCGGCTTCTACGTCGTCCTCTTCGTGCTGGGCGTCGCCCTCGTGCTCCGGGCGGCCATCCGATGAACTCCTACGACGTTTGGGTACTGCCGGTGCTCCTGGCGTGGCCCCTGGTGGGCGCCGCGCTCCTGTACCTCGTCCCCGCGTCCCGCGCGAAGGTGCTGGCGCTCGTCGTCAGCCTCATCGAGTTCGGCATCTCCGTACCGCTCTGGTGGCGGTTCGTGCCGGCGGGCGGCATGCAGTTCGGCGTGAACTGGAATTGGATTCCCGCCTGGGGCATCCAATTCCACCTGGCGCTCGACGGCATCTCCCTGTTCATGGTCCTGCTGACGACGTTCCTGGTGCCGCTCTCGGTGCTCGGGAGCTGGACCTACATCACCAAGCGGGAACGTGGGTTCTACGCGCTGCTCCTGGTACTCACCACGGGCATGCTCGGCGTCTTCGTCTCGCTCGACTTGTTCCTCTTCTACGTGATGTGGGAAGTGATGCTGATTCCGATGTATTTCATCATCGGGATCTGGGGCGGGGAAAACCGCATTTACGCGGCGATCAAGTTCTTCATCTACACCTTCCTCGGCTCGCTTCTGATGCTGGTCGCGATCCTCGGCCTGTATCTGCATGCCGCCAAGACCACCGGCCAGTATTCGTTCGACTACGACTTCCTGCTCCAGCGGAGCGCCGACCTGGGACCGGTCGCCTTCTGGTTCTTCGCCGCCTTCTTCCTGGCCTTCGCGATCAAGGTACCGATGTTCCCGCTGCACACCTGGCTGCCCGACGCCCACGTGGAGGCACCGACGGCGGGCTCGGTGATCCTGGCGGGAGTGCTGTTGAAGATGGGGACCTACGGGTTCCTCCGGTTCGCCCTGCCGTTCTTCCCGCAGATCGCCATGAGCAAGACGGTCGTGGCGGTGGTCGTCACCCTGTCGGTCGTCGGCATCATCTACGGCGGCCTCGTCGCGATGGTGCAGCCCGACTTCAAGAAGCTCGTGGCCTATTCGTCGGTCGCGCACCTGGGCTTCGTGATGCTCGGTATCTGGGCGCTGACGCTCCAGAGCGTGCAGGGAGCCCTGTTGGTGATGATCAACCACGGCATCTCCACCGGCGCGCTGTTCTTCCTGGCCGGCATGCTCTACGAGCGGCGCCATACCCGCCTGCTCGACGCGTTCGGAGGGCTGGCTCGTGTGGTGCCGTTGCTGGCCGCCGCCCTGACCATCGTGTCGTTGTCGTCGGTGGGATTGCCGGGGACCAACGGATTCGTGGGTGAATTCCTGATCCTGATCGGCGCCTTCAAGACCTATCCCGTGGCGGCGATCATCTCCACCACGGGCGTCATCGTCGCGGCGATGTACCTGCTCCCGGCGCTGCAGAAGATCATCTACAACCCGCTCGCCAAGCCGGAGAATCAGAAGCTGCTCGATCTCTCGCCGCGGGAGCTGATCGTGCTGCTCCCCCTCCTGGCGGCCATCATCTGGATCGGCGTGTATCCCCGCCCGTTCCTGAGCCGGATGGAACCCGCCGCCCAGCATCTGATCCAGACCGTGACTCCCGCGACCACCGCGGCGGCCCGATGAGCCTCGACCTCTCGAACTACGCCGACCTGATGCGGGCGCTCTCCCCGGAGAGCGTGCTCACCATTCTGGCCATGCTGGTGCTGTTGATCGTGGCTTGGCGGCATCGCACCGTGACCGACCTGCGCATCGCCGGATGGGTGACGCTCGTGTCCATCGGGATCACGGCCGCCGTGGTCTGGTGGCTCTGGTGGAACAGCGCGACGGTCGAGGGCGTTGCGCAGATGATCGCCGTCGACGACTTCCGCTTCGTCACCGACTGGATCTTCCTCGGGGCCGCCGCCCTTACGGTGCTGTTCTCGTTCCGGTATCTCGAGCGCGAACAGCTCCTCGCACCCGAGTACTATCCGCTCCTCCTGTTCGCCGTCCTGGGCATGATGCTGATGGGGGGCGGGGAGGATCTGATGGTCATCTTCCTCGGCCTCGAGCTGATGTCGATTTCCGTCTACGTCCTCGCCGGCTTCAACCGCCGGAGCCCCCGCGCGGCGGAAGCGGCCCTGAAGTACTTCCTGCTGGGCGCGTTCGCCTCGGCGTTCCTGCTCTACGGCATGGCCCTCATCTACGGTGCCACCGGAACGACCAACCTCTCGTTCATCGGTGTCCAGGTGCAAACCCTGGGCGTGGCGCACCTGCCGCTGCTCCTGGTGGGTATCGGGCTCTTGCTGGTCGGATTCGGATTCAAGGTCGCCGCCGTACCGTTCCACATGTGGGCCCCGGATGTCTACGACGGCGCGCCCACGCCCATCACGGGCTTCATGGCGACGGGGGTGAAGGCGGCCGCCTTCGCGGCGCTCTTCCGCATCGTGATCGAATCCCTGGGCGCCACCGCGAGCTGGCACTTGATCATCGCGGGCCTGGCCGTGGCGACGATGATCGGCGGCAACCTGATCGCGCTCGCCCAGCGGTCCGTGAAGCGGATGCTGGCGTACTCGTCCGTCGCGCACGCCGGCTACCTCCTGGTCGCCGTGGTATCCGGCGGCTCCGGTGCGGGTGCGTTCATCTTCTATCTCGTGGCCTACGGCCTCACGACTATCGCCGCTTTCGCGCTCCTCGCCGCCAAGGGGAAGGGCGGGGAGTCCGACGTCCGGGTCGACGATCTGTCGGGGCTGTCGACCAGCCGTCCCTGGCTCGCGCTCGCGCTCACCGTGTGCATGCTCTCCCTGCTCGGATTCCCGGGGACCGCCGGATTCATGGGGAAGTGGTACATCCTCGTATCCGCCGTCGGCGGGGGACACACGGGGCTCGCGATCATCCTCGTGCTCACCAGCGTCGCATCCGCGGGCTATTACTTGCCGGTCGTGATGGCCATGTACATGAAACCCGCGTCCCATGCCGAAGCCCACTCGAGCATGGTGTTCGACGGCGTCGGACGGGCCACGCTGGCCGTCGCCGTGGCGGCGATTCTCTGGTTCGGGATCGCCCCGGGACAACTGTTCGACCTGTCCAAGACGTCGGGGGCGAGCCTTCATGCCGCGCCCGCCATGGCAATGGACTCGCCGACCCCGACGCCCACGACGACGGCTTCCGGCACTGGGGCCACGACGGCCCGCTGACACCTCCCCGGGACCCCCCGGTCATGCGCATTCCTCAGACCATTTTCCGGCAGTACGACATCCGTGGCATCGTCGGGGAGCAGCTCACGCCCGGCGTTGCCCACGCGGTTGGTCAAGCCTTCGCGACCCTGGCACGGGCCCGGTTGTCGCGAGCCCCGGTGCTCGCCGTCGGGCGGGATAACCGGCCCTCGGGGCCTGAGCTCGCCCGTCACGTCCGCGCCGGCATCGTCGCCGCCGGCGGCCGTGCGGTGGACGTCGGCGAGTGTCCGACTCCCGCTCTGTATTTCGCGACGCACACCCTCAAGGTGGATGGGGGCCTGCAGGTCACCGGGTCGCATAACCCGCCGGAGTTCAACGGATTCAAGATGGTGGTCGTGGGAGAGGCGGTCGCCGGCGAGCAGATTCAGGACCTCTACCGCATGATCGCCGGAGACTCCCTCGATCGGGCCGCTGGTGGATCCGAGGCGACGCACCAGGGACTGCTCTCCGCGTATCGGGAGGCGATCGTCAGCCGCAACACGCCGCTCGCCCGTCCCCTCAAGGCCGTGGTGGATTGCGGCAACGGCGTCACCAGTCTGATCGCCATCGAGACCCTGCGGCAGCTCGGGGTGACCGTCGTCCCGCTCTTCGCCGAGTCCGACGGGCGGTTCCCCAATCACCACCCCGATCCGACGGTGGTCGAGAACCTCCGCGACCTCCAGGCAGCCGTCGTGAAGGAGAAGGCGGAGCTGGGGATCGCGTTCGACGGGGACGGGGACCGCATCGGTGCGGTGGACGAAGCCGGGACGCCGATTTTCGGTGACCAGCTGCTCGTGCTCTTCGGCCGGGATCTGGCGAAACGCCAACCGGGCAAGCATCCGGTGATTTTCGACGTGAAGTGCTCCGAGGTCCTGCCCCAGATGCTGATCAAGGCGGGACTCGAACCCGTCATGTGGAAGACGGGACATTCGCTCATCAAACAGAAGATGAAAGACCTCCACGCGCCGCTTGCGGGAGAGATGAGCGGGCACATGTTCTTCGGGGGCGACTGGTTCGGCTTCGACGACGCCCTCTTCGGTGCCGCCCGCCTGCTGCACTACGTCGCGCGCGAAGGGGGACCGCTGTCGCGGCTGCTCGCCGACCTCCCGCGCACCGTGAACACGCCCGAGCTTCGCGTGGATTGCCCGGATGAACGCAAGTTCGACGTGGTGGAGCGCGCGGCCAAGTACTTCGGCGCCAAGTATCCGGTGTCGACGCTCGACGGTGTGCGGATGACGTTCCCCACCGGGTGGGGGCTGATCCGCGCCTCCAACACCCAGCCCGTTCTGGTCATGCGTTTTGAGGCGACGTCGGCCACCGATCTCGAGCGGTATCGCGCCGAAGTCGAGGGGTGGCTCGCGCAAAACGCCGGAGGCCCGGGGTGACCCGGCGGCGCTGGGCGCTGCTGGGCGCCGCGGCCCTTCTGGTCGTGGTGCTCGTCGGGGGCCGTTGGTTCGCCATGCAGACCGCCGAGCACGCCTGGGCCGCCACGATTCCGAACGGGGCCGCGTACCTCCGGACCCTCGCGCTGGCCCGCACGGTCCAATGGATCGTCGCCCTCGCCGCGGTCCTGTGGGGCATGGGGCATTGCTACGGGGTTTACCGTGCCATCGGGTCGGTGCAGATGCCCCGGCGGCTCGGCGACATCGAGATCGTCGAGGCCGTTCCGCACCGCTTGCTCATCGTCGTGACGCTGGTCGGCGGCGTGGTCTATGGCGGTGCCTTGGCCTGGGCCATCGGTGACGTCTGGCGACCGGCGCTCCTCGCGAGCGCGCCGCCGCACTTCGGCCTCACGGATTCGGTCCTCCATCAGGACCTCGGCTACTACGTGGGGGAGCTGCCCTGGGCGCGCACCCGGCAGGGGATGCTGCTCATCGCCTCGTTGACCGCGTCGTTCCTCATCGCCGTTCTCTATGTCGCCATCGGATCGATTCGCATGCACGGCGGGCGCATCGCGGCCAGCCCGCACGCGCGCGCGCACCTGGGACTCACGCTCGCCGCGCTGGCGGTGGCGTTCGTGTGGGGTGCCCATCTCGATCCCTATGAAACGATCACCGGCCTCGTCGGTCCCGTAACCCACGACGCGATCGCGATCCGCGGCCCTGGTGCCAGCGCCGTCACCGTGGTCGCGCTGATCACCGCGTTTGTGAGCGCGGTGTGGGGATGGTGGGATCGCCCGGGCGTGGTCGGGGCGACCTGGCTCGCACTGCTCGTCACCATGCTGGCCGCCTACGTCATCCTGCCTCCCGCTACTCACACCATCGGGACCCCGTCGCCGGCGGACCGCGCGCTGCAGGACGACAAGGGGACACTCGAAGGAGTCGCCTTCGGGGCGGCTCCGGAATCCTGGAATCTCCCCTCGCTGTCGCCCGCGGCACTCGTGGCCTCGATCCCCGTGTGGGATCCGGGGCGGATCAGGATCCGCGCTCTGCGCGACAGCGCCGTGGGGCAGGGACTGTCGGTGTACAACATGACGCTCGAGCCCTCGGGACGCTGGTTGCTCGGGCTCGCGCCCGACGGCACCAATCTGCTCCGCGTCTCGCCGCCGCCGACGTGGGAGCAGGTGCACCAAAGCGTGTGGGCACACGCCCCGGGGCCCCTCGAAGCGCGAGAGACCGACTCGACCCTTACGTTCGCCCGTGCGCCGGGGGGGCCGCGTGCGACGTGGTTCGGTGGCGGATTCCTCGACTACGCGGTGGTGGACTCCGGCAGCATGACCGGCATCCCGCTGACGGGTACGTGGCGGCGCCTGGCTCTGGCCTGGACCCTGCAAGCCCCGCAGCTCGCACAGGTCGCCTCGCGGGGCCGGACGTTGGTCTGGCGCCGGGATGCCGTGGAGCGCTTCGAGGCACTGGCGCCGTTCGCACGCTTCGAGATGCCCGCGCCCGTGCTCGTGGGCGATTCCCTTTGGTGGATCTCCTGGGGATCGGTCGAAGCCGACGCGTTCCCCCTGGTCGACACCGTGATGATCGACGGGCGCACCATCCGGTATCACCGGTCCGGTCTCGTCGGCGCGCTCAACGCCGTCAGCGGCTCGACGCGGCTCTGGCTCGCCCCCCAAACCGACTCGCTCACGGCCGCCTGGGCGCGCATCGTGGCCCCACTCGTCGCACCGGCCGACTCGATGCCCCCGGCATTGCGGCGAGTCCTGCCGTACCCGGCTGATGCCTTTGAAATCCAGGCTAGGATTCTCGCCCGCACCATTCCGCTGCCGGACTCGACCTACCGCTGGCTTCCGCTCGTGGCCGAACACCCCTTCACCCTTGCGGCGCCAGGTCCCGACTCGGCGACTGACGTGTGGTACGCGCAGGCCTTCGTCGATTCTACGAGGCAGAGCACGTTCGGCGGCATCCTGGCCGGCACGATGACGGAGAAAGGCCCTCGCTTGTTCTTCTGGACCCCGAAGCCCTCGACCATTCCCACGCCGCTGTCGAGTGATCGCGAGCGACGCTCGGGCGTCGAGCGGGTCTGGCCTACGGACGTTGGCGTCATGACGGTGCAGGCGCGCTTCCTCGAGCCCGAGGGCAGTCCCGTGCCCGCGAAGCTCGACAGCGTCTACGTGTCGCTGGGGCCGGATGTCGCGGCGGATGTGTCCGCCCCGGCGGCCCTCAAGACCCTGCTGCGCGGGCCCGACCTCGGAGAGGGGACACCGACGGCGAGCCTGCGCCGCGCCCGCGCCCTCCTTGCCCGGATGGATTCCGCGCTGGCAGCAGGGCACGTGGCCCGTTTCGGGGTGCTGTACGACAGCCTGCGAGCCTTGCTGCGCGGCACTTCGCGAGGCGTTGCCCCCTCCACCGGCCCCCGCTAGGTTGCGCCGCCGTGACCGGAACCGGGGTGCGCGTGAAGGACGTGATCGTGGTGGCGCTGGGTGGCAATGCCGTGGCGCCGCAGGGCGAGCGGCCGACCATCGCCAACCAGTTCCGGCACACCCGCCAGAGTCTTGCGCCCATCGTGGAGCTGGCCCGCGCGGGATGGGGCATCGCGCTGGTGCACGGCAATGGCCCGCAGGTCGGTGACGAGCTGGCGCGCAACGAGTTGGCCGCCGATCAACTGGAGCCGCTGCCGTTGGGCGTGCTGGTGGCGGCCACCGCGGGGTGGATGGGTTACATGATCCAGCAGTCCCTGCAGAACGCTCTGCGTCGCGCCGGTGTGGAACGGCAGGTCGTGACCATGGTGACCCAGACCATCTGCGACGCCTCGGACCCCGACCTGCGCCGGCCGACCAAGCCGATCGGCCACGCCCTCGATGCGGCTACGCGTCAGCGTCTCGAAGCGCGAGGTCAGGCGGTACGCGAGGACCGTCCCGGGCGCGCACGGCGGGTCGTGCCGAGCCCCAAACCGATAGGGGTGGTGGAGCGGAAGATGATCGCGGACCTCGTGAGCCGCGGCCACATCGTGGTCGCGTGCGGCGGCGGGGGACCGCCGGTGTACGAGGATCCGAAGCTCGGGATCGAGGGACTGGATGCGGTCGTGGACAAGGACCGCGTGGCGGCGGTCCTCGGAGCCGAGCTGAAGGCCAAGGCCCTCCTGATTCTGACGGACGTCGACGCGGTGTACGCACATTTCGGCACGGCGCACCAGGAACGGCTGGGCAAGCTCTCCCTCCGCGACGCGGAGCGCTTGCTGGCCGGCGACGAGCTGGGGTCGGGGAGCATGCGCCCCAAGGTGGAAGCGGCGGCGGACTTCGTGCGGGCCGGCGGCAAGGGCGCTCGGGCGGTCGTCGCCGAGTTGTCGAAGGGATTGGAAGCGTTGGCGGGACAATCAGGCACGACTATCACGAGGGAGAACGGGTGAATCTGCACGAATATCAGGCCCGGGACATCCTGCGGAAGCACGGTATCCCGATGCCCGAAGGAGCGGTGGCGAGGACGCCGGCGGAAGTAAAGGCGATCGCGCAAAAACTCGGTGGCACGGTGGTCATCAAGGCCCAGGTGCATGCCGGCGGCCGCGGCAAGGCGGGCGGCGTCAAGCTCGCGAAGACTCCGGCCGAGGCGGAACTACTGGCCTCGAAGATCCTCGGCATGCAGATCAAGGGGCTCACGGTCGAGAAAGTGCTGGTGGTGCCCGCGGCGGACATCGTGTCCGAGAGCTACGTCGGCTTCATCGTCGACCGCGCGACCCAGCGGCCCGTGCTGATGGTGAGCGCCGCCGGCGGGGTGGACATTGAGGAGGTCGCCGCCAAGACACCGGAGAAAATCCACCGGCTTGCCGTCGATCCCCGGTACGGGCTGCTCCCCCATCAGGCTCAGGGACTCGCGTTCCATCTCTACCAGGACGTGGCGCAGGTCCGGCAGGCGGCGGATCTGATG
>DASUBP010000161.1:0-19587 GCA_035763205.1 Gemmatimonadales bacterium
TGCGGCTCACGAGCGGCGACATGACGTCACAGATCACGCTGAACTGTGAGAACGTCCTCAATACGGTGTACCGGGACAACCTCTCGGTGATCAAGGACTTTGTGCCCCAGCCAGGACGTGGATTCCGGCTCGCGTACGACATCCTGTACTGAGGACCGGAAAGACAAGAACCCCGCCTCGACGATGAGGCGGGGTTCTTGTTTTCAGTTCCCTTACTCGCTCGGCGGTTCGTCCGGATCGCGGTCTTCATCCTGCTCGACCGCGTTCGCCCGGGCCTTCTTCGCGGCCGCGCCACCCTTGGCGGCGGCACACGTCGGAGCCGTGAGCGCCGCCGGACCGCCCGCCACCGGCTTGAGGCTGTTCCTGGTGAGCACGGCGTTGAAGGCGACCAAGTCCTTGTCGCTGATCGTGCGCCACGCGGTTACCGACTTGCTGAGATCCGAGCAACTCGACGCGTAGTCCGCGAGGTCGCCCGGCGTCGGCGCACCGTCACCCAGCTCCAGCTGATTGAGCTGGCGGACCAGCGCACCGTTGACGCCAACGAAATTCGGCGACGTGGAGCGCCGGAAGAAGAAGCCCGAGGGACCGCCCAGAGAACCGGCCACGGTATCGATCCGCGCCAGCAACGTCCTGGCCGCCGTGGCAACCTCCGCCACGCTCGAGCCGGTATCGGCCTCCAGGCTGGTGCGGACGGCGTTCGCCTGCTGGTAGCCGTTCCACGACGTCGACAGCCCCGCCAGGATCTGCATGTGCAGATCATGCATCTCACGCAGCGCGAGCGCGGTGGCGGGGGAACGCGGATCATCCCGCACCGTGACTTTCTGCGTGTAGCTCCTGCCGTCCACCGTGAGCTTCAGCGTGTAGACGCCCGGCAGCGCGAGCGGACCTTGTGGCGAGGCCGGGGTCTTGCCGGGATTCGCGTTGATCTCCCAGCTGTGATTGAAGGCCGGCGGATCGTCGTACCGGATATCCCAGTTGATCCGATTCAACCCGGCCTTGGCCGGCATCGGCTCCGGCGTCGCGAGCCAGAAGCTCGGGTTGGGAGGGGTCGCCGCTTCCTTCAACGGCGGAATCGGCGCGCTGGACATGTGACGCACCACCGCGCCGCTCGCATCCAGGACGTCGAGCGTGATGATGCCCGAGGGAGCGGAGGCCAGGTAGTACGTGATCAGCACGCCGTCGGGTGCGTTGTCCGAATGCGGAACTTCCGGCGGCATCGGCGTGTCCTGGTTCACGTTCCGCCGGATGCGGATCGCGTCCCCGGGCTGGAAGAGCCTCACCGCCTCCGCCGGTTCCGAGCCGGTCATCTGCCGGAGGGGGGAGATGTCGTCCAGGATCCAGATGCCGCGGCCGTAGGTCCCGACCACCAGATCGTTCCCCTTGATGAACCCGTCCCGGTACGAGGTCGTGGGAAGGTTCAGCTGCAGGGACTGCCAGTGATCACCGTCGTCGAACGAGACGTACATCCCGCTCTCGGTGCCGGCGAACAGGAGCCCGTCCTTCTTGGTGTCTTCGCGGATCAGGTGCGTGAATGACCCGGCGATCTGCCCGGTGGGCAGGCCGGTCACGATCTTGGTCCACGTCTTCCCGTAATCCCGGGTGCGGTACAGCTGGGGCTGATAGTCTCCCAGGTTGTGCGCGTCGAGCGCCGCGTACGCTTCCCCGGCGTTGAAATGCGACGCCTCGACCATCTGCACGGCGGTCCGATTGGAATCCGGGAGATTCGGGATCGAGGCATCACTCCACGTGGCGCCCTCGTTCCGTGTGACCTTGATCAGCCCGTTGTTCGTACCGACCCAGATCACCCCGCGCGCGACCGTCGACGGCGAGAGGGATTGGATGCTCCCGCCGCGCGGGGAACCCGGCTTGGGCTGAGCGGTGTCGGGAGGCGGGGTGACTCCCTTGGGGTAGCCCAGATCGGGACTGATCTTCGTCCAGTGCATCCCGCCGTCTTTACTCGCCATGAGGTACTGGAACCCGGCCAAGAGCTCGCGCGGATTCCAGGGCGCGAACACCAGCGGATTGTCGGAGTTGGCCCGCAGGTGCGATTCCGGATCGACGGACGGGCTCACGTTGCGGATCTGCTCGGTCGGGAATGAAATCTTCTGGATGCCGGCCCCGGACGCGTAGAGGATGTTGTTGTTGAGCGGATCGACGACGTCGGTGCCCCACTCCCAGCCGCCCGTCGGACTCCAATCCAGGGGTCCGATCTCGCCGTAGTTGCCCCGGCTCCGGACCCGAATGGCCCCGGCGTCCTGCTGCGAGGCGTAGACCCAGTACGGGAACGAATTGTCCGCCGAGATGTGGTAGACCTGCTCGGTGGACTGGTTGTACCAGGGACTCCAGGTCCGCCCGCCATCGAGCGTCACCGTCGCGCCCTGGTCCATGCCGAGGAGCATGCGCGAGCCGTCGGTGGGGTCGATCCAGAGCTGCTGGGGATCGTCACCGCCCGGGGCGCCCTTGAAGCCGGTGAACGTATTGCCGCCGTCGCGCGAGATGTAGCTCGACGTATTGATCGTGATCACCACGTCCGGGTTCGAGGAGCTGACGTAGACGCCGCAGTTGTAGCCGCCCTGCCCGTTTCCGACCCGGCGGTCCCCCGCGTCCATCTGCCGCCAGTTGGCGCCGCCGTCGTCGGAGCGGTAGAGACCGAAATTCCCGATGAGGTACATCCGCTGCGCATTGGTGTGCTGAGCCACAGCGATGGACATCCGGCCGAAGAGCCGGGGCAGTCCGCCCCCCGTCAACTCGTGCCAGGTGAGGCCCTGGTCGGTCGACTTGAAGAGCATCGTGCCGGTGGGGCCGTTGGGAGCACCGCCCCGGAATCCGCCGAACGCCCGGTTCACATCGACGTAATGCAGGTCCGTGGCCGCCAGCACGGTGCTCGGCGCATCATTCGCCCAAGCCAGCCGCTCGACGCCGACCGAATCGCCGGTGTCCAGGGTCTTGGTCCAGGTCTTCCCGCCGTCGGTGCTCCGGTACACGCCGCGCGAGCCGCCCTTGGCGTAGCGGTTTCCCTGTGCGGCGAGGAGAACGAGGTTGGGGTCTTTGGGATCGACGAGAATCGAGGGGATCTGGCGGGAGTCTTCGAGGCCGATGTGCTGCCAGGTCTTGCCGGCATCGGTCGACTTGTAGACGCCGTCCCCTTCATTGATGTTGCCGCCGGTCGGCATGTCGCCGGTGCCGACGTAGATCACGTTGGTGTCCGACGGCGCGACCTGCACGGCGCCGATGGAGGACGTGCTCGTGATGTCGTCGAAGATGGGATCCCACGTGACACCCGCGTTCGATGTCTTCCACAGGCCTCCGGTCGGGAACCCGGCGTAGAACACGCCTGCCTCGCCGACCGCGCCGGAGACCGCGGAGACGCGTCCGGCACGGAGTGGACCGATGTTGCGCCACACCAGGCCGCCCGACAACGAGTCGGGGCCCGCGGCGCGTGTAGCGGTGAGTGAAACGACGGCGAAGGAGAGGGCGATGATGCGCTTCATGTCGCAGAGCCTCTGGGGTTCGGGGAACAACGGGAATATGCGTCGTCCGTCCTTCATACGGAGCCTCCCCTTTCCCTGTTGCACGAAACGGAACGGCCCCACCCGGTGGAGTGGGGCCGTCGGGAGACCGCCTCCTGATGGGCGCTACTTGGCCAGGGCCCCGATCACCGAAGCCAGGGCCTGCACCTTGGCCGGGTCGCCCGAGGCTGCCGCCGAGCTGTTGAGCCGGGACGCCAGCTTGGTCAGCGCCGTCTTCCGGGCCGCCCCGGTGGCCTTTTCCGCCTTGGCCAGCGCGGAACGGGTCTCAGTCACCTGCGCGGAAGTCATCCCGGACCGGGCCAGCTGGTCCAGGTAGGCCTGGGCCACGACCGGGCTGTTCGGCCACACGATCCGCTGCTGATCCTGCACGTTCTCCTGGGCCACACGCACGAGCTTCGCCGCGTCGATCTCGTTCTGGGTGAGCAGGTCGTTCGGCAAGAGCTCCAGGATGTCGAGCCCCCGCCCGATCTCCGAGCTGACGATCATGCCGTTATACCAATAGGCGGACCAGGAGCCGGCGTTCACCAGCTTGGTCGAGTCCATGGGACCGCGGTCGAAGTAGGCGATCTCCTTGGGGTGGGCGGGATCGGTCCAGTCGAACACCGAAATGCCGCCCTGGTACCAGCCCTGGACCATGATGGTGCGGCCCGGAACAGGCACCAGCGACCCGTTGTGGGCGACACAGTTCTCCTGCTCGGTCTGGGCGGCGGGCATCTTGAAGTAGCTCTGGAAGGCCAGCGTCGAGTCCTTGATCCGGAAGAGGGCATCCGCGCCCCACTTCAGGTCATCGGTGGCGCGGCAGCGCGGCGCCAGGCCCCCGCCCCACTCGTCGGTGAACAGCACCATCGATCCGTCGTTCGAGAAGGTCGCCGAATGCCAGAAGGCGAAGTTCGAGTCGGACGCGGCGGCGATCCGCCGCGGGTGCGCCGGATCCTTGATGTCCAGCAGGAGGCCGTAGCCACCGCAGGCCCCGCCGGCCAGACCGATCGCCGGATACACCGTAATGTCGTGGCACTGCACCGGGCCCGGACGGGGGCCCTGGGTATTGTCCGCGCCGACGATCTTGTCGACGATGGATTGCATGTTGGTGCGGAAGGTCGCCGTATCGGCAGCCGTCGGGTCACCGGTGCCGCCGCGGGCTTTCACGATGCTGTCGAGCTGCATCTTGAGGAACCGCCCGCCGATGATCACGTCCCGGCCTTCGACCTTGGCAATGAACCCGCCGGCCGCGCGCACCGAATCCACGCGCGCCTGCTGCCGGGCGAGGTCCGTCGCCGCCTCGGGGTGGGTGCCGGCCTGCGTGAGCCCCGCGAGAATGTCGGGCTTGCTGACGACCTTCGCCTGCTCCGGATGCGCCAGGGGCACCTGGATCACTTCGATGCGGAAGAGCTCGCTGTTCGGATCCTTCTCCGGTGTCATCCCCGAGCAACCCGCCAGCTCATTGGGTGAGCGGACGAAGGACGAGCCCGAGACATAGACGTAGAGGTTGTCCTTGTCCGCGGGGCTGGTGACCAGCGTGTGGGTGTGGGAACCCCGGCACGTCTGCACGTTGGTGAGCAGCCTGGGATGCTTGATGTCCGAGATGTCGAAGATGCGGACGCCGCGGACCCGGTCGGCGCTCACCGTATCGGCGATGTGGGCGCCGCCGCAGTCCTTGTGGCTGTCCGTCGACTCGACCGACGTGAAGAGCAGATGCCCGTACACCGAGACGTCGTTCTGGAACCCGGGGCACGCCATCGCCGTCACGAGCGCCGGATGGGCCGGCTGACTCACATCCCAGATCAGGACGCCGTGGAAATTCCCCTGGATGACGTATTTGCCGTCGAAGGCCAGGTCGGAATCGATGTAGTTGAAATCACCGGGCGCGGAATCCACCACGAACCCGTCGGGGCGCTTGGTCGCCGACACGAGGCGCATGTTCCAGAGCGCCTCCTGCGCATTGTAGATCCCGGCCTTCAGCCCGACCCGCGGATCCGGGGACGGCGCCTGGGCATTCGCGGCGACCGCCACGAACGAAAACCCGGCGGCCAGCATCACGCGGTGAATGAAAGAACCAGAGAGCACGGGAAACTCCGGAGTGGAAGGTGACGTCACGGAAGCGTGATCAACATCTGCCGCATCCGCGTGATTTCCGCGGTCTGATCGGCCGAAACATCGGTGGCGAACTGGAAGACGATCCCCTTGCCGCCGCCCGGCGTATTGAAGAGTTGCCGGACCATTTCGATGGCGCCCTGATGATGACGGATCATGTCCTCGAGGAAGAGGCGGTCCCAGTCGGGCCCGCGGGCACTGTCGAGCTGCGCGAGCTGCGCCGCGGTGAGCATGCCGGGCATCAGCATCGGCCCCATCCCCGGCATGGACCGCCCGTACATCAGGCTCGAGTCCGGGAGGGGTTCGTGGTGGTCCTGGAGCCAGCGCTTCATCAGGCCGATCTCATCCCGCTGCGAAACCACGACCTTGCGGCAATACGTCTGAACCGTGGGCGAGGCCCCATGGCTCTCGGCCCATCCCGCCATGAGCACCGCCTGGGCGTGATGCCCGATCATGCCGGACATGAAGGCAACATCGGCATCTGACGGCCCCGCAGGCGCTGGGGCTCCCTGGCCCCGGAGTGGGGCCGTGCCCAGGCAACCGGCCAGCAGTGCGAGAGAGAAGAATGAGCGGCGGGTGGTCATGGTAGCCCGATAGGATTCTACAGCGTCGCCCTGGAAACGGAACCGTCCCCATCCATCCCGCCGGGGTGACCTTCCGCCCCAGCGTCCCAGGACGCATCTTGTCCACCTTCACCGGACCGGGAGCCGCCCCCGGCCCGACCGGGTTCCATGTTGCGAGGAGCAGTACCGTGATGAACACGTCGTCATATGGCCGCCTGGCCGGCGCACTCGCTCTGGCCGCGGTGGCGGCCTGCGGTGCCAATCGTGCCAGTCCGAACGTAGACCCCCCACAAGGCGAGGCCGCCGCCATCGCCCGCGCGCGCGCCGACAGCATCCGCAAACCGTACGTCAAAGCCGACATCGACTTCATGTCCGGCATGATCTACCACCACGCGCAGGCCATCGTGATGGCCAGCTGGGCGGATTCGAATCAGGCGGGACCCGAGGTCAAGGTCCTCTGCGGGCGCATCATCAACGCGCAAAGGGACGAGATCCGGATCCTGCAGGGATGGTTGCAGGACCGGAATCAGCCGATCCCGGAGCCGCGCGCGACCGGCATGCCGATGATGGCGAACGGCCGGATGCAGAATATGCTGATGCCCGGAATGCTCTCCCCCGAGCAGATGGCCGCGCTCCACGCCGCGAAGGGCGCGGACTTCGACCGCCTGTTCCTGCAGGACATGATCCAGCATCACAAGGGCGCGGTGCAGATGGTGAAGGATTTGTTCGCGTCCGAAGGGGCCGCACAGGACGATATGGTCTTCAAGCTGGCCTCCGGCATCAACGTGGACCAGACCACCGAGATCGCCCGGATGGAGAAGATGCTGGTCGTCGACGATATCTTGAGCGGAAACTCGCAGTGAACCGAGGTTTGTTGCCGTCAATTGGATCCACACCGTTCCCAAGGATCAACACCATGCGCGTCACGCATCACCGCATTTCACCCCGTCTGACCGCTACGGCCGTCGTCCTGGGCCTCGTGGCGGCCTGCTCGCACCCGGTGCCATACGGCGTCCCGGTGCCGGCAACCGACATGAGCCGGGTGCATCCGAACCCGGACCCGCGTGAGGGGCTGAAGGCCGGCCTCTGGAATGCGGGCCAAGCGGCCTGGAATCTCCGGGTGGTCTCGCACACACACTCCTCCGACTCGGTGTTCCTGAACAGCACCAACTCCGACCTGGCCTTCACAGGCAACTACGTGATCCAGGGCAGCTACAACGGTTACCAGGTCTGGGATATCTCGAATCCGGCGGCGCCGATTCTCCACACCAAGGAAGCGTGCCCCGCATCCCAGAGTGACGTCTCCGTCTACAAGAACCTGCTGTTCGTCTCGGGTGAGGGGAACGGCGGCCGGCTCGACTGCGGCTCCGAAGGCATCAAGGACACCGTGAGCCAGGAGCGCCTGCGGGGCCTCCGCATCTTCGACATCTCTGACATCACGACGCCCAAGTACATCGCGAACGTCCAGACCTGCCGCGGCTCGCACACCCACACGGTGCTCGCCGATCCGAAAGATCCGGACAACGTCTACGTCTACATCTCCGGCTCCGCCCCGGCCCGCTCGCCCCGCGAGCTCGCGGGATGCAGCAACGCTCAGCCGAGCGAAGATTCGACCACTTCGCTCTTCCGGATCGAAGTGATCAAGGTCCCGCTCGCCCATCCCGAGCAGGCCGCGATCGTCAGCTCCCCCCGGATCTTCCACGACTTGACCGCGCCCCCGACGCACGGCATGTCCGCCGCCGACAAGGACGCGCTGGACAAGGCCAAGGCGCAAGGCAAGTACGTCGTCACGGTCTTCGGGAACCCGTTCGTGCTTCCAGACCGCATGATCAAGCCGATGCTGGACAGCATCGCCAAGACCCACGGCGGGACCGCGGCGTCGACGGCGGACAGCACCGCCCTGCGGGGTGCCATCCAGGGGATGGTCGACAAGATGGTCGGGCGCCGGCAGCAGAAGGAGGGCTCGGGCCCGCCGCCGGGACCGACCCAGTGCCATGACATCACGGTCTATGCCCAGATCGGGTACGCGGGCGGCGCCTGCGAAGGCTACGGATTGCTCCTCAACATCCAGGACCCCGCGCATCCGTACCGCGTCGCGGCCGTGGACGACTCGAACTTCTCCTACTGGCACTCGGCCACGTTCAACAACGACGGGACCAAGGTGCTCTTCTCGGATGAGTGGGGTGGCGGCGGCGGGCCGAAGTGCCGCGCCAAGGATCCGAAGGAGTGGGGCGCCGACGCGATCTTCAGGATCAGCAACAACCAGCTCACGTTCCAGAGCTACTACAAGATGCCGGCCATCCAGACCGAGAACGAGAACTGCGTGGCCCACAACGGCTCGCTGATCCCGATCCCCGGACGGGACGTGATGGTGCAGTCGTGGTATCAGGGTGGCGTGTCGGTGTTCGACTGGACCGATGCCGCGCATCCGCAGGAGATCGCGTTCTTCGACTACGGCCCCATCGACTCCACCAAGCTCGTGGGTGGCGGTACGTGGTCGGCCTACTGGTACAACGGCGTCATCGTCAGCTCCGAGATTGCGCGCGGCTTGGACATCTTCGCGCTGCAGCCCTCCGGCTTCATCTCGCAGAACGAGATCGACGCCGCGAAGAGCGTCCACTTCGACCAGTGGAATACTCAGGGACAGCGGAAATTCGTCTGGCCCGCGTCGTTCGCGCTCTCCGGCGCGTACGTCGATCAGCTGGAGCGTTCGGGTGGGCTCTCCGCCGCCCGGATTGCGGCGGTGCGCGAAGGCCTCAAGAAGGCTGAGGGATCGTCGGGCGCCAGCCGGCAGGGGATGCTGAGCCTGATCGCCACCCAGCTGGAGGGTGACGTGGCCGGCTCGAGCGACGCCGCCAAGGTGCAGACGCTCATTCAGTCGGTGAAGGATCTCGCCGGCAAGTAAGCGTCGAGTCCCGTGATGCATGAGGGCCCCATCGCCGAAAGGCGGTGGGGCCCTTAACGTTCGCGCCCATGACGGATCCGTACGCGTCCCTGCGCATCCCCGACTTCCGGCGCTTCATCGGCTTCCTGGCCACCCAGACCCTGGCCACGATGATGCAGACCGTGGCCGTGGGCTGGCAGATCTACATCGTCACGCGCGACCCGCTCGCCCTGGGACTGGTCGGGCTGGCCGAGGCCCTGCCCTTCATCGCCTTCGCCCTGCCCGCCGGCCATCTCGCGGACCGGGTAGACCGTCGCCGGCTCTCCCTGGCCGGGCTGTCCGTCCTGGTGGCGTGCAGTGCGACGCTCTTTCTGGTCACGCGGATGGGATTGGTGCGCGCCGGCACGGCCTGGATCATCTATGCGGTGATCTTCGTGTCCGGGATCGCCCGCAGTTACCTGCAGCCCACGCGCACCGCCCTGTCCGCGGACCTCGTCCCCCGGGAGCTCTACGCGAACTCCATCACCTGGCGCTCGTCCGTCTGGCAGTCCGCCGCCGTCATCGGCCCCGCCCTCGGCGGCATCGCCGTGGCGATCGGCGGTCCCTCGTTCGCCTACGGGGCCGCGGCGATCCTCTTGATCACGGCCTGGATCGCGCTCTTCCGCGTCGGCCCCCACCCCCATCCGCACGGCACCGTGCCCGCGGCGAACGCCCGCGAGTTCCTCCTGGGCGTGCGCTTTCTGCTCACCCAGCCGGTGCTCCTGGGCGCCCAGCTCCTCGACTTGTTCTCGGTCCTGTTCGCCGGCGCCGAGGCCCTGCTGCCGATCTTCGCGACCGACATTCTTCATGTGGGTGCGACCGGACTGGGCATTCTCCGCGCCGCCCCCGCCGCGGGATCGGTCCTCATGTCCGTCTATCAGGCGCACCGGCCTCTCGTGCGCCGGATGGGACGGGTCATGCTCGTCTCCGTCACCCTCTACGGCCTCTGCATCTCGGCGTTCGGCGCGTCCCGGAGTTTCGCCCTCTCCGTGACACTGCTCCTGTTCTCGGGCGTCTTCGACAACATCAGCGTGGTACTCCGATCCACGTTGCTGCAGACGCTCACGCCCCGACACCTGCTCGGCCGGGTGGCGGCGGTGAACGCGATATTCATCGGGTCGTCGAATGAGATCGGGGGATTCGAGTCAGGCGTGGCGGCCCGGCTCCTGGGCGCCGTGCCCGCGGTCGTGCTGGGGGGATTCGTACCTATTCTGGTGGTCGCCTCGATCGCCGTCGGCATTCCCCAGCTGCGACGGCTCGATCAGATCGCGGATCACGCTCCTCCGGTCAGTTCGACGTCCTGAGTCAGGGGTCAGGGGGGAGGGGGTCGGGGCGTCAACCGACCCCTGACCCCCGCCGCCCGCCGCCCGCCGCCCCATCGCTGCTCAACCGAGGGCGTCGATGCCATCGAGGTAGAGAATCTCGCAGGGACGCACGCCCACCACCCAGCATTCGTCCTCAGGGGTCACCATGAAGAAGTCGCCAGGGGTGAGGTCGGCGCTCTCGCCGCCCTTCGTCTGCACCTTGGCCCGGCCGGAGAGCACGACACCGGTGAAGCCGCCCGACTTCACGCCGGGTGTGGGGGTCCATTTCCACCCCGGAGCGAACGACCCTTTTCCCACCTGCCGGCGGCCGATGCTGATGATGTCCAGCCGTCCATCACCGAATCCGACCGAACGTTCAGGAGTGTCGAAGCGCTTCACGAAGGAGGGTGTGGGAGCGGCGGGAGCGGGGACACTGGTCTGACGAACAAGACTCATGGGGCTCTCCTTGAGAGGGCGTTCATGATGCTGCCAGGCGGAGGTGCAACGCCGCGTACCCCCGCCAGGGCCGCCATTGTTCCGCGCGTGCGAGGAGCTCGCGCGATCCGGCGATCGGAAACGCATCGGGCCAGTGCAGCGCGCGGAGCAGGATCCCGGCGGCCAGGGGCTCCTGCACTCCGGGAATGGCCAGGAGCGCGTCGCGGACCGGTGCCACTTCGCGTCCCGGCTCGAGACGCAGGGTGCCATCCGCCACCGCGCGGGCCAGCGCCGCCAGCGTTTCCGCCCGTTTGGGCGAGAGACCGAGGGCCACGAGCCGGGGAGCACCGGCGTCCGCCACGCGGTCGGCGGAGGGTGCCAACCGGTTGAGCGATTCGTCTCCGCTGGCGATCGGCTCACCCAGGTCCTGCGCCACTCTCCCCCCGGCCCCACTGCCCTCGAGCACGAGGCGCAACGCGGCGTCGAATCCGTCCAGCGCGCCCGGGATGCGGAGGCCCCGATGCCGTGCCACGAGCGGTGCCAGGTCCGTTCGGGCGAGCCAATCATCCACGACATCGGGCTCCGCATCCAGGTCGAACACCTGCCGCAACCGGGCGAGGACCTCCATCAGCACCGGGAGCAACGTGGCTGACAGGGTGACCCGCACCTGCGGGTGGTCGGGCAGCGGCTCCACCGCCACCAGACCCGTGTGCTTGCCCACGCGCACGGCCCGGGTGTACCGCATGCCCGCGACCGACTCCACCCCGGGCAAGGCATCCTGGCGCAGCTGATCGAGCAGAACATCCCACGCCAGCGGCGCGCGATACGCCAGGACCAGACGCACGGCTGACGCACCGAACCCGTCGTAGTCCACCGGCTCCGGCGCGTCCTGCGTCGTACGAATCCGCCGGCGAATGGTCGTCGGAGACATCCGGTACCGTTCGCGGAACACCGTGTTGAACCGGCGCAAGCTCTGGAACCCGGCCGCGTACGCCACGCGGGTCACCGGCAACGCCGTGTCCGCCAGGAGCTGTTTGGCGAGGAGGAGACGGTGCGTCTGCGCGAGCTCGACGGGTGAGGCGCCGACTTCGCGCTCCAATGCACGGCGGAGGTGACGCGCGCTGACGCCCAGGTCACGGGCGAGCTCCGGCACACCGCGGCCATTCAGGGCGCCCGCGGCGATGCGGCGGACCGCGACCTGCGCCAGCCGCGGCACGGAGTCGATCACCGCCAGCCCCGGTGCCAGCTCGGGCCGGCACCGGAGACAGGGCCGGTACCCCGCGAGCTCGGCGGACGCGGCTGACGCGAAGAACCGCCGGTTCTTCTGGCTGGCGGCGCGGGAGGGACAAACGGGCCGGCAGTAGATGCCCGTGGTGATGATGCCCACGAAGAAGAGCCCATCGAACCGCGGGTCCCGGGCGCCGACGGCCCGGGCGCAGACGGCCGGATCGAGCGAGGGGGAGCTGGAGAGCGGAGTCATGGGTTCAATGGTACCCGGCAGCCCGCCTCAGGCTGGCCGGTTTCGGACACGGAATTGTCATTGAACCGTAGCCTAGAGGTCCGCCTGGCGAACCTCAATCCGGTCTTCGGCGGACCGCCCGGAACCCGCGACGGCTCGCTGTGCATGTGCGCCGACTGGGCGGGTCAGGGAACGATCGCGACCTCCACCATCCGGCTATCCGCCTGGCCCTGGTCATCGACGGCCCGCACGACGAATGACCCCGCGACGTCCGGATGCCATCCCACGGTGGCTCCGGGCGCGGAAGTCCCGATGAAGCTGGAGCCCACGAACCAGTACACCGCATGCACCCCACCGCTGGCCGTCGCACGCAGGGTGATGGTCTCGGTACCGAGACGGCGGGCCCGGAGCGAGTACGTCACGCCACGAAGGGGCGACGTGATTTGCGGCGGGATCCCCGCGGAGTTGCCGGCGACGTGCGTTTCGCAGCGCGGATCGAATGGCGGCGGAGCGCGCCGCGGCAGTCCGGCTTCCTGAAAGAGCCGCGCCATGTCCGAGCTCCACATCTCGTAGACGACGCGATGCGCGGCGCCCGCGGTATACGGCGGGCAATCCCGCAGGCCCGTGCGATCGTCGATCAGCAAGGCCTGGTGCAGTGTGCTGACGCGAATGGGAGACTTGCCCGGGATGAACCAGGTCGGCACGGTCCGGGGACACTCGGCGTTCGGCAGGTCCCCGGAAGCGGCGCATACATCGACGCGCGTCAGATTGGAGGGAAAGGTGCGCGGTGGCTCGCCGAGTGACGGCTCGAGCGCTTCGACGGCATCGACCACCCGGAAAAAGAGCGGAGCCGCCATCTGTACGCCCACGAACGCCGGATTCCCTTCACCATCGAAGTTGCCGACCCACACCGCCAGGACGTAGGGTCCGAAGATGCCCACCGTCCACGCGTCCCGGAATCCGTACGAGGTCCCGGTCTTCCAGTACACCGGGAGGCGTGCCGGAATGGCGGCCGCCGGCGCATCAGGGCGTGGGTTGGCCTTGAGCATGTCGAGCGTCACCCACGCGGCTTCAGGGCTGAGCACCGGTACTCCCCTGCCCTCCGGTTGATCGGCCCGGTAACGAACCGGTCGGACCACTCCCTCGTTGCTCAAGGCTCCGTACAGCGAGACCAGCTCTTCCATGGTGAGTTCGCCCCCACCCAGCACCAGCGCGAGTCCGTAGTGCTGCTTCGACTGCAAACCCGACACGCCGGCGATCGACAGGAAGTCGTAGAGATCGGGCTTGGAGAGCTGGGAGGCGACGTATACGGCGGGGATGTTTCGGCTACGAATCAGCGCGTCCTGAGCGGTCAGCGGCCCCACGAAGCGTCCATCGAAGTTCTCCGGACTGTACGCGCCGAACGCGGAGGGAGCGTCCTTGAGCACCGTCATGGGATGGATCACTCCCTGATCGATCCCCAACCCGTAGATGAACGGCTTCAGCGTAGATCCCGGCGACCGCTTGGCCTGGGTCCCGTTCACCTGGCCTTCGATTGCCGAGCTGAAGAAGTCGGCGGAACCGATCAGGGCCCGGATGGACATGGAACGGGAGTCGACGATCATCGCCGCGGCGTTGTGCACACCCAGGCGCGCCTGTCCGGCGACGTACGCGCGCACCTGTCGCTCCAGGAGATTCTGCAAGCGCCGGTCCAACGTGGTCCTGATCTCGGAGCTCCCGGCATCCTGGGCCAGGACGGTGTTCACGAAGTGCGGCGCGCCAAAGGGGAGATCCGCGGGCGATCCGATCCGGGCCGGCAGCCGCAGCGCTTCGGCTTCTCCCGGTGCCGCTGCATGGTGCCGTCGCCACCGGCTGTAGAGGTCGTCACGCGCGATGCGGAGGGTCGCCTGCGCCAGTGGACCTGCCGCGGGTCCCCGTCGCACCGGGTTCTGGGGCAGGACCGCCAGGGTCAGCGCCTCAGCCAACGTGAGCCGCGACGGGTCTTTGTCGAAATAAATGAGACTCGCCGCGGACGCGCCTTGGATGTTCCCCCCATACGGAGCGACGTTGAGATACGCCTCCAGAATCTCCCGTTTGGTGTAGCACAGCTCGAGCCAGAGTGCGTGCGCGATCTGGTCGACCTTGCCACTCAGCGAGGAGGACTGGATCCCATAAAGGATCCGGGCGAGCTGCATGGTGAGCGTGGATCCGCCTTCGCGCCGGTCCCGGGTGACGTACGAGTGCCACACCGCGCGAACCAGTGCGGCCGGGTCGACGCCCGGATGCCAGCGGAAGTGCCGGTCCTCCTGCAGCAATGTGGCGTCGATCAAGAGCGGCGAGATCCGCTCGAGTGGCACCCAGGCCCGGTACTGACCATCCGGTGCCAGGGTCAAGCGCAGCAGACGCCCACCGGCGTCGTACACCGCCGTCGATGTCGGCACGCGTGTCCGGAGCGGAGCGTGGGGGACGACTCGCGGCATGGCCCAGAACAGGACGAGCGCCGCGATGACGGCCAGAACTCCCCAGCGCGCTCGTCTCACCGCGGCTTCACCACCATCCGTCCCGCCTGCGACCAGGCCTTTACCGCCCGGTCGTACATGCCTTCGCCGAATGCCGGGGGCACCGCAAATGACCCCGCGGCCGTCGCCTTGATCGTGTAGACGAA
This sequence comes from Gemmatimonadales bacterium, assembly GCA_035763205.1. Lineage (GTDB taxonomy): Bacteria > Gemmatimonadota > Gemmatimonadetes > Gemmatimonadales > GWC2-71-9 > 40CM-2-70-7. The sequence goes on from DASUBP010000161.1 coordinate 14,950, forward strand.
CTCCTGGATGTTCTGCTCCGCGAAGCCATACACGACGACGCGGTCCTCACGCTCCTCCACGTACTCCGGCGACCAGCTCCCCACGGCTTCTCCGAAGGGCGGGGTCCAGGCGAGCTCCGGGGACCCGGCGTCGCCCTCTTCTCCCCCATCACCTTCAGCCTCGGCCGACGTCGAATCCACCGGTCGGTTCAAGACGACCTGTGGAGGTTGCTGGGCTCTCCCGCCATCCTCGACGACCTCGAATCCGCCGGGCAGGAGGTCGACGAGGGCCACCGACGCACCCGAGTTCTTGCCCACCGCACGGAACTTGAGGTGCACCTGAATCTCGTCCCCGAGACCAACGCTCGAGACCGCATTGCCATTCTTGTCCGTGTACTCGCGCAGGACTTCGAGCTGCTGCGACAGGGGCTTTGCCGGAATGGTCCGGTCGAACCCCGACTGGTTCAGGAGATAGAAGGCGGGTTCAGCAGCTTCACTCACAAACGTGACTCTTCTGGTACGCACCGTAATCGGCGCCTCCGGGAACGTCCCGGTCGAGAGCGTCGCGGGAAGCTGCGACCCGTCGGTCATCTTCTCCAGAATGGTGAACTTGCCGGCCGCCTGCGGGCCGACGGCGGTGACGTATGCATCGAGGCCGAGAATCGCGGTCGCCGAGGACAGCGAGTTGAACGCCCCTGCCTGAATCGGCCCGACGATGCCCTGAATCGCCTGCGCCTGAAGGGACGGAAGCCGTGACGGGAAATGCCGCGACAGGAGATACAGCAACATGGAATCGTGCGTCAGGTTGTCGTCGTACTCCGCGTATGCCGGCACCCGATCCCCGTTGAACCGCATGGCGCCGATGATGTTTCCCGCCAGCCCCTCCTGCTTCAGGAGCTGATAGGTCGACGCGAGAAAGGCCGCGGTGAGGTCTTGAGTCCATTGCTTGGGATAGTTCTCCCGCACCCGACGATCCAAAGCGGTTGCGAACCCGGTGGTCACCATCCCCGAACGCGTCAGCAGGTAGATCGCGTACGCCCGGATCCGCTCGTCGTACAGGCTGTTCCCTTCCGTACTCGCCAGGTGAATGAGGTACCGCCAGCCATTGGCGATGACCTCGGGGGGAACGGCAAAGCCGCGCTCCCGCGCATCGAGCAGGAAATGCTGGGCGTAGACGGACACGAATTGATCAACGTGCGCGTTGCCGGCCCACAGTCCGTAGGCCCCCTCCTCATTCTGCCGGGAGCGCAGCATGTCGATGACTTTCCCGAAGCTGGTCGCAGCCTCGGCGGTGGTGATTCCGAACTCCGGCCGGCGGGCGAGCACCATGGCGGGCACCCCTTCGCTCACCAACTGCTCGGTGCACCCATAGGGGTACTTGTCGAGATACTCGGCGAGCCCGCGGGCGAGGCCGAGGGGCACGACGGAAATGGCACCCCGAACGGCCCGCAGCTCCGGATACAAGTCGCGGTCGACGGCAACAGACGCGCGTCCCTGTTTCACCGTTCCCGCGATCAGCGCGGTGCGGTAGGGTACCGCGGGCCTGAGACTCAGACTCTGCGTCAGGTGCGCGGAATTGTCCCCGAGGCTCGCGGTAAAGGTCAGGTCCGCGTTCCCCAGCTTGTCGGTGGCCCGAAGGTGGAAGACCACCGCGCCCTCCCCCATGGCGTCCACCGGAATGGTGGTCGAGGGAGGCCCGATCATCTGAAGAGACGTCGGTACCTGTACCGCGACATGGATCGGGGCACCCTTCCCGGATCTCGCGATGTTGTTCGCAACCCCGACGCTCACGTCGAACGTGTCCCCGGGTGCCACCATGAGCGGCACGTTCGGAGACAGCACGAAGTCACCCCGGACGAGCGCCTTGGTCTCCGCGGCCCCGACCGCGTCTTCATTCACCGCCACCGCCATCACGCGCAACGTCCCGTTGTAGTAGTCGGGCGCGGTGAACGTGAAGTCCCCTCCACCGGCGTCGGCGTCCCGGACGCCCGACCAGAAGGCGACGGGCTTGTCCCGCTTCCGCTTGAAGGGATTGAGGTTCCGCCCGATCGCCGCCCCCTGATCACCCCCCGGCGCCGACGCGTCCATCAGCTGCTGAAATTCGGGAAGGATCAGGTCGAGGATCTGGCTGGTGCGCACATCCAGGGCGCGCTTCTGGAAGAAAAAGCCGAGGGGGTCGGGTGTGTGATAGCTCGCCACCTGGAGGATGCCCTCATCCACCGCGAATACCGCGATCCGGGACGGGTGGTCGGTCTGGTAGTGCACGTGCACGACGTCCCCCGGCTTTACCATGGACGGGGCATCCAGGGTTATCGGCTGCTTCCGGCGTTCCAGACTCACTGAGAAGGGCGCGACGCCGTAACTCAGCGGACTGGTGAAGATCTCGTCGGAGTTGGCATCCCGCGTGAAGGCGACGGACACGTAACCGTTGCCTTCGAGACCGGCGGGTATGGGGATGTGCTGCACCGAGCTGGTGGTCGTGGTGTGGAACCACCGCCAGGAGTACACGTGATCGCGCTCGATCGTGATCAAACCGGAGCCCGTGTAGGGAGCCTGAATCTGCAGCTCGACCGTCTCCCCGGGCGCGTAGTCAGGCTTGTCGAGACTCACCTGGAGCTCGGCATTGCGCTCGAGGGAGCGAGCGAGGTTGGCGGCCCCGGCCACGTTGTATTCCACCCGCGACAGCTCCGTACCCGCCGAGTCCTTCACTGCCAGCGCGAATGTTCCGGGCTCGGTGGTCACCAGTGGAACGGTCAGGGTGCCCACCGGAATCGTCACTACCGAGTCGCCCAGCGGGATCTCCTTCTTCACCGACTGGTACTTGTAGGTCCCGTCGAATTGGCGCGCGAGGACGGACACGTAGCTGATCCGAATCCTGGCGAGGTGAAGCCCAGCGGCGCTGAGGGCCTTCCCGTCGGGACCGACGGCGACGAGCGAGACTTTTCGCTCCGAGTCCTTGTGCAGGTACTGCAGGTCTCCGTCGGGCTTGGACCCGACGATGAACGGCAGGTTGGATACGACCGCCCCGACCTCCGCGGTCACGCTCCGGCCCCCCTCCGGCTCATAGCCTTCCGTGATCACCCGCAGACGGTACGTCGCCCGCGTGAAGCGCTCGAGTCCGAGCGGGATCTCGGCCTCACCCTTCGCGTCGGTGGTGACGTCCGGCAAATCCTCGGTATAGGTCTCCTTGGCTTTCTGGGGATCCAGGAAGTGGTAGTCCTCGAAGCCTCTCAGCGACGGGAAACCGGGCGTGAGTTGAATGGTCGTCGAGACCCGCCGCCCCACGGCCGGCGTACCGAACAGGTTCCGGAGGGAGATCCGCGCCCGCAGTGTGTCCGGTGTGACCCAGCCATTCTGCGATTCCGTTGAGAGGTGCGCCGTCATCGCCAACCGGTCCGGCTGGAATTCGCGCACCAGCACCGGTACCGTGCCCAGGAGCGCCCCGGCCCGTCCGTCCTTCACGATGTAGAGGGACACCGTCCACGATCCGGTGGGCGACGTTTCGGCCGTCGTGTACGTGAACTCCTCGAACGCCTGGGCCGAGAGCCTGATGCGCTGGCGCTTGACCTCAAGACCGCGGGCATCATTTACGACGATCTCGAGGGGGATCCCCTCGAGCCGGGTCAGCCAATCCGCGGGCTTCACGATGATGCCGACGTGGAAGGCGTCACCGGGCCGGTACACCCCACGGTCGGAGAAGAGGAACGCGGTGAGCTTGTCCGCCTGGATGGCGTTGGCCACGCCGCCGATGTCGAACCGGGACAGGTCGAGCTCGCGGTCCCCCTTGTCCATCGGCAGGAACGAGAGGTCCTCCCCTCGCTGCACCGAGTACAGAACCGGTGTCCGCTCGCGCTCGAAAGGCTTCAGCGTGGGGAAGTGCGCGTGCCCGTCCCCGTCAGTCTCCGCGGAGAGAACGGTGAGGCCGTTTTCCCCGACGACGTTGACCGTCGCCCCGGCGACCGGCTGTCCGGAGCGGAGTGATTGGACGAAGAGATCGCGGCTGCCGTCGCCATTCTGCTTGGCGAGGAGTCCCAGGTCGGTGAGCAGAATGAGGCGCCGGTCAGTGGGGCCGGTCGTCCGTTTGGCCACCGAGTCGTACCCTTGCACGGAGACCAGGAAGAGTCCTCGCGGCGTCCCGCCGTTGGACAGGTAACGGCCAAGGTCGTAGGGCTGGTAGTGCGCCTTTCCGGGACCGAGCGACGGGAGGCGGATCGTATCGGACTGGCGAGCCGTGAGGTTGCCCACATCGAAGTTCGGGTTGGTGAACTCCGTATTCCCAAACACCAGGCTGGTCTGCGTCACGAGGTGCTGCAGCTGCTCGGGCAGGACTCGCCCGACCTCGACGAGCAGGCCGGGGACGTCACGGCTATAGATGGATATCCGCCGCTCCCCACCCAGGCTCAAGAGCGATCCCGAGCCGAGGATCTTCACTTCCTGCGGGAAGGGCGGCACCAGGGCCGTGTGATCCCAGGTTTCCCCGAGGACGTAGCCGCCGAAGGAGCGCAGCCCGCGGTTGACACGGACATAGACGAAGCGGCCCGGATCAGCCTCGTACTTGAACGCGACGGTGGAGGTGTGTTCGCGTTCGGCGGGAATCGGCGTCAGGGTCAGGGGAGCCGATGCCGCCAGGACATCGGGGCCCACCTCGGCAGGCCCCCA
>DASUBP010000162.1:0-5040 GCA_035763205.1 Gemmatimonadales bacterium
CGTGAGCCAGAGACAGAGCTTGAAGCCCTGGTCGTGGACGTGCTTGATCATCGCCTCAGGATCCGTGAACTGGAGGCGATTCATCACGAAGGTGTTGTAGTTGGTGGCCCAGGGACTGTCGAGTACCAGCACGTCGCCGGGAATGCCGAGGGAGCGGTAGCGGTCGACGTCCTCGTAGACCGCGGCCATGTCCGGATGCCAGTTCCGGCTCTTCCAGGGTCCGAAGGCCCAATAGGGCGGAAGCCTGGTCCGCCCGACCACTCCCGTGAAACGCTCGAGGATCTTCGGGAAACCGGGACCGCTGAACACCAGCATGCGAAGTCGCGAATCCCGCAGGCGCACCACGAATTCACCCGGCGTTGTCTTCCCCAGATCGAAGGACGCTTCGGCGTACGTATCGAGCCAGAGACCATACCCGGAGAGCGACATGAAGAACGGAATCGGCACGTACGTCGCGGTGCCCTTCGGTCCGGGCGTGTCACTCGACCGGTTGACGATCACCTGCCCCGTCTGATCGAGCGTGTTGTAGCGCTCGCCGAATCCGAAGACCGGGGCATGTTCCTGGAACCGGAACTCCCAATCGGACTGTCTGCCGGCGACGATCGAGATCTCGGTGATCCCGCGGGAGATAGCGCGCACGCGAATGGCCGAAGCGGGGAGCACCCGGCCATCGCGTGAGAACGATTGAAAGGAAATGGGCGGCACCCGCACCTGCGCGGTGAGTGTCGCAGGCATGGACGCCAGGGCGAAGGCAAGGCGTCTCACCTCAGGGTGCGACAGCTGTGGTGATCTTGTAGCCTCCCGTGTATCCGAAAATGCCGTTGCAGTAGGTGTCGGTGCAGTTTCCGAAAGGACCCCGGACCTCGAAGACGCGAATCACCAGCTGGCCCGATGCGGGGAAGGTCGCCGGTCCAGCGACCTGCACACCTGGCTGGCCCACGGCGAGGGCGACCACGCTGTCTGCGGTGCTGTCGAAGACTTCGAGATGGGGATTCCCGCCCGCTCCCTGGATCGTGAACGACACCGCGACCTTCGTCCCCGGCGTTCCCGTCAGCGTGAACTCGTCCCAATCCCCGGGATAGTCGATCGATTCGTTCGTCACGGAGTCACCGACCGCAAGCGTGGCCGCGGCATGCTCCGGACCGACAGGCACCGGCTCGAGGGCCAGCTTGTAGGCGCCGGGGGCCGTGAGCGGATTCGTGAACGCCGAACCGCTCACCGACACCGCGTACCATCCCGTCGACGGGATGTCGATCCGGTTGGTCCGATGGGCATTGAGCGAATCGGGTGCCGTTGGACTGTAGACGACGCTCTGAAAGATGAGCTGGAACTGCCCCGGGGAGGCCACCGATTCCCCCTCGAGCGCCACGTTCACATGCTGGCCCTTCGTGGCGTGGAACACGAAATCGTCGCGGTCGCCGGGAGGATTGATCGCCTCCCCGACGATCGTATCCCCGATCGCCACAGTGTCGCCGACGGTCTCGGACCCGAATCCGAACTTGTAGAACTTCAGCGTATACCCGCCCCGGAAGGTCGAAGTCGAGTCATAGCCCCCCACGACCCGCAAAATGCAGTGGCAGGGTGGCACAACCATGGTCCCCGTTTGCGCCGGAAATCCTGCGTCGAAGGCCGTCACCGCGGCGATGTTGACCCCCGTGACCGAATCGTAGAGGAAGGCCTGGAGCGGCAGATGAATGGCGCCCGAATCGGGCGTGAGAACGATGTTCGCCCCGCTCGAGTCAGTGATGACGGTGTGGAACTCGTCCAGGTCACCCGGGAAATCGATCGCTTCGTTCGAGACACTGTCGCCGAAGGCGAGCGACGACGACGCGGTCTCAGGCGCCCGGCTTACCGGGAGGATCGCGAAGCGATACGGGCCAGCGTCCTGGTTCGCACCGGACACTCGCACGGTATACGTCCCCGTTGCGGGCGCCTGAAAGCGACCGGTGACCTGATCGAGGAGCGTAACGTCGGCACCCGTGCTGTTCGCGACGCCCGAGGCCGCCGTCGAATCGGGGCCAAGCACCTGCAACGTGATCTGCGCCGACGGCGCCGCGCCCGAAGCCTGCAGGAACCCATTGAAGAGCTGGCCGGCCGTCGCGGTAAACGTGAACTGGTCGAGGTCGCCCACGTGGTCGATGGCCTCGCCGGTCACGGTATCCCCGAGAGTGATGGCTATCGGCAGATGCTCGGGATTCGGATTCACCGGATACGCGTAGAGGACGTACGGTCCGGCGTCCCCTCCTCGTCCGTCGCGCACACCATCGACCCGCAAGGTGACCTGTCCCGTACCCGGCAACACGAAACGGCCGGTGGCGTGTTCATCGAGGGAGGTGTCTCCCCCAGTGCTGAAGGTCGACGGAGAGGTCGCCGCGCCGCTGACGAACACCTGCAACTGGCGTTTGCTCCCGCTCGAAGGAGACGCAAACTGGAGGTCCACCAATTGACCCGCGGTGCCGTGGAGCGCGAAGACGTCGATATCCCCCACGCGATCGACGGCCTCCCCCTTTACCGTGTCCCCCACGGCGACGGTATCGGAGACCTGCTCCGGGAGCGTATCGATGCGATAGACCAGCATGCGATACGGACCGAGATATCCGAAGTCAGGCCCAAACCCGTCTCGGCAACCATTGCGTGAGCTCGAGGCCTCGACCCGGTACGTCCGGGTCGTTGGGAGTGACACCCGCCCGTTGATGGGAGCCTCGAGAACGCTGTCCTGCGCGCCGCTCACGGAGAGCGCCAGGAAGTGGGTGTCGAAGGTGTCCAGGACGAAGCACACCGCCTGAGTCGGCGCGCCCGTCGCGGTTCCTTGCACGAAGAGCTCGACCAGTTGACCGGCCGTCCCCGGGAACGTGAAACGGTCGAAGTCGTCATAGCCGTCGAGGGACTCACCGTTGGTCACGGAATCGGGCGTGATGGTCGAGCTGATGTGCTCGGGACCGGTGGCGACCTGAAGGACCTTGATGGTCAACGCTGTCGTTTGTCCCGGCGCGGCCGATCGGAGCCGGATCACCCAGGGATCGGATGCCGGGCCCGCGAACGTCTGCGTCCAGAGGTGAGCGGAGTCCGTGGACGTGCCCGCGGTCGTGAAACTGTTGAGGAACAGGTGGATCGAGTCGAGGACCGAGACGTAGGCGCTGCCGGTCGTAGGTCCCACCTCGACGACGTACACCGAATCCGTGCTGCCCCGGAAGAGAAAGTCCTGGAAAGAGTCGGCGGGCGTCAGATTGACCGAGACGGTTTGGCCGACCTTTATCGATTGACCACCACCCGCATTGTTCGGCCCGGTAGAATCGGAACAGGCGGCGAGGATCACGAGCGCGCCCAACAAGCGCGTGGAAGACGGACGTAGGAGTCTCAGTGTACGGCCCTGTCGACGAGAGGAGAATGGGAAGTTTGAGCGTTTTCGTGATTTGTCAACTGCCTTCATAACCGGATCTTGAACACGTACCGTCCCACCACTGCCGCACCCGCCACCACCAAGAGCTGAGCGGTCACCTCACCTGGAATGTCGCCGAAATCCGGATGCGCCCAGCGGGTCTCCGGACCAGCCGGGTCGCGCTCGCGCGCGAGCGCCGCGACCGGCAGGTACGAAAGCGCGCAGATGACCGCCGTGGCGCCTGCCAGCTTGCCGGCACGGACGGTAGTGCGGCGGACCCCTTCCAGGCCGAGTCGCAGGGCGAGAGACCGGCCACCATGTGTTTCCGGGTGCGTGGCGCCGCGCCGCCACCGCCTGAATACGTTCACGATCCAATCCCAATTGATCGCGACATGTAGGCCGAGGATGCCGAGGGTGCCGTCCGCGACGAGGCTGTGCAGCTGCTTCCATAGCTTGACCTCGCTCGACACCATGCCGAGCGATGGCAGAACGAAGCGCGACACGATGACACCTGAAAAGATGGTGAAGACCATCGTGACGTAGAGCAGGCCGTTGAGCCAGGTATTGATGCGGTGCCGGCGGCTGTTGGTCGCGTACCGGCGGAGGGCGCCGACGATCCAGCGCCAATTCACCAAGAGATGAAGGAGAAGAAGAGCGGCAAGGCCGATGCTGATCCATTCGTGCCCCCAGAGCCCGGTAGTTTCGGGCTCCTGGAGGAGCACAAAGGTCAGCAGGAGTACGAGGTCCAACCAGAAGAGAAAGCTGGCTCGGCGCATGACCCAATGTACGCACCACCCCCGCTACATGATGGCCTCCAGGGGGCACGTGAATCCGGGCAGGATGTCCTCGCCTCGGAGTGATCCCTCCGGCCCCACAAACTCCTCGGTTCCATCGGACCGGTAGATGTGCGTCGTCTGGCGCCGGGGATCCACGACCCACACCACCTGCGTGCCCGCCACCAACCATTGCCCAGCTCGCTCCTGAATCTCCCGCGTCCGGTCCTCGGGGCTCAGGACGTCGACCACCAGATCCGGGGCGGCATCAGAGAATCCGGGGGTCTCCGGGTCGGGCACCTTCCCCGGCCGGAAATAGGCGATATCGGGCGACCGGACGGTGTCGGGCGCCTTGGCGAGGGTGAAGCCGGTGGCGGCCGCAATCAGCTGACCGGCCGGGCCCGGCGGTTGGCGTTCGAGAAAGAGCACCAGGCGCGCCGTGAGGTTCATGGTCACCCGGCCGTGGATGTACCCGGCGGGCTCGCGAACCATCGGCACACCGCGCACCAGCTCGACGCGTTTGTTGGGAACATGGATGTTCAAGAGCTCGTCAGCGGTCATACGGAAGCTTACAGCCCGTGTATCAACAAACAGTCAAATGGCGGCTACTCGGGGGGCGAGAGGGGTCCCGGGGCGATGACCGTAACTGTCACGGCATCCGCCCAAGCGATGACGCCGTGGGTGTGGAAAATGTGACTCTGGAAGCTCGCGCCAACATTCGTGCTCCCCGGGGCGGCGTTGAACACGAAGAAATCCCCGGCGCCGTTAGTGTATGCCTGTGCCGAGGGACTGGTGTACACAAGCGCTCCGGCAACGGCGGCACCGGTGCAATCGACCGGCAGGAGGCCAAGGGAGGCTTTGCCGGCCGTCGGCGTCACGCCGGCTTGG
>DASUBP010000163.1:0-2551 GCA_035763205.1 Gemmatimonadales bacterium
CTTGGCGACTACGAAAGGGCGGTCGAGCTCGCCGCCGGGGGCAAGGCGACGCTCATCCTGAGCGTCGAATCAGCGGCCCACTTCCATCCCAACACTCCTGAGCAGGTCGTCAACGCCTGCTATCAGGCGGGTTTCCGCACCGTCCACCGGGGCGTTCTGGGAGACGAGCTGGTGGCCAGGGAATACCTGAGGCTGTTTGCCGAGCCTGGGTGGGGCACTCTGATCCGCAGTACTTGCCCGGTGGTGGTCGAGCAGATCAGGACCGAGCACCCGGAGTTGGTGCCCTATCTGGCGCCTGTGGATACGCCGATCGCCGCCGAAGCGAAATACCTTAAAGCCATGTATGGCAACGACTTGAATGTCGTCTACGCCGGCGTCTGCCTTACGGAAGGGGGGTCTGCGGTTGATGCGGCCATCACCTTCGATGACCTGGCCAGGCTTCTCGAGGCCCGGGGCATTAAGGTAGAGGACCAATTGCCCCATTTTGAGCGTCTGCCGGAGGAACGGCGGCGGCATTGGAGCACGGCGGGGGGGTTGCCCCTGGAGCTGTTGGCGGAGCAGACCCAAGCGTCGCGCCGATTCAGGAAGGTGCGCGGGCTCGCTCAGCTCGACGCGATGGCGCGGGCGGTGACGGTGGACCGGATCGACCTGGGCTTCGTGGACATTCTGCCCTGCGACGGCTGTCTCGACCACCCGCTGCTGGGGTCGAAGGAGCAGCTCTTCTGGCGCCGGGCGGTAGTGGAGGCGACGGAGCCGCCGCGGAGCAAGTTGCCGGTCCTGGATGACGAGGTGGCGCAGCGGGTGAACGTGGGCGCGACCTTCGCGGTGAATGGCCGGATGACGGCGGTGGCGCCCGACGAGGTCGACGATGTCCTGGCGGAGATCGGCTCGGCGCCGAATGGCCGGCCGTGGGATTGCGGGGCGTGCGGGTACCGGAGTTGCCGGGAGTTCGCCGGCGCGATGGTGAAGGGGCGGACGACGTACAAGTCGTGCCCACCGTATCTGGAGAAGCAGGCGAAGGCCGCGCAGCAGCAGGCGGCGGTGGATGGGTTGACGGGCCTGGCAACGTTCCGGGTCTTGCGAGACCGGTTGGCGAACGAAGTGGCGCGGACCAAGCGGTCCGGTGAATCGTTCGCGGTGCTGTTCGTGGATCTGGACCACTTCAAGCAGGTGAACGACCAGTTCGGGCACGAGGCCGGGAACGAGGTACTGCGCGGGGCGTCGCGCGAGTTGCTGGCCGCGATTCGTACGGCGGACTTCGCCGCCCGTTACGGCGGCGACGAATTCGTGGTGATTCTGGTGCGTACGGGGCTCTCGGGAGCGGTGGGGGTCGCGGAGAAATTGCGGGAGCGGGTGGTGGCGCTGGGGGGAGAGCTGGGCTATCCGAAGGGCTTTATCGGCGCCAGCATTGGGGTGGCTGAGTACCGGTTGGAGGGAGCTGAGCACGAAGATGTGCTGGTCGCAGCCGATCGCGCGCTGTACCGGGCGAAGGCGGGCGGCCGGAACCAGGTAGCAACAGGAGCGTAATGCCGTGACACCGCAGAAGCCGGTCCGCGCCAGTGGCGCGGGGGATGCGCCCGAACAGAAGAGCTCGACGGTTTCCGCGACGCCGGCCCACGATCCGTGGGGGGTGAAGCGGGCCGAGAATCTCATCACCAGTCTCACGGGGGTGTTGTCCGCGCGGGTGGTGGTGACGCCGCAGGGGGAAGTGAGCGAGATCCACGTGCTCACGCAGAACGACATGCACCCCAAGCAGGTGGTGCGGAACATCGAGTCGGCGTTGATGGCCCAGCTCGGTCTCAAGATCGATCACCGGGTGATCAGCGTGGCGCAGACGGCGGACGTGCGTCCGATCGAGCAGATGCAGGACGACGCGGTGAAGAACCGGGCCAAGAGGCGGGTGGTGATTTTCCGCGCGCTGGACGTCCGGCCGGCGTCGCGGGCCCAGCGGGTGCTGATCCGGGTGAAGCTCGCGTTCGAGGACCGGGAGGCGGACGCCGAGGAGCAGGGGACGGACACGATCCGGAACCGGGTGGAGGCGGCGGCGCGCGCCGCGTCGCACTGTCTGGACGAGCTGATGCCCGACAATTCGATCGCACTCGAGGGGGCGACCCTTGTGGAGGCGTTCGACCGGAAGTTCGTGCTGGTGGCGGTGCATGGGCTGGGTGGCCGCGAGGCGATGCTGATGACCGGGACGGCAGAGGTCAGGGAGAGTCCCGAGCGCAGCGCGGTGTTGGCCGTGTTGGATGCGACGAATCGGTGGGCTGACGCGCGGCGATGACCAGGGGTCAGGTGTCGGGTGTCAGGGGTCAGGAAAGCACCTGTAGCGTTGAGTAGACGTTGTGTTGGCGATTTTTAGCGTCGTAAGTTGTTGTTGTACAATATCTTATAGGCATATCCGTCCCCCATTGCAGCGCCCTCCTGGGGGGACTAGCGGACTATCGATTCTGGTGGTATTTCGGGTTCCGTGAGTTCTATCAAAGCGAAGAAGTACTGGGGCACGCAGCGCGTCGCGCGCATCTGTCAGGTGTCGCCTACGACGGTGGCCAAC
>DASUBP010000164.1:0-18229 GCA_035763205.1 Gemmatimonadales bacterium
CGGGGCGGCATGCTGAACGCGGTCGGGCTGGCCAATCCGGGGCTGGAAGAAGTGGCGGCGCACGACCTGCCCTGGCTGCTCGATCGGGTCAAGCGCGCGCGGGTGCTCGTGAACGTGGCGGGTGCCACCGTGGAGGACTACGTGAAGGTGCTCGAGCGCCTCGGTGGTATCGACCGAGTCACCGCGTTCGAGATCAACGCGTCATGCCCGAACACGTCGGCCGGCGGACTCGAATTCGGTGCCGACGAGGCCTCGCTCGCCCACCTGGTGCGCCGGTGCCGGGGCGCGACGACGAAGCCCCTCGTCATCAAGCTCTCGCCGGTCCTCCCGGATATCGCGCACGCTGGCGAGGTCGCCCGTGATGCCGGAGCGGATGGGCTGAGTCTCGTGAACACGATGCCGGCCACGCTCGAGGGAAGGTTGGGGAACGGGTTCGGTGGGATGAGTGGCCCGGCGCTGTTGCCGGTGGGCGTGCTGGCGATCCGGAAGGTCCGTGCCCGCGTCGCCCTTCCTCTTATCGGTGTCGGGGGCATTCGGACCGGTGCGGACGCGCGGGAGTACCTGCATGCCGGCGCCGACCTCGTCGCGATCGGCACCGCCGCGCTGGCCGACCCGAGGGTCCCCGAACGCATCGTGAGGAGCCTGAACGGTGGCTGAGCTCGTCGTCGCTTTCGATCTGCCCACCGGCAAGGAGGCGCTCGCCCTCGCGTCGCGCCTGCCCGGACTCGGTTGGGCCAAGATCGGTCCGGTGCTCTACGTCCGCGAAGGGCCGGCGCTGGTGCGCGAGTTCACTGCCCGCGGCATCCGGGTCTTTCTCGATCTCAAATGGCACGACATTCCGAACACGGTCGCGGGGGCCGTCGAGGGGGCCCGCGAGCTCGGCGTGTCGCTGGCCACGGTGCATTGCCTGGGGGGGGCGGCGATGCTGTCGGCGGCCGGGAAGGCGGCCGGCGCGCAGGGGACCACCGGTGCCATTTCCCTGGTCGGGGTCACGGTACTGACGTCCCACGATGCCGGGGGGTTCGAGGGGGTCGTGGGGCGGGGGGTACCCGACCTGGGCCTCGAGGTCGTGCGGCTGGCCCGGCTGGCACGGGATGCGGGGTTACGGGGGGTGGTGGCGTCGGGCCACGAAGTTGGGCTGCTCCGGGAAGCCCTGGGGGCTGAACCTTGGCTGGTGGTGCCCGGCATCAGAGCGCCTGATGCCCCCGCGGACGATCAGGCGCGGACGGTCACTCCTGGGGAGGCGGTGCGGCGGGGGGCCACGCATTTGGTGGTGGGACGGCCGATTACGGGGGCCAAAGATCCCTTATCAGCTTTCCGGGGAGTGCTGGAGGCTATGACCACGTAATCGCGCCCCTTGCGTGAACTTACGAGCCCGGGTATTGTTCAAGACTCAACCAGAATCTTTGCCGGGAGACGGTCTTTTGAAGGTGAGAACGAGCGTCAAGCCGATCTGCGAGCACTGCAAGGTGATCAAGCGCCGGGGTGTGGTCCGGGTCATCTGCAAGCGGAATCCCAAACACAAACAGCGTCAGGGCTAAGCCGATGGCACGAATCGCCGGCGTGGACCTGCCACGCGACAAGAAGATCCAGTTCGCGCTCCCCTACATCTACGGAGTGGGGCCGTCGAACGCCAAGCGCATTCTCGCCGAGACGGGGGTGAGCCCGGACGCGCGCGTGCGCGACCTCAGGGACGCGGAAGTCGCGCGTTTGCGGCAGGTGATCGAGCGGGACTACAAGGTCGAAGGTGCGCTGCGCACGGAAGTGGCGATGAACATCAAGCGATTGATGGACATCGGCACGTACCGCGGCGGGCGGCACCGCAAGAATCTGCCGGTGCGCGGCCAGCGCACGCACACCAACGCGCGCACGAAGAAGGGTCCCCGGCGCGCCATCGCGGGCAAGAAGAAGCCCTCTCTGAAGAAATAAATGGCTCAGGCGAAAGCTGCGGGCGCCAAGCGCGCCAAGAAAGTCGTCGAAGCGGAGGGCGTGGCGCACATCACGGCCACGTTCAACAACACGCTCATCACCATCACCGACTCCCATGGCAACGCCATCACGTGGGGCTCGGCGGGCAAGGCCGGCTTCAAGGGCTCGAAGAAGTCCACGCCCTTCGCCGCCACCGTGGCCGCGGAGCAGGCGGCGCGCGAAGCGCTGTCGCTCGGAGTGAAGCGCGTGCATGTGCGGGTGCAGGGTCCCGGCTCCGGCCGCGAGTCCGCCATCCAGGCGCTCGCCACCGCCGGCCTGCAGATCCGCTCCATCCGCGACGTGACACCGATTCCTCACAATGGGTGCCGGCCGCCCAAGAAGCGGCGGGTCTGATCCATGGCACGCTATACGGGTCCGGCCTGCAGGCTCTGCCGTCGTGAGGGCACCAAGCTCTTTCTGAAGGGCGCGCGCTGTCTCACCGAGAAGTGCGCGATTGAACGCCGCGCGTACGCCCCGGGCCAGCATGGCCAGGGCACGGGCCGGCGCCGGAAGGCATCCGAGTATGCCAAGCAGATGCGGGAGAAGCAGAAGGTGAAGCGCATCTACGGACTCTCGGAGCGCCAGTTCCGGAACGTGTTCGAACGCGTGCTGCGTGAGCCCGGTGTCACGGGCGAGGCGCTGCTCATCGCGCTCGAGTCGCGGCTCGACAACATCGTGTTCCGGATGGGGTTCGCCTCGTCGCGCCGGCAGGCGCGGCAGTTGGTCCGCCACCGGCACATTCAGGTGAATGCTCGGACCGTCGACATTCCGTCCTACCGGATCCGTCCCGGCGATGAAGTGAAGGTCGCCGACGCGAGCCGTGAGCTGGCCCTGGTGAAGGTGGCCGCCGAGCTCGCCGGCCGGGGACAGCCGGTCAGCTGGATTCAAGTGGACAGCGACAAGGCCCTCGGCAAGATGACCGAGCGGCCCACCCGCGACGCCATCCCGGTCGCGGCGCAAGAACAGCTCATCGTCGAGCTCTACTCCAAGTGATGACGACGACTCTCGATTTGACCGGATTGGTCCGCCCGCACGTGGTCGAAATGACCAAGCGGGAGGATACGCCCAACGCCGCCGAGTTCCGGCTGCAGCCGCTCGAGCGGGGCTACGGGTACACGCTGGGGAATTCGCTCCGCCGGATGCTGCTCTCCTCGCTCCGCGGCGCCGCCGTGTGGGCGTTCCGCCTCGACGGCGTGGTGCACGAGCACCAGACCATCCCGGGCGTGGTGGAAGACGTGCATCAGATCATTCAGCGTCTGAAGCAGCTCACCCTCGTGCTCGCGCCCGACGCGGACGAGGCGGTGCTGCACATCAAGCGCGAGAAGGCCGGCCCCGTCTACGCCCGCGACATCGAAGCGCATGGCGCGGTGACGGTGGTCAATCCCGATCAGCTCCTGTTCACCGTGCAGGACGACAAGGAAATGAACGGGGAGCTGTACGTGAACAAGGGCCGCGGGTACGTGGAAGCCGAGCAGCATCCGGTCGACCGCACCCTGTCGGTGGACGTGGTGCGGATCGACTCGATCTACAATCCGGTCCGCCGCGCCAATTTCACCGTGGCCGAGACCCGCGTGGGTCAGCGCACCGACTACGACCGGCTCACGCTGTCGGTCGAGACCAACGGCACCATCAGTCCCGAGGACGCGGTGGCGTACGCCGCCGCGCTCGCGCAGGAGCACTTCCGCTACTTCGTCGACTTCGGCAAGGTCCCGATGGTGGCCGCCGAAGCGCCGAGCGCGGGGGGCGGCTCCGCGGCGCCGGGCCGGCTCAAGGAGCTCCTTGACCGGAGCATCGATGACGTCGGCTTGACGGTCCGCTCGGTCAACTCGCTCAAGAATTCCAACATCCGCACCCTTGGCGATCTGGTGCAGCACGCCGAAGCCGACTTGCTCAAGGTCAAGAACGTCGGCGACAAGGCGCTCGGGGAGATCGCGGATCTGCTGCGGCGCGAGGGCCTGAACTTCGGCATGCGGTACGAGGAAACCGGCACGGGTGACGTGCGGGTCCTCGAGGCCGGCGTGCCGCCGATGGCCCAGGTCGCGAGCGGAGACGAGTAATGCGGCACCGCGCGAAGGGACGGCAGCTCTCCCGCACGTCGAGCCACAAGAAGGCGACGCTGAACAACATGGCGACCTCCCTCTTCCGGCACGACCGCATCGTCACCACGGAAGCCAAGGCGAAGGAGCTCCGGCCGTTCGCGGAGCACCTGATCACCCTGGCGCGCCGGGGTGATCTGCACGCCCGCCGGCTGGTGGAGCGGCGGATCGCGGACAAGGAAGTGAGTCACCGCCTGTTCGCCGAGTTGGGCAAGCGATTCGCGGCCCGGCCGGGTGGCTATACCCGCATCGTGAAACTGGGACATCGCGTCGGTGATGGTGCCGACGTGGCCCGGATCGAACTGCTGAGTGAGTGAGCGAGCGGCGGGGCGTTCGGTGCAACAGAAGGGGACCCCGACGGGTCCCCTTTTCTCTTCAGGCGGCTTTGGTTACGCGGTGCGACTTGATGCAGCGGGTGCAGACCCGGATACGGCGGGTGGTGCCGTTTACGACGGCGCGCACGCGCTGCAAGTTGGGAAACCAGCGGCGATTCGACTTGTTGTTCGCGTGGCTGACGTTGTGCCCCGTCGCGGGGCCCTTGCCACACAGATCACACACACGAGCCATGGTCGGTCCAGCGAATGAGTTCCACTGCACGCACACCCCGGGGATCGGGGCCTGAGCAGGGGCGGAAACCTAACGGGGGGTCCGAGGCCGGGCAACCCCGCCAGGCCCAGCCGAAGACAGCCGTCATTACGGGCGTCACCGGCCAGGACGGGTCCTACCTCGCGGAGCTGCTCCTGGAGAAGGGCTACGAGGTGGTCGGCGTGGTCCGCCGGACCTCCCACGACTCCTACGAACGGATCGGCCACCTCCTCGACCGGGTCCACATCGTGCCCGCCGACCTGCTCGACCAGCACTCGCTCACCGCGGTGATCCGGGACGCCAAGCCTCACGAGGTCTACAACCTCGCGGCGCAGAGCTTCGTCCCCACGTCCTGGAGCCAGCCCGTGCTCACCGGCGAGTTCACCGCGCTCGGCGTCACCCGGCTGCTGGAAGCGGTCCGGCTGGCGCATCCGGAGGCGCGCTTCTACCAGGCCTCGTCCTCCGAGATGTTCGGCAAGGCGCAGGAGACCCCGCAGAAGGAGACGACGTCCTTCTACCCGCGCTCGCCCTACGGCGTGGCGAAGGTGTACGGGCACTGGATCACCGTGAACTACCGTGAGTCCTACGGCCTCTACGCGGTCTCCGGGATCCTGTTCAACCACGAGTCTCCGCGCCGCGGTCTCGAGTTCGTGACGCGGAAAGTCACGCACGCCGTCGCCCGGATCAAACGGGGGCGGGGCACCGAAGTCCGCCTCGGCAACCTGGATGCCCGCCGCGACTGGGGCTATGCCGGCGATTATGTCGACGCGATGTGGCGCATGCTCCAGCAGCCGATGCCCGCCGATTTCGTGATCGGCACCGGCGAGACGCACACGGTCCGCGAGCTCTGCGAAATCGCCTTCGGACACGCCGGGCTCGACTGGCAGAGGCACGTCGTGATCGATCCGAAATTCGTGCGCCCCGCCGAAGTCGATCTGCTGCTCGCCGACCCGAGCCGCGCGAAGGCGGAGCTCCACTGGGCGCCGAAGACCGGCTTCGCGGACCTCATCAAGATGATGGTGGACGCCGATCTGGAACGCCTGGCGTGAAGGTTCTGGTCACGGGTGCGGACGGGTTCGTGGGCCGGTGGATGATCCGCCGGCTCCTGACCGACGGCCATGAAGTGTTCGGCGCGCTGCGGCCCGCCGGGGCCACCCACGAGGACGGGCTGAGCGACCAGGAGCGGGAGTCGGTCCGCTGGCTGCCCCTCGAGCTCACGGACGCCGATTCGGTCCGGATGGTGGTCGACCTGCCGTACGACGCGGTGATTCATCTCGCCGCCGTGGCCTCGGGGCCGGAAGCGGCGCGCGATCCGGGATACGCGTGGACCGTGAACGCCGCCGGGACGGCGCGCATCGCGTACGTGCTGGCGGAAGCGCGACGGAAGGGACGGGCCGATCCGGTCTTCCTTCTGGTGTCGACCGGCGAGGTGTATGGACGAGGGCTCGACGGAAAGAACGGCCGCCCGCGCCTCGAAACCGACCTGCTCGCGCCCTGCTCGCCCTATGCGTCGAGCAAAGTCGGCGCGGAGACCGCGGCCCTCGAAGCGTGGCGGCGCACGGGCTTGCGCGTGGTGGTGGCGCGCGCGTTCGCGCACACCGGCCCCGGACAGGACACACGGTTCGTGGTGCCGGCCTTCGCGCAGCGCCTCCGCTACGCCCGGCAGATCGGCGCCCCGGCGGTAAAAGTCGGGAACCTGGAGCCGGTCAGGGAGTTTCTGGACGTGCGGGATGTCGTGGACGCATATACCCGGCTCCTCGCCAAGGGCGTGCCGGGGGAGGCGTACAACGTGGCCAGCGGGCAGGGGATCGAGCTGCGCCAGCTGTTCGACAAGGTGGCGGCGCGGCTCGGCGTGAAGGCGATTCCCGAAACGGATCCCGAGCTCATGCGGCCAGCCGACATTCCGAATCTGGTCGGGGACGGATCCAAGTTGCGGGCGGCGACCGGGTGGGCGCCGACCTTTTCTCTCGACGACACGCTGCGGGATACGGTGGATGCCCAAGCGCACTGACCTGAAGCGCATACTCCTCATCGGCTCCGGCCCCATCGTCATCGGGCAGGGGGCCGAGTTCGACTACTCGGGGACGCAGGCCGTCAAGGCGCTGCGCGAAGAGGGCTATGAAGTCGTCCTGGTGAACTCGAACCCGGCGACAATCATGACCGATCCCGAGCTCGCCGATCAGACCTACGTGGAGCCGGTCACCCCGGCCTGGGTCCGCAAGGTGATCGAGAAGGAGCGGCCCGATGCGCTCCTGCCGACCATGGGGGGCCAGACGGCCCTGAACGTCGCGATGGCCCTGGCCCAGGACGGCACGCTCGCCGAGTTCGGCGTGCAGCTGATCGGCGCCAATGCCCGGGCCATCAAGATGGCCGAAGACCGCGCCGAGTTCGCGATCGCGATGCGGCGCATCGGCCTCGAGACGCCGCTCGGCCGGACCGTGAGCTCCCGCGAGGAAGCCCTCGCCGCCGTCGCGGAGACCGGCTACCCCGCCATCATCCGTCCGTCGTTCACGCTCGGCGGCACCGGGGGCGGCGTCGCGTACAACCGTGCCGAGTTCGAGGAGCTGGTGGACACGGCGCTCGAGCTCTCTCCCGTGCATTCGACGCTCATCGAGCGCTCGGTGATCGGTTGGAAGGAATTCGAGCTCGAGGTGATGCGGGATGGGCGCGACAACGTCGTGATCGTCTGCTCGATCGAGAACATCGACGCGATGGGGGTCCACACCGGCGATTCGATCACGGTCGCCCCCGCGATGACGCTGACCGACCGCGAGTACCAGAAGATGCGTGACTCGGCCATCGCCATCATCCGGGAGATCGGCGTCGAGGCCGGCGGCTGCAACATCCAGTTCGCCGTCAATCCTGCCGACGGCGAGATGCTGGTGATCGAGATGAACCCCCGGGTGTCGCGGTCGTCCGCGCTCGCGTCGAAAGCGACGGGGTTCCCCATCGCGCGGATCGGGGCCAAGCTCGCGGTGGGGTATACGCTCGACGAGCTGCCCAACGACATCACCCGGACCACGCCCGCGTCGTTCGAGCCCGTGCTCGATTACGTGGTCGTGAAAGTCCCCCGCTTCGCGTTCGAGAAATTCCCGCGTGCCGATTTCCACCTCACGACCCAGATGAAGTCGGTCGGTGAGGCGATGGCGATCGGACGGACCTTCAAGGAAGCATTCCAGAAGGGGCTGCGCGCCCTCGAGACCGGCCGGACCGGTTGGAGCCTCGGCGCCACCCTGGCCGATGACCGGTTGACCGGCGACTCACCGGAAGACATCCGGGTCGCGCTCCGCGTGCCCACGCCGGAGCGGGTCTTTCAGATCAAGCGGGCCCTGCTCGCCGGTCTCACGGTGCCGGACATCGCGGGAGCGTCGGGAATCGATCCCTGGTTTCTCCATCAGTTCGCCGAGTTGATCGCGGCCGAGCGGGCGTACGCGGCCGATCCGAAGCCCGGTGCGGCGGGCATCCGCCGCATGAAGCGTCTGGGATTCTCCGACCGGCAGCTCGCGGCGCTGAAGGGAGAGACCGAGGCCGCGGTGCGCGAGCGCCGGTGGGCACTCGACATCCACCCGGTCTACAAGACCGTCGATACCTGCGCGGGCGAGTTCCCGTCGAGCACGCCGTATCTCTACTCCTGCTACGACCACGAGAACGAGTCGGAACCGCTGGGAGAGCAGGGCATCGTGATTCTCGGATCCGGACCGAACCGGATCGGGCAGGGGGTCGAGTTCGATTACTGCTGCGTCCGCGCCGGACTCGCGTTCCGCGAGCTCGGTTACAAGACCATCATGATCAACTCGAATCCCGAAACGGTCTCCACCGACTTCGACATCTCCGACAAGCTGTACTTCGAGCCTCTGACCTTCGAGGACGTGCTCGAGATCATCCACTGGGAGCGGCCCAAGGGCGTGGTCGTGCAGCTCGGCGGGCAGACGCCGCTCCGGCTCACCAAGCCGCTCGAGGCCGCCGGGGTCCACATTCTCGGCACCACCCCGGACGCCATCGACATCGCCGAGGATCGCGAACGCTTCGACGCCCTGGCCCGGCGCCTGGGTGTGACCCAGCCCGCGAACGGGATGGCGCGCTCGGTGGACGAGGCCGTGAAGGTGGCCGAGCGCATCGGGTTCCCGGTGCTGATCCGCCCATCGTACGTGCTCGGTGGGCGGGCCATGGAAATCGTGTACGACGTGGGCTCTCTCCGGCAGTTCTTCGAGGTGGCGGCCCGCGTGGCGCCGGAACATCCGGTGCTCATCGACCGGTTCCTGGAGGACGCGTTCGAAGCCGACGTCGACGCCATTTCCGACGGGAAGCGGACGGTGGTGGGCGGCGTGATGCAGCACATCGAGGACGCCGGGGTCCATTCGGGGGACTCGGCCTGTGTCCTTCCCCCGTATCTCATCGGCGACCGGCAGGTGGCGGAGATGCGCAAGCACACCAAGGCGTTCGCCGAGGCGCTGGGGGTGGTCGGCCTGATCAACGTCCAGTATGCGGTCAAGGACGGGACCGTCTACGTCCTGGAAGTGAACCCCCGGGCCTCCCGGACCATCCCCTTTGTCAGCAAGGCGACCGGGGTCTCCCTGGCCAAGCTGGCCGCGGCGGTCATGGTGGGGCATGGACTGGACGAATTGGGGGTCCCCGATGAGCTTCCCCTCCCCGGAGTGGCCGTGAAGGAGGCTGTTTTCCCCTTCACCAAGCTCCCCGGCGTAGATAGTGTGCTGGGCCCGGAAATGCGGTCCACCGGGGAAGCCATGGGGTTCGCCGACAGCTTCGGCATGGCGTTCGCCAAGGCACAGATCGCGGCGGACTCGGGGTTGCCGCTGGACGGGGCGATCTTCGTGACCGTCAACGATTCGGACAAGCCGACCGTCGTGCCGATCGTCCGGCGGTTTCATGAGCTGGGGTTCCGGATTCTGGCGACGGCGGGAACCCAGGCGTACCTGCGGGCCCGGGGCGTGCCCGCGGAGTCGGTGCGCAAGGTTCACGAGGGACGACCCAATGCGATCGATCTCCTCGTCTCCGGCGACATCCAGCTCCTGATCAATACGCCGCTCGGGAAGTTCACACAGCAAGACGACTACGCGATCCGCCGCGCCGCATTGGTGCATCGGATCCCGTACACCACCACGATGTCCGCGGCCAGCGCCGCATGCGACGCGATCATCGCACTGCGCAGCCGGACCGGCAGCGTGAGGAGCTTACAGGCATGGCACCCAAAACCCCTCGTCGGAAATCAGCCGCGTCAGGTACCAAAGACGCCCGCCCCAAGTCCCGGAGCAGCGGTAAGGGCGTAGCGAAGGCCGCCGCGGCGAAACCGGTCAAGGCACCACCGGCGCCTCCGCAGCCCCCCAAGGCGAAGTTCCGGGGGCGGCTGCTGGAGCAGGAGCCGCTCGCCCGGTATACCACGTACCGCATCGGCGGGCCGGCGAAGTACCTGCTGTTCCCGGCCGATGTCGACGACGTGCAGCGGGGCCTCGAGATGGCCCAGAACCGCAATTTGCCCTGGGTGGTCCTCGGACTCGGTTCGAACGTCCTGGTGAAGGACTCCGGATTCCCGGGCGTCGTGATCCGTCTGGGGAAGGGTCTCGACCGCTTCGAGATGAAGGGCGCCACGGCCATCGTCGGCGCGGGGATGCCCATCCCGATTCTGGCCCGGCGTACGGCCGAGGCGGGCTTCGTCGGCGTGGAACGGTTCATCGGCATCCCGGGGACGGTCGGGGGCGGCATCTACATGAACGCCGGATGTCATGGCGCCGAGTTCTCCGAGGTGGTGACCGAGATCACCGTGATGGACGCCAAGGGCAAGGTCAAGCAGATCGCCCGGAAGCAGATCTCGTTCAAGTACCGGGCCTCCAACCTGGGGCCGGTGATCGTCCTCGAAGCCAAGCTGGTCCTCGGCGAGGAGTCGCCCGCCAAGCTCAAGGAGCTCCAGAGCCGCCTCTTCCGCTGGCGGAAGGCGGGAACGCCCTATGATCAGCCCTGCTGCGGGTCGGTGTTCAAGAATCCCTCGCTCACGCGGACCGCGGGCATGCTCATCGACGAAGCCGGCCTGAAGGGGCACACGGTGGGCGGCGCGCAGGTGTCGAATCTCCACGCCAACTACTTCATCAATCTGGGGAATGCCACGGCGGCCGACGTGCAGAAGCTGATGGACCACGTGAAAAAGACCGTCCAGAAGAAGACGGGAGTGGAGCTCGAGCCGGAAGTGCGGGTGATCGGCTGATGGCCGACTACTACGTTCATCCCTCGAGTTTTCTGGATGAAGGCGCCGTCGTAGGTGCCGGTACGAAGATCTGGCACTTCTGTCACGTGATGAAGGGCGCCGTGATCGGTGAGCGCTCGAGTCTCGGTCAGAACGTCGTCGTGATGCCGGGCACCAGCATCGGCAACAACGTGAAGATCCAGAACAACGTGTCCATCTACGAGGGGGTCCACCTCGAGGACGACGTCTTCTGCGGTCCTTCCTGCGTGTTCACGAACGTCCTGAACCCGCGAAGCCACGTCTCCCGGAAGCACGAATACCGCCAAACCCTCGTGAAGCGGGGCGCGTCGATCGGCGCCAACGCCACGATCGTCTGCGGCACCACGCTCGGCGAGTTCGCCTTCATCGGGGCGGGCGCCGTGGTGACGTCCGATGTCCCCGCGTATGGGTTGATGGTCGGAGTCCCGGCCCGCCGGGTGGGCTGGATGTGTCAGTGTGGCGAACGGCTCTCGATCTCGGCGGGCGCGGCGCAGTGCGCCGCCTGCGGCGCCGAGTACGCCGAGTCGGGTGGGACCCTCCGCATTACCAAGCCGCCGCGCCCGGCGTGACGGGACGGCCGTTTCAATTGAACCCCTGGAGAATTTCGTGAACGTACCAATGCTGGACCTGGTGGCCCAGTACCAGACCATAAAGAAGGAAACGCTCGACGCCATTCATCAGGTGATCGAGGCCCAGCAATTCATCATGGGCCCGGCCATCCCCAAGCTCGAGGCCGAGGTCGCCGCCCTCTCGCATGCCAAGTACGGCATCGGCTGCGCCAGCGGGACCGACGCCCTCCTGCTGCCGCTGAAGGCCCTGAACCTGAAGCCGGGGGACGAGGTGATCACCACCCCGTTCACCTTCTTCGCGACGGCGGGGACCATCCACAACGCCGGCGGTACCCCGGTGTTCGTGGACATCGATCCCGATACGTTCAACATCGATCCGGCCGCCGTGGAAGCGGCCATCACGCCGCGGACCCGGGCCATCATGCCCGTGCATCTCTATGGCCAGATGGCGCCGATGGAACGGTTGCTGGCCATCGCCGCCAAGAAGGGTATCCCGGTCATCGAGGACGCCGCGCAGGCCATCGGCGCCCGCCGGAAGATCGACGGCACGTGGCGCATGGCAGGAGAGCTGGGGTGGGCCACCGGCTATTCCTTCTTCCCCAGCAAGAACCTCGGAGCCTGGGGTGACGGCGGGATGATCGTCACCTCCGACGAGCAGGGGGCCGAGCGCCTCAAGAAGCTCCGGCTGCATGGCGGCGCCAAGCAGTACCATCACGAAGAGGTCGGCACCAACTCGCGCCTCGACACGCTCCAGGCGGCCCTGCTCCTGGCCAAGCTCCCGCATCTCGCGGGCTGGTCGGCGAAGCGGCGGGAACACGCGGCTTCCTATACCAAGGCCTTCGCCGGCCTGGGTGCGGTCCGCGCGCCCGTGGTCGACCCCGCCAACGAGCACATCTTCCATCAGTACACGCTCCGGGTGGAGCGCCGGGACGAGCTGCAGGCGCATCTGAAGGAGAAGGGCATCGGGCACGCGGTCTATTATCCAATTCCCCTGCATCTCCAGCCCTGCTTCGCCCACCTCAAGTACGCCGTGGGCCGGTTGCCCCGGGCGGAGCGCGCGTCGCACGAAGTGATCTCGCTCCCGATCTATCCGGAGCTGACGGACGCGCAGAAGAACGCGGTCGTCGATGCGGTGAAGAGCTTCTACAAGTGAGCCGGCTGAAAATCGGCGTCATCGGCGCCGGCGCCTGGGGGCGCAATCATGTCCGCACCGTGGCGGGACTCGCGGACGGCGAGCTGGCGGCGGTGTGCGACACCAGTGACGCCACCCGGCAGAAGCTGTCCCGGCAATATCCGTCCGCGGTGATCACGGCGGACGTCGATGCGCTGCTCAAGGTGTGCGAGGCCGTCGTCATCGCCGCGCCCGCTAAGGCGCACGCGGACCTGGCCCTGCGGGCCATCGAGGCCGGCAAGCCCTGCCTGGTCGAGAAGCCCTTTGCGCTGTCCGTGGCGGACGCGCAACGGGTGGCTGAGGCGGCCGTAGCACGGAAGGTGCCGGTCCTCGCCGGTCACCTGCTGGTATACCACGCGGCGGTCGAACGGCTCAAGAGTCTGGTGAAGAGCGGGGACCTCGGCAGGATCTATTATCTATACGGCCTCAGGGTGAACCTGGGGCAGGTCCGGGCCGACGAAAACGCCCTCTGGAGCTTCGGTCCCCACGACGTTTCCGTGGCCCTGGAAGTGCTAGGGGAAGCACCCGTTCGGGTGGCCGCTCAGGGCCACTGCTACCTCCAGCCTCGTATCGAGGATGTGGTCTTCCTGACCATGGAGTTCGCGAGCGGCGTCCTGGCGCACGTCCAGCTGTCGTGGCTCGATCCGCACAAGGAGCGGAAGTTGACGGTGGTCGGCGCGTCGAAAATGGCGGTCTTCGACGACATGGAAGCCCGCGAAAAGCTCCGCATCTATGACAAGGGCGTGGAGCGGCCACCCGAGTATGCGTCATTCGGTGAAAGTCTGTCCATTCGGGAGGGGGACATCTTCATTCCCCGCCTCCCCAACGTCGAGCCTCTGGCCGCTGAGCTGACGCACTTTGTGCGCGTCGCCCGCGGCACGGAGGCCCCCCGCGCAGGTGCCAAGGAAGGTGTCCAAGTGGTCCAAGTTCTCGAAGCAGCATCCCGCTCGCTCGCGGCCGGCGGCACGCCGGTGACCCTGTGAGTCCCGCCGCCACGCCCGTCGACGCGCTGATCGCCAAGGCGCGCGACCGGAGCGCGGTCTTCGGCATCGTCGGGCTGGGCTACGTCGGTCTGCCGCTCGCCATGGAGCTGGTGCGGGCGGGGTACCGCGTCATCGGGTTCGACGTCAACCAGCGGACCGTGGACGGCCTGAACGCCGGGAAGTCACACATCCAGGACGTGCCGACCCAGGCCGTCGCGGACGCGGTGAAGGCCAAGAAGTTTTCCGCCACGACCGATCTGACCAGGATGGGCGAGCCTGACGCGATCTCGATCTGCGTGCCCACGCCCCTGTCGAAGACCAAGGATCCGGACGTCAGCTACGTCCTGGCGGCCACCGAATCGGTCAAGAAGACCCTGCGGAAGGGCCAGCTGATCATTCTCGAGTCCACCACGTACCCCGGCACGACCCGCGAGCTGATGCTTCCCGCGCTCGAGTCGACGGGCATGAAGGTCGGCACCGACTTTTTCCTGGCGTTCTCGCCCGAGCGCGTGGATCCGGGCAATCCGAAATACAACACGCGCAACACTCCGAAGGTGGTGGGCGGCATCACGGAGCATTGCCGGGCCGCTACCATCGCCCTGTACCAGCCCGCCATCGACACGCTGGTGCCGGTGTCGAATCCGGAGGCGGCGGAGCTGGTGAAGATTCTGGAGAACACGTTCCGGTCCGTGAACATCGGGCTCGCGAATGAGATGGCCATCGTTTGCGACAAGCTGGGCGTGGACGTGTGGGAAGTGATCGAGGCGGCGTCCACCAAGCCCTTCGGATTCATGAAATTCACGCCGGGGCCGGGCGTCGGCGGTCACTGCATTCCGCTCGATCCGCACTATCTCGCGTGGAAGATGCGGACCCTGAACTACAAGACCCGCTTCATCGAGCTGGCTGGTGAGCTCAACGCCGAGATGCCCGAGTACTGGGTGACCAAGGTGGCGAACGGGCTCAACGATCAGGGCAAGGCGGTGCGGGGGAGCAAGATCCTCGTCATCGGGGTCGCCTACAAGAAGGACATCGACGATATCCGCGAGAGTCCGGCCCTGGACGTCATCAAGCTCCTGGAGCAGCGGGGGGCGCACGTCTCGTACCACGATCCGCACATTGCCACGCTGCACGAGGACAAGCTCGACCTCAAGTCGGTGCCGCTGACCGCGGACGCGCTCAAGAGCGCCGACTGCGTGATCATCGTGACCGATCACACCGCGGTGGATTACCAGCTCGTGGCCAAGTCGGCGCGCCTCGTCGTGGATACCCGTCACGTCCTGCCGCGAGGGAGCCGGTCGTGAACGTCGGCGTCGTCGGCACAGGATACGTCGGCCTGGTCGTCGGCGCGTGTCTCGCTGAAACGGGGAACGACGTGGTCTGTGCCGACGTCGATGGCCGGAAGATCGACCGGCTGAAACGGAACGAGCTCCCGATCTACGAGCCGGGACTCGAGCCCCTGGTGGAGCGGAATCAGAAGGACGGGCGTCTCGCCTTCACCACCGACGTCGCCGGGGCCGTCGAACGCTCCGACATCATCTTCATCGCCGTCGGAACGCCGCCCGATGAGGACGGCTCCGCCGACCTGCAGCACGTGCTCGCCGTGGCCCGCACCATCGGCCAGCACATGAATCGTTCCAAGATCGTCATCACCAAGAGCACGGTTCCGGTGGGGACGGCCGAGAAGGTCCGCGCGGAGATCGCGAAGCACACCAGGACGCCGTTCCACGTCTGCTCCAACCCCGAGTTTCTGAAGGAAGGCGCGGCGGTCGACGACTTCATGAAGCCCGACCGGGTGGTCGTCGGGGTCGACGCCGACGAGACGGCCCGGGCGCTCGAGGAGCTCTACGCGCCTTTCGTCCGCACCGGCAATCCGCTGATCTTCATGGACATTCCGTCCGCGGAGATGACGAAGTACGCGGCCAACGCGATGCTCGCGACGCGGATCTCGTTCATGAACCAGGTCGCCCGGCTCTGCGAGGCGGTCGGCGCCGACGTTTCGCTGGTCCGGAAGGGCATCGGCAGTGACAAGCGGATCGGACCCGCCTTCCTGTTCCCGGGCCCGGGATACGGCGGGTCCTGCTTCCCCAAGGACGTGAAGGCGCTCATCAAGACCGGGGACGATCGCGGCGTGTCCCTCGACGTGCTCAAGGCGGTCGAGGCGGCCAATGACCGGCAGAAGATGGTGCTGTTCGACAAGCTGTCGAAGCACTTCCCGCAGGGACTGCGCGGCAGAACGGTGGCCATCTGGGGACTCGCCTTCAAGGCGGAGACGGACGACGTGCGTGAAAGTCCCGCGCTGGTGCTCGCCGAGGCCCTCCTCGGAGCCGGCGTGAACGTCCGGGTGCACGATCCGGAAGCGATGCAGACCGCCAGGATGCAGCTGGGGGACCGGGTGACCTACGCCCCCACCGCCTATGCGGCGCTGGAAGGCGCGGAGGCGCTCGCGATCGTGACCGAGTGGCGCGAGTACCGGAACCCCGACTTCTCCAAAATGAAGGGTGTGATGCGTCAGGCGCTGATCGTCGACGGGCGGAATCTGTACGAACCCCAGCGGCTCGCCGGTCTCGGCTTCACGTACGACAGCCTCGGCCGTCAGCTCGCATGCGCCTCCTCGTAACCGGCGCGGCAGGGTTCCTCGGTTCCCACCTCTCGGACGCCCTGATCGCGCGCGGGGCCGACGTGGTGGGGATGGACAACTTCATCACCGGCAATCGCGCCAACATCGCGCACCTCACGGGGAACAAGGCCTGGACCTTCATCGAACACGACGTCACCAAGTACATCGACGTCTCCGGTGAGCTGCACGGCATTCTGCATTTCGCGAGTCCCGCGAGTCCCATCGATTACCTCGAGCTCCCGATTCAGACCCTGAAGGTCGGGTCGCTGGGCACCCACAACGCGCTCGGTCTCGCCAAGGCGAAGGGGGCTCGGTTCTTTCTGGCATCGACCTCGGAGGTGTACGGCGATCCGCTGGTGCACCCGCAGACCGAGGGCTATTGGGGCAACGTGAACCCCATCGGGCCCCGCGGCGTGTACGACGAGGCCAAGCGGTTCGCCGAGGCGATGACGATGGCCTACCATCGCTACCACAAGGTGGACACGCGCATCATCCGGATCTTCAATACGTATGGTCCGCGCATGCGCCCGCATGACGGGCGGGTCGTGTCCAACTTCATCGTGCAGGCGCTGGCGGGAGAGCCCCTCACCGTCTATGGCCATGGCGACCAGACCCGGTCGTTCTGCTACGTCGACGACCTCGTCGAAGGCATCATCAGGCTCTTCGAGCGGGGGACGGAAGATCCCGTCAACATCGGCAACCCGAACGAATTCACCGTCCGGCAGCTGGCCGAGCGCGTGATCGCGCTGACCGGGAGCAGGAGCACGATCGTGGAGCGCCCGCTTCCCACCGACGATCCCAAAGTGCGGAAGCCCGACATCTCGCTGGCCAAGTCCCGCCTGGATTGGGAGCCGAAGATCGCCCTCGATGAGGGGCTGCGCCGGACCATCGACTATTTCCAGAGCCTGAAAAAGGCGTGACCGCGAAGTGGGTGGTCACCGGCGCCGCGGGGTTCATCGGGTCCCACGTGTGCGACCGGCTGGTGGGTCGTGGTGATGAGGTGATCGGGATCGACAACTTCGATCCGTTCTATGCCCGGGACATCAAGGAACGGAATCTTGCCGGCGTCCAGGGCTCCAAGACATTCCGGTTGCTCGACCTCGATTGCGCGACCACCGACTTGCCCTGGAGCGGGGTGCAGGGGGTGGTGCATCTCGCAGCCAAGGCCGGCGTGCGCCCCTCGCTGGACGATCCCGTGGCGTACGTCGAGGCGAACGTACGGGCGACTGCCCGGTTGCTGGATGGGGCGCGGCGGGCCGGGGTGAAGCGGATGGTGCTCGCGTCGTCGTCGTCGGTGTACGGAAATGACACGCCGGCGCCCTTCAAGGAAGATGCGACGGCCGACGCCCCTATCTCACCGTACGCCGCGAGCAAGCGGGGGGCGGAGCTGATGGCCCGGGCCTTTGCGCACCTGTATGGGATGCGGATCGCCTGTGTGCGGTATTTCACGGTGTACGGGCCCCGGCAGCGCCCCGATCTGGCGATTCACCGGTTCACTCGGGCCATCGCCAGGGATGAGACGATCAGGATGTTCGGGGACGGATCGGCCGAACGGGACTATACATTCATATCTGACGGGGTCGACGGCACTCTGGCGGCCCTGGATTGGACCGGGCGGTCGACGGGCGCCGATCGCGGGGAGGCCCGGGTGTTCAACATCGGGGGCGGAGAACGGGTACGGCTCGACCGCCTGATCGATCTGATCGGCCGGGCGCTGAAGCGGTCGCCGCGCATCGAGCGGGCACCCATGCAAGCCGGCGACGTCGAGCTGACCTCCGCCGATCTGTCACGGTCCGCCGCGGAGTTGGGATACCGGCCTCGCGTGGGCATCGAAGAGGGCATCCGGGAATTCGTGACCTGGTATGAGGGGGCCTATGGACGCCAGTCCTGAGCATCTGGTCAATCAGGCGCGGGAGCGCTTCCAGCTCGGCGACTACTATGGGACCATTCACCTCGTCGAGGATGTGGTCGCCACGGGCCGGGCGTTCGCCGACGCCCACCACCT